>JAHDBF010000095.1:0-3183 GCA_020630525.1 Saprospiraceae bacterium
GTTAGCTCGATGGTTAATTCATTGGTTGTTGGGATTGGGAATGTTTTTAGTTTTGTTTCTTCAGATATTGGAGCAAGACTAGAGGTACAATTCTTATATATCAATGTCATATCTACAACATCTGTTTGACAAGTATCTCCATTTGGTGCGACAGCTCTTACTTCAATAGATATTAGGTAAACTCCATTTTCTTGATAGTTATGTACTGGAATTTGATTATCAGAAACGTTATCTACTGAACCATCTCCCCACAATACTCTACTAACCGATTGGCAATCATATAAATCTACATCTCCAAAAGTAAAACCATCAGAATCTGTACAAATTATATTAGCTGAAGAAAATTCTTGATTTGCTCGATTCGATAATTCCTCTGCTGTAGCGCAACATTCGTCATCTGCACATACGTTTACCGTTACTATTGCTTCGCAAGTTGAAACATTACCGGCAGCATCAGAAACTGTTAAAACTACAGTATTATCTCCTTCGTCATCACAAGTAAAAGTATCAATATTTAGAGATAGGCTTAGTTCTCCACATTCATCGCTAGAACCATTGTTAATTTGTTCTGCATCTATAGAAATTACTCCTTCTTCTGGAATATTTACACTAATATTTTGAGTTAGGCATATTGGAGCAATTTTATCTTCTATTGTCACATTGGCATCGCAAAAACTTGAATTACCATTTGCATCGGTGACTAATAATGTTACTGATATTGTATTGCCTACATCATTACAATTAAACACTGTTTGTCCTTCGAGATTTAATTCCACAGAAGTGCAAGAATCAAATGAATTGTTATCTATCATTTGTGGTGTTATACTTGCCATTCCATTTAAATCTAAACTAATATTGATGTCTTGAGTGATACAAACTGGATCTTCATTATCTGTTATACAAGGGTCACAGAATCCATTTGAGTCTGAAACATCTGCATGGGTTTCACAACTTAACATATTCCCAAAACTATCTTCATAAATAACTGTAAAAGTATTCATACCTAATTGGCTACAATTAAATGAAGTTGGAGCAGTTAAAGAAAATGTTCCACATGGTGGTAAAGACAATCCATTACCAAAATCTAAAGTAACAAAATCGTCAACATCTATTACTGCTAAACCCTGGGCATCAATATTTACCAATATCTTATTACAAGTAATTATTGGCTCATAATTGTATTCCACAAATACATTTACGTTGCACATTGTAGTGTTATTGCTATCATCAATTACAGAAACCATTACTGTATTATCTCCAATATTATCACACGAGAATTCTGTTTGGCTTAGCTCAATACTTATCTCACTACATTCATCTGATGAACCACCATCAATTTGACTAAAGGTAATATTTGCAACTCCAACTTCATTTAGCTGAACAGTAACATCATTGACAACACATACTGGAGGCGTTACATCAGTAATACATGGAGCACAATTTCCAAAATCGATATCACCAATTACTGTATTGGGTTCGATTACAACTTGATAACCGTCGTCACCTAAACTAATATCAAATCCTGATACAGGACTTTGTTTCACAGTGTAAGATCCTGGTTCAACATCAAAAAATGAATAATATCCAAACTGATCAGATTGTATGGATTGGATTGGAGTTCCGTTTGCATCACAAAGATTAACTTCAACATTTTGGAATCCTACATCACCATTCGTATCATTTAATCCATTACAATTTAAGTCATTAAAAACAGTACCTGTGATTATTGTAAAAGGTGTACAACAACCTGACTCTATCAATCCTGCACCTGAAACTGTTGCACTAATTGACATTCCCATAGTCCTCGCAGCGTCATTTCTTAACCCCGCACGTAGACAGTATACGCCACTATTCAAGATATGTATAGATTCTGATGTAAAGGCTGGAAGTAAAAATGTAGAAGTAGCTGGTGGACCATCATAATCTATCAACTCTTCGATAAGATTTCCTTCATCATCATACAAACCAATATTTATAAAATTGTCTACTAATGCAGATATATTCAAATTAACATCAGACACAGGGTCACATACACAAAAGCATCGCTCAAACAAATATGGCTCATCAAATTGTTGATTATTAAAAGCATTTGGAAATGGAGATATGTACTGCGCACCATCAAGTTGTCCCCAATCTGGATTTGGATCCAATACATAGCCAGGTCTTGGATACGAAACGTTTTGGTCAGGACCTGATATCATTTGCCAACCACCTTCATATGCACCTATTGGTAATATTGATCCGTCTACAAAATCAATTCCTGTACTTAAGTCTACTGTAGTGGCTGCACAAATGTCTGTGCATTCTTCAGGAGCACAATTTCCAAAATCAATATCCCCAATAACTTGATTCGCATCCATAACCACAGTATACCCTCCTTCACCCAATGATAAATTAAAATTCGAAATAGGGTTTTGCTTTACAACATAGGCACCTGGTTCTAAATCAAAAAATGAATAATATCCAAACTGATCAGACATTGTAGTTTGAATAGCATTCCCACCAGCATCACATAAAATCACCTCTGCATTCTGCAAACCAACATCTCCGTTAATGTCATTTATACTATTACAATTTACATCATTAAATACTGTTCCTGTGATAATCGTAAATGGCGTACAGCATCCTGACTCAATTAACCCTGCTCCAGTTACAGATGCACTAATTGACATACCCATAGTTTGAGATGCATCATTTTTAAGACCTGCACGTAGACAATATACGCCTGCAGATAATGTGTGGGTAGTCTGAGAATTAAATGCAGGCAATAAGAATGTAGAAGTGGCGGGAGGCCCATCATAACCTATCAATTCTTCAATCAGATTCCCTGCTTCATCATACAAACCTATGTTAATAAAATTATCTACCAAAGCAGATACATCCAAAGTTACATCCGTTACAGCATCACATACACAAAAGCATCTTTCAAATAAATAGGGTTCGTCAAATGCTTGATTATTATTTGCATTGGGAAATGGTGATATGTATTGTGCACCATCAAGTTGAGCCCAAACCGGATTTGGATTTAATACAAAACCTGGTCTTGGATATGATACTTCTGTATCAGGACCAGAGATCATTTGCCATCCACCTTCGTATTCATCAATCGGCAAAATAGAGCCATCACTAAAATCAATTCCAGTGCTAAGATCTACTGTTGTAGCTGCGCAAATGTCTGTGCAT
>JAHDBF010000095.1:3283-14498 GCA_020630525.1 Saprospiraceae bacterium
AAAATCAATTCCAGTGCTAAGATCTACTGTTGTAGCTGCGCAAATGTCTGTGCATACAGTTGAATTAAAACAAGAAATCGAAAATTGCTCTTCGCATAAATAGTTTGACGAAGTTCCAGACAAATTAAAATTATTTAATGTTCCATTTTGATCACCATTAATCAAATCTATTACAGAAGTTATATTAGAATTATCTTGACCTCCAATACCTTCTTCAAAGTTATAAAAAAGTGCATTTGGCATAATGCCAATATTAATATTTTCACAAACCATTGATGAGTCAAGTGCAAAATTCCATACTTTGACATTATCAATAGATCCTTTAAAAAATTCATTGCTATTTACTGCTTCTCCTCCTATACTAATTGAACCTGTAAAATTTAAAGTAGGTGTTCCTGAAGATGAGATTAGGCTTCCATCTAGATATATATGATTATCTGCAAACGATCTAACAAGAGTAACGTTGTGCCATGTATTATCGCTTACGACTACACCCAGATTATCAACCCAAGTAGAGCCATTATAAAAAGCCAACTCATTTCCATTTATTGCAATCTCCGCTTCGAAACCAGTAAACCCAACTAACCTAGGAAATCCTACCATACTTTGTATTCCAGATTTAAAATCCAATGAAATAGTATATTCTGAATTTCCAATTAATGGAGAGTCTGCTATAATTTGATCATTTACTCCATCAAAATCTAAATAGGTATTACAACCATTTGGTGGAACAGTGTCACATTCCACAGTAAAAGTAAAAGCGCAATCACTAAAGTTACCAGCATCATCAAAAGGGAAAGAACTAGTTACTATATATGTGCCGCATGGGAATTGATCATCTACTCCAGGATAGAAAAAAGTAGCTGCTCCATTAGGTGTTGTAACATCCAAACTTGCGTTCTCGTAAGTTAACACTGAACTGCAATCATCAGAAGCAAAGTCATTAATATCGAAAGTGTAAAAATTTTGATTGGGGTCTAGCTGCACTGTGAAGTTAGTCCCACTACAAGTTGGTGGGTTATTGTCTGTTGTGCAATCTTCAATAATACAAAAGTCGCTAGTATTAAATGCAATTTCAATTGAATTCTGACCTATGGGGAAATCATCACCTGCACAAATTAAAATCTCATAATTTCCACCAGTTTGAGAAGAATCAAAAATGACATTATAGTTAGATTTTTCATTATAAGGATTATCATCTGCTCCATGATAAATACAGTTTGACAAGTTGTAAATATCGAAATGATCATTATCCCATTCAGAGGAATCTTCTAAGAAAATTACAACCCCACTACAATTATAATTACTTGGGATTTCAAGACTAACTATTTCACAATTACTTGTGGAATTACAGCCACAATTATTTTCAAAATTAATGGTGGCTAGTGCCGAGGAAGAAAATCCATTTTGATCATCTTGAAGGGTTACAACATTGGTATTGCAATTAGATAAATCTTGTGCATAAATAAGATTTAAAGCAAAGACAAAAATTAACAAGAGTAGAAATTTTTTCATAATGATTATTTTAAAGTGAGTAATAAGTTTTATTTCTTTGACACTGATAATTCCATCAATGCAATAATTTGCTTTTTTAGAGAAATAGGATTTTTTACTACAAAATTATTTACACCACCATCCATACAATAAATAGATATTGTATTCACAGAGAAATCATAAATACGTTGGATAGTAAGTTTTTCTATTTTAGAAAATTCTATTTTTAGCATAAGACTTGTATCGGAAAAGTCACTAAAAACAAAATGTAGACTGCTGGTAGAAAGTGTAATTCTACCTTTGACTTGTTTTTTTCCGTCCCATAATATCGCTTGCATTATCTACAGATTGATAAATACAAATTACAGTAGAATTCGATAATATATATATTGACTTTGTAACCGGAAGGATATAATATACATATGGTAGATATGCTTTTATATCGAGCAGTTTGAGTTAAATTTCAAATTTGGTTTACTATTTGAAAACATTTAATATTTGAATGGTCACTTCTGTACCATTGACATCTGAGCTTGTATTGAGGCTATATTTTTTATCTTGTTCTTGATTAATAAATGCAATTCTTTTATTGGTCAAAGAAGTTCCGAGAGATTTAAAGCGCTTATTTTTATTGGTTTTAAAATTTATACCAGGACCATTATCAGAAATTGTGATTTTCATCACATCATCGATTTTGTCAATATCCAGTATTATTTTTCCACCTCTTTTTTTTGCCTTCATACCATGGATAATTGCATTTTCTACAAATGGCTGAATCAATAAAGTAGGAACATACACATCAAATAAATCTATTCTCTTATCAACATTTATAGAATAATCAAATATCGAATTAAATCGCATTTTTTCTAATTCCAAATAGTTTTCGAGCATAGTAATTTCTTCATGTAAAAGAACAGATTCCTTAGTAGAGTTTTCTAAATTTTGACGGATCAACTTTGCAAAGGTTGCTAAATATTCCATAGCACTTTCTTTGTCGTTTGAAACGATAAAATTTTGAATTGAATTTAAACAATTGAAAACAAAATGTGGATTCATTTGTGCTTGTAATGCTGATTTCTTTAACTGGTTGGATTCTAGTAATAGTCTATTTTCTTTCTCAACCATCAAGTCTTGCTTACTGTAATGGGTATGCGTCAGAATGTAATTAAAAAGAATCAATTCGCAAATAAAAATTAACTGTGTTATTAGATATGGAAATTTCACACTAAACATATTTGTGGATGTTTCGTCAAAGAATATTCCTAATACCTGCCCTATTGTTACAATGATAATTACATATGCTAATCTATACATTAGCGAATTTCCTGATTTAAACAACCTATAAATTATCGAACAAATAAGAAAAAAGTTAATAATAGAAAGTCCGACAACAATTAAATTGGCATTATCTGAAATCCCAAATACGTTGTATCTAACGAATATTAAAAGCTGTACGGAAACGATCAGTGATATTTTAATAATCAATAATCGGATAGTCCATCTATCCGGCCAATAAACGCTCAAAAAACTAATCAAAAAGAAATTATATGCTAAGACAGATAGAGCAAAGAAACATCTGTGATTACGGAGATTATAATCAATAAAAGATCCATCAAAGCCTGAGACTAATCCGAACTTTATATAATTTACAAAGTAGAAAACAACAGCAAATAGGATATGTAAAATATAGAATAGATAATATAGTTTCCTATCATTGGTAAAATTTGAAATGATTGGAAAAACAAAAGCCAAACTAATTCCTAAAAGAAAAATCCAAATCATAAGTTTGTTTTCTTTAATTAATTAGGTATTCTCAAACCAGCATAAAAAATCTTTTTTATTTCTTCTTGAAACTGGCACTTCCTCATCATTCTTAAGCAATATACTACCTCCGTCAGCATTCTTATATTGCGAGATATAATCCAAATTAATCAAATGGCTAGCATGTATCCTAAAGAAATGTTTTTCGTTTAATGTATCAGTAAAGTACTTTAGATTTCTGCTACTTGTGATAGGTTTCTTGTTGTCTATATAAATAGTCGTATATGATCCTGACGCTTCTATTCGTATTATTTCAGATTGATTTAGAAAATGAATTCCTTTATTTGTGCTAATTCTTATTTTCTCAGAATGTTGTTTTTCACTTTCAATTAATAACTTTAGTTCTTGGACGATACTATAGTTTCCAACTTGCTTATTTGCTTTTTCTACAGCTGTTTTCACATCTCTAGGAGAGAATGGTTTTAATAAATAGTCTACTGCTTCAAATTTGAAAGCTTCAAATGCAAAATCATTGAATGCAGTTGTGAAAATTATTTTAAAATTAATATTGGGAATATCTGCCAATAGTTCGAAAGCATTACAATCTTTCAATTGTATATCTAGAAATAACAAATCTGGTTTTAGCTTATTAATTAAGTCTTTAGCAGTGATAAATGTACCGGCAGAACCAATAATTTCTAAGTTAGGACAATATTCTTGCACGATCCTACTGAGAAGCTCAATAGAATTAGGCTCGTCTTCAATAATGATAGTACGTAGCATTTACTAATGATTTGGAGTTGTTAAAAGCTATTGATAAATATAACAAGCTTTCCCAAATCTAAAAGCAAACTTTTTAAAAGTTATTAATAATTTAAAATTACTAAAGAGAAATAGTAGCCACATGTAAAAAACTGATCGATAAATTACTTGTTAATAATTTAATTGATTTTTATTGGAGCAACTGGACCTTTTGTGGGATTTTTGTTAAAATAAAATTGGCACTTAAAAGGAATTTCCTTTAAGTGCCAATTTTAACCCTTACCGATATCCTAAGCACAATGTTAGCTCATAATCATTATGTTTTCAAATATGGTTTGGTTAGGATTTAGGTCTTTTAGGTTAAAATCATGTACTCTATTTTAAAGCATTAAGTTATTACAAATCGTAAAATCTTATTTCTTAATTGGCTTTTTTCTCAAAGATCATCAAATTTTTCCCTTTGTAATTTGCTATGTAAAGTGCATTGTCTTTTAACATAACGTCAGTAGGTTTTTCTAATTTTTCGTCTATGGTCTGAAGTAAGTTTCCATCAAGAGAATAAACCAATACTCTGTCTTTCTCAAAGTCAGTAACATAAATTTCTTGACCAACATAAATGCCTGTTGATGCATTCATTTTTTCTTCCTTTCCTATACTTTGTAAAAATTGACCATTGAGATCAAAAACTTGTACCCTATTGTTATAGGCATCTGCTACGTATATTTTTTGATGCGCTAGGTGTACATCAGTAGGATAATAAAACTCACCATCTGCTTTGCCTTCTTTTCCAAAAGAAATCCACTGATCATCCTTTCCGTATAGAATACGATGATTGTAAAAATCTGCGATAGCAAACATCCCATCATTAAAATGTATACCAGCTGGAGCATCTAATGTATCGACTAATGGCAATTTTTTCCTTTCATTACCATTAAAAATTGTAATTTGATCCATTCCATATTCAGGAACAAAGATAGATTGTCCGTCAGAGGTAATGTGCATAGGTCTTTCAAATCCATCTTCTGTAAATAAAATCTTCCCTCCTTCATCTAAGTGTATTAGTCGGTTATTGTCACCGTCAGCAACCCAAATGTGATTATCCACTACAGCTAGTCCGATCGGTGTTGTACTTCCTAAATCAATAGTGCGTGCATACTTCCATTCTGGTGGATTGTTTTGACAAGCTAAAAAAGAGATAGAAATAATTATATAGAAAAAATACTTTATTAAGTTCATATTTCGTGCGTTTAAATAGAGGGTAACAAGTTACCCTCTAATAATATTTTTTAGATTCTTTCATATTGACAACAACCAGGTAATTCATCGTATACATTGTCATCTGCTTGAGCATATTTTGTATCATGACCTGCTTTTGCTATAGCAGCTGAAATTTCTCCAATTGAAGTTTGAGAATTGTCAAATTCTAACTTTAGCATCTTATTGTCTTTATCCCAATCCGCATTAACAACTCCTGTAATATTTCTCGAAGTCTTTTCGATTCTAGCTTTACACATGCCACAATTACCTGCTACAAAAATGTCTTTTTTTACAATAATTGATTCTTCTGTCAAAGCGGTTATATTTTCTTTACTTTCTTCTATGTTGCCATCAGCTCTGGTAATTTTAGTACTAACTGCGGTATACCCTGCTTTATCGACTTGATTTTCTATTGATTCTAAACTTAATGCTTTTTCTGACGGATAAGAGAATGTAAATATTCCTGTTTCCATTTCTATTTTGACATCTTTAATGCCTTTGAATTCTTTAAACTTTTTCTCTAATCCATAAGCACAAAATGGACAACCTAGTCCGTCTACTTGCACTTCTATCTGATCTCTATCAGATTGTGCAATGGTACTATTTGAGCATAGTGTAAAAGAAAATATTGCTATGACTATTACTAATAAATTTTTCATTTTAAATTATTTTAATGGTGATTTAAAAAATGTATCTCGATCCTAAAAAGACACTCAAGTTTCGTTCTAGTCTTTGTTCAGATTGAGTTTGAATTAATGGAAATTGTATTGCAGCTTCTATGGTAAATTGACCTTTTGCATACTGAACACCTTGCGCATATAATAACATATACTCATCTAGGTTAACAAACCAACTGCTTTGATATTCAAAATACAGATTGACCTTTTTAACCGGATATGCTGGCTTCATCAAAGGTAAGCCAAAACTTAATTTGTATCTCAATTCATCCATATCTGATGTAGGTTGTAAACTATAACCTAATTCATTAGAGATTCCATATTTTAAGCTTTCATAACCAGCAATTAGGCCTACGTAACTTTGATAGTTTCCCATACTGATTCCCTCTAAATTAAGTTGCTTTCCAGTAGGAAGCATTTGAAGGGTTTTGGCTACCAGACGAAAAGTTTTACCCATTTGATCTTTACGATAGAACTGATATTTTGCTAATAGTTCAATATCGCCGAGCGATTGATTCCTATTTTGATTTTCAAATTTGGTATTGACAAACGGAATATGTATGCCAACTAGAGAATTGGCTGTTGGTAGATAATGCACCATTATTGGCGCAGCCGTAAAAGTGCCAGATTCTGTATTTCTGATTTCAGTAAGGGTCTTTACTACCCAACTGTTGGCGCCTAACATTATGGGTTTATCGCCTGTGATTGGCGGTCCTTGTGCAAATACTCTATTTGCACAAGCAATACAATATAAAATACCTATTGCAAGAATTATTTTTTTCATTATTTATCATATTCTTAATTAGTTAAAATGCTCATTTAATAGAGCTATGTGTAAGAACTATGATCTACTATAAAAGGAAAGTTTGAAACACAATTGGTATGTCTCGAATTAAAGGAGGAGGAAAATAATGCGTATAAGTAAGTAGTTTTTGAGTTGGACTAAGATTTATAAACTGATAAGCTTGTGTGCTTCCAATCAACTGCGTTTTTATGTCTACAAGTTGATTAATATTTATCTCACCAGAATCAAAATCTAAATTAAGGTCTAAGGACTTGTTTTTACAACATCCTTTATGATCACCATCTTTCCCGCAAGAAATATTGGCGAATGATGAACTATGACATGGTTTAGTTGATTGACTAACTTCTATACAAGATTTTGCTTTTCCAAAAAGGTTAACCCTTTTCATCTTACCTTGACAGAAATGAATATCTAAGGTTAGACCTGAGCTGCTGAATAATATCAGAAACGCCAAGCTTAAGCTAGTTATTTTATATGTCTTTGACTTTGCCATTTGCAGTAAAACGTATAACTATCATTTAAAGTTTCATTACTTCTAATTAATTTTTCCTAGAAAGGATCACTGTATTCTGGATTATTTAAAAATGTATAATCAGTTAATGTTTTTAAAAAATTAACCAAATCCATTTTGTCTTGTTCTGATAAATTCAATCCACCATTGTCTGCCACTTGTACAAGTGCAGGATCTAAGGTAGTTGATTGTTTTATATGTAAATCATAATGTTCTACGACTTCTTCTAAAGTCTGAAATCTACCATCATGCATATAAGGAGGAGTAAGTGCTATATTTCTTAGAGAAGGTGTTTTGAATTTAGCTTTATCTGATAAATCACCGGTCACTTCTTCTCTACCTAAATCTGCAAAGTCGGCATCTGCATCCAAACCGTTATTCATATATTGGTCATTTTCAAAGTTTGCTCCGCCATGACAGTGTGCACAGTCTGCGCCTGACATTTCAGGAAAAAAGGGATTGTATTCTGTTTCGAATAGAATACGTCCTCTTTCTTCACTTTCAGATAATTGTAATTCTCCAGCTAGATACTTATCATACTTTGAATCATAGCTTACAATGCTCAACATAAATTGCTCCATTGCTAATGACATTTTTTCTGCCGTAATTTCCTCTGATCCAAAAGCTCTAGTAAATTGATCTGTATACAATGGTTGACCACTTAATTTGTCAATTACATTTTCAATAGTTTCATTCATTTCTAGTGGGTCTTCTATTGGCAATAAAGATTGATCTCGCAATAGCTCAGCTCGTCCATCCCAAAAGAATTCATTACTATGCCATCCCATATTAAAAATAGACATTGCCTGTCTTTTACCTTCCTTCATTTCAACACCTACCGAAAATTGCAATGTATCCGAAAATCCATCACTTTGATTATGGCAGCTGGCGCAAGATTGCGAATTATCTTTAGACAACATTTTTTCATAAAAAAGCATTCGTCCCAATTGTACACCTTGCTTGGTTAGTGCATTATCTGCTGGCAAATCTGGCTCAGGTAAATTACCGTATTCTAGTACATACGGGGTTTCATCAATCTCTACAATTACAGTAGATTCATTCTCCTCGGCACATGAAAGAATTAATACAAAGAATAACGGTAATATGTATATTAACTTTTTCATTTTCTACTAATTATTTTTAAAGATAGGATTATTTACAAATGTCTCATCGGTCAAAGATTGTAAAAAAGCAAGTAATTCTGCTTTTTCATTATCAGTTAAATTTAAAGGATGAATCAAAGCACTCTTATTTGGATGATTTTTGCCTCCGGAATTATAATGATTTATAACTTCTGCCAATGATTGTATTGATCCATCGTGCATGTAAGGTGCCGTTAGATTAATATTTCTTAAACTTGGGATTTTGAATTTTGCTAAGTCTTCCATATTTCCTGTAAATCGAAATCTTCCTGGATCTTCATATTGGTGGTAAAGACCATTATTCTCGAAAGCATAGTTTGTAAAATTAAAACCTCCATGACATTGTGAACAATTGGTTTTGTCACTAAAGAATAATTCCATTCCATTAATTTCGTTTTGCGTTAAAGCATCTATATCACCATAGTTTTCATAATGATCATATCGACTATAACCACTTAATAAACTCCGTTCAAAACAAGCTAACGATCTTGTAATTACAAATGCATCAAGTTCTCGACCATAAGCATCTATCGACATCTGGACGTAGCTAGAATCTGCTTTTAGTCTCTCCGCTAAAAGCACAATGTTGAAATCAAATTCGTCATGCTCCTGGATTGGTATTAAGATTTGCATTTCAAGAGTTGGGACTCCCCCTTCTCTGGTAAAATATGGGTGGTAAGCTACATTAGCCAATGTGGGAGCATTCCTTGTTCCTATTCTATTTTTTACGCCTATGCTAAAGGGGACATCATCACTAAAAGCGAATTCTGAATTGTGACACGATGCGCAACTTACCGTACTGTCTAAAGATAGCATTGGGTCGTAAAACAATCGTTTGCCTAATTCCCACCGAGATTTTGAAAATGCGTTATCATTAGGAAATTCAATTTCGTCAAATCCATTGGGCACTTCCATTAATTGAGGAGAAAAATGAGTTGGCTCTACATCATCCTGAGTGCAGGATAATGTAACTAAAATTGCCACTAAAAAGTGGAGCCAAATCAATTTATTCATTTTACAAATACTTTCTTAGTTATGATTGTTTGTCCTTCCTTTATGAGATTTATAAAATACATTCCAGGTAACTGATTTGTAAATTCTACAGTTTGGTTATCTATCACATTATAAAGATAATCTAATTGCTTGCCATCTAACGATGTTATGGATAGATCATATTTATAATTAGAATCTTTTAATTCAAGTATTAGAGTAGTAAATCCATTTTCAATAGGATTGGGGAATAAATTAAATTTAGTAACTTCTCTAAAGTCAATTGATGAACTAGTGATACTAGCTGGAGAAAAAACATAATCTCTAAAGTTTTCAAGACATTGCTTGGCTTGGAAATTTTCTCCATGGACTATAACTCCGGCATTTACAGCAATATCTTCGAGCGCTTTTGTATAATCTGCATCAAGATTGATCGTTAGGACATTGTCTGCTGCAACTAAATCTAAATCTATTTCTGTCATAAAATAGTTTGCGTCTCCTAGTCCATGTAATTGTACTAATTGATTAAAATCAGGACCACCATTTCCTTCTAGAGCTACAAATCTATAACCTGCTGTCCATCCCCAATGCATAGATGGAAATTTAGGAGACAATGGATGACTGGAATGCCAAGATGAAGGATCTAAATGATTATGGTCAGGATCAACGCCAATATGGAAGCGTATTTTTTCGACATTGTTTATATCAAAATCACCTAATTCAATCTCGCTAGGACTTGCTGCATCAACTAGCGCCCAAAGATTTTCAATTAAAGTTTCATTTCCTCCATCATGTACTAAAGATATTTCCGAAATATAATATTCCAATCTGGTAACTTTAAATTCATGATCTAGGTTGTTTTTTGCAGAATCATTTACTGTAAACTCGCTATCACCAAGCTTATGATTTATATTCAGAATTAAGCTATTTTGAGCATTAGATGTAAAAAATAATGCAAATAATAATATTGTAAAAAGTATATTTTTTTTCATTGTGTGTTACTAAAAATTGTCATGTAAAATTTACTAAATATAGTGTCAAAAGTCCTTATAAAAAAATCTAATTGCTGAAAATGAAAGGATTAGATGGAATCTAATTCTTTGAACAAGTGAATTTATTATAATATACTTTAAAAAGAGCATATCTTTATGAATAATGATTTGATGATTGATTATATTTCTAAAACAAATTGAGAACGTGTTTTGCCTGTATTTTTAACTCCTTTTGCTTTACAGTAATTTACTAGTTCATCTAAGTTTATTTCAACATCTACGACTTGAAATCCTTTTGCAATTAATTCGTTCTTTGCTTTACTATATGCCAGGTGCCATTCATTCCAGGAATCATGCATACTTTCTTTATCATCAATTATTAGAAGAAGTCGACTCCAATCTTCTTTTTTGTAATATGCCATTTTTAGACCTGTCATTTTTATTTTTTTCACATGTGGTACAACAAGAATATATAAGAATCTATTCCAAATATATTCAATATAGCCGTAAGATAGAAAATGAATTGAAAAGGGTGAACCGTAATCTACATTTTATTGGATACTCAGTTTCTTTTCTATTTTTGGATCAAATAATTTCCCTTCCAATATACTCATATCATCGCTAATCTTGTTCTGCAGGACTTTTGCATAAATCTGAGTTGTTTTTAGATTTGTGTGTCCTAGCATTTTGCTTACTGATTCTATCGGGACGCCATTGGATAGTAAAATGGTTGTTGCGAATGTGTGTCTTGCTAAGTGTGTAGTTAGGTTTTTCTTGATTTTGCAGATGATGGGGATTTGTTTTAGTAATGTGTTTATTATTTG
>JAHDBF010000096.1 GCA_020630525.1 Saprospiraceae bacterium
CCAAAACCTTTTCCATCATCCTAAAATTGTACCCATTAATTTTCTGATGCGTTGGCATCCAACCCTGCATAAATCGCATAAAATCTGTGCAGGCAAAAGGGTAGAGATGTCTCCATTCTTTTTCTAATTCAGCAAGATCAGCATTTACCTTTGAGCGTGTAATGGCATTACCTAGTTCTATAAAATAGTAATCCAATAATTCTTGTTCATAAAATGAACATTCATCACTAGAAAGGCAACTTCCCAAAAAGTAAGCAACATCCTTCATGCCACAACCACCGCCTACATATTGAAAATCTACAGCTGCTACTTTTTTACTATCTATAGAAAAGCAAAAATTTGCCAGTTTAGCATCTCCATGAACAAAGGTTTTAAACTTACATTCATTTAGTAACCTATCGATAATATGTGCTTTTGATTTGAGTTGTTGATTTTCAATTTTGTGATATTCATCTGGACGTGTTGCTAGATGCCAGTATGTTCCTACTTTCCAAAGACCAGTAGGTTTTTTGTTTAAAAAATTGCTATGAAAATTTGCTAACCATTTCAAACAAACTTTCACTTCTTCTAAGTCAACGTTATATTTTCGCAAAGGGAAATGGGTGTTTAGGTCTTCTAGGATAATCCATTGATCCTGTCCTTCTGAAAACGAACCTAGAAATTTTGGCGTCCTACATTCTTCATTACATTGTTGATTCCATTTTTGATACCAATGTGTTTCTACTTTATAAGAGTTTACTTTTCTATTATGTCCAAAATTACTGTTCCATCCTCTAGGATGTTCTTTTGATTTGTTAAGTGCAATATGTTTTACAACTATAGTTTTGGATGACGAACCAAGAATATGATATCTAGATATTTTACCATAACCACTCCAAAGAGATTGTATAACTTCTATCTCTCTGCACTCTTTGGTTTTGGTGATTTTTAATAGATGATTTTTGAAGTTTTGATTCATACTAACTCCGATTAGAACTCCATCTCTTCGCTATCAATCATATCAATATATCGTTTCATTTTTTTTAGGATAACTTTGAAGTGATGTGTTTCTTCTCTAGTTACAAAAGTAATTGCGATACCTTCTTTATTCGCTCTGCCAGTACGTCCAATTCTATGCACAAAATCTTTTGGAGATCTAGGTAATTCGTAATTGATGACATATGGTAATTCATTAATGTCGATTCCTCTGGAAATTAAATCAGTCCCTACCAATACCCTTAATTTTCCTGATTTAAATTGAGCTAATGCATTTGTACGTGCAGATTGGCTTTTCTTTCCGTGAATGGCTAGTGCTTCGATTCCATTTTTATTTAACTTGCCAGCGACTTTATCTGCTTTGTGACCAGAAGAAGTGAATACCAATACTTGGTTCATTTTCAGATCGTTAATTAGATGCCTAAGTAGTGGTCCTTTTTTTGATTCGCTAACAAAATATCCAGATAAGTTTATAAGACTATCGTCCTCTAAGTTCTCCTCAATCTTTACAATAGTTGGATCATTTAAAAGTACCTTATTCAATCCAGTTAATTGATCAGTAAGCGTTGCCGAATAGAGTAAATTTTGTCTTTGTTTTGGCAATAGGTCAAATATTTCTTCCATCTCTTTTTCAAAACCTAGATTCAACATTTTATCAGCTTCATCTAGAACTAAGGTTTCAACTTTGATGAGTTCTACCGCATTGGAACGTTTTAAGTCAAGTAGTCTTCCGGGCGTTGCAATTAATATGTCAACACCATAAAGCGCTTTCATCTGCGGGTTGATAGATACGCCTCCATAGACTGCCATTGTTTTTATAGAGATTGGAAAGTTTTTAGACAAATCTTTAAAAACTTGTTCGACCTGCACTGCCAATTCTCTAGTCGGAAGAAGTATCAATACTTTAGGTTGACGATCTCGTTTTATAGATACTTTTTTTAACCGTGTATTTAATATTGGTAAAGCATAACTCGCTGTTTTTCCAGATCCAGTTTTTGCGATTCCTAAAACATCTTTTCCTTGCATTGCTACTGTTATAGCTTGTGCTTGGATTGGAGTAGCTACTTTATAACCTAATGTTTCAATATTGGTTAGTAGAGCGGGGTGTAGATTTAGTGAAGAAAATGACATGAATGATTTTATAGAATTTATGCTTTATCTAGAATAGTAAAATGGTATAATTCTATACCTCATTATCTTCCTTAAAGAAAATGTCTTTTAATTCTTCCTTGTCAATATTATTTTCTAAAGCTTCCGAATCTTCTTTTGTATGAGGAGTAGTATTTGATCTTTCATTGTCGGATGCATTTTCTCCAATCAATTCTACTTCTTGGTCAACCATCGATTCTCTTGTATCAGATGCATAGTCATTCATGGTTTTTTCATCCAGCATAAAGTCTTCTTCTTTTAATTTTGCATTTTTTTCTTCTTCAGTTAACTGAGGTTTTTTGGGTTTTGCTGGAGTTGGATTTGCTGGAGGTGGTGGAGGTGAATTATATCCAGGTTCTCTTCTGGTATTGTTTGATCTTTGTCTTCTGCTGCCTGACATATCAGGTTGATTCCAGTTACCATATCGTGGTCCTTTATTCCTTTGATGTCTTTGAAACTGTCTAATAATCATTGGGGCGAACATGACTAAAAGTCTTACTAATCCTTTCATAATCCTTTTTCTATTTAGACTTTAATTTTTTACTTAAGTATCTAGATTGTAAGGTATAAAAAATAATACAGAGATTCACCCTTTGGTGAATCCCTATATCTTTTTAGAAGAATTGTGTATAAAATGTTTTTATTGTATTAGTTGATTTTTATAAACTTTCCTGTTTGACTACTTCCGTCATTGTAATTTACTTTACATAGATATAATCCAGGATTTAAAGATTTTACACTTAATTGAATTTTACTATTGTAGTTTTCATTTAGATTTTTTGTGATATTTATTTTCTTTCCAGTTTCAGTATACATTTCGATGTTGCTTACATTTTTTGAATCATCAATCAGTTTTATATTGATAAATTCTGTCGCTGGACTTGGGTAAATTGTTGCATTTGAGACAATAGCTATTTCATTATTGGCAGAGATTGTATTGTTTTCAAATTTTACATTTTTGATATTTAACTCAATATCTGTGAAATTAGCATTATCGCCTATTATTGTAAACACAATCATATTTATATCTGTTGGATCAAATTGTTCTTGAAGAGTAGAAACTAGTGTTTCAAAATGTACAGTGTGATTAACTATTTCGGGGTTAAGCGAGATATTAGTTTTGTATTGTTGTGTCCATTCTTCCACACTAGATTTTACTAGCGTTATTTCTAAATTACAATTTCCAGAAGCTTCAAAACTTAAGCTATTATAATTACTCAGATTTTGAGGATTAAATTTTGCATCCAGTGATCTGTAAATGCTTAGGTAATCTTTTACTTTGGCAGTTACATTTATATTTCTTTCTACATGATATTCATTTTCGTTTATTGGTGTGCTTTCTGATGATAAATCAAACTGTTCTACAACTGCATTTGGGTTTTCAGTATCAATACCCCAAGCTCCATCTGCTACAAATATTTCATCACTTGCACTTCCGTTTGCTATTATAGAAGCACCTAGGTCATAGAATTTTCCTGCATCGACTTGTAGCAGCTCTTCACTATTTCCTGATAATGCTATTTCAATATTTTTTTCTTCTAGTATTCCTGTTTCCGTTTTTCTTACAGACCCGTTAAGTGTGATTGATTTTGCGAGCATTTTATTTTTTACCAACAATTTTAATTTTCCATTCTCATAGTTAGTGTGCATTATAAATACACGTGGAATTGCAGAATGACTGTAGTTGTATATGTTGGCATATTCTTTAAGTTTTTTTAAGTTAACATCTAGTAGTTCAATTAATTGATCGTAAGAGCTAGCCCATATTTGAAAATTATAATAGTCAACATTTTTCTCAAATTTGTGTAAATTCCAATGACTTTCTACATTAAATCCATTTTCGTTTAGAAAAGCAGAATAACTGATCGCATATTCTTTTTGTCCATTTTTATTTATCATTTCGTAACTGATGAAATTTCCACCATCGTTATAGATATATGATATGTCTAACAGTCTTGCTCCCTCAAGTCGATCGCAGATGTATTTTGTATGCTCATATACACCTCCCGTTGAGTACATGCCTAATATCGTTGCTACTCTTTGGTTGTTTATATAGTAATCTGCTCCTGCAACATCTATCGCATTTGTGATTCCTACAATATCTTCTGGTGAGCTTTCTGCCACGTAAGCATTCATAAAATTAGTTGGGATTAAATCTTTGATGTCTAATCCACTTCTATTCAGATCAGTTTGGAAAGGAATCAATCCTTCTACTTTTTGATCGATATAAGCAGGCTTTGATTTTTTAATTTTGAAATTTCGAGAAGCAATTTTTTGAGATAGCCTTCTATTAGATTCTAATCCTCCAAATACTGCTGGTGAAGTATTGCATTGAGGATCATCGCCATCTATCAATCCATTGTTATTATCATCGATTCCATTGTCACATATTTCAATACAGACTTGGAGAGAATAGCATTCAGAATCATTGCAATCTGTCCATCCATCATTGTCATCATCTATTCCGTTATCGCAAATTTCGACAGTACATTGATTCGAGTTAAAGCAATCTGGATCATCACAATCTATAAGTCCATCACCATCGTCATCAGTTGCATTGCCACAATTCGATTCAAAAGGTGGAGCTGCGTTTACACAATTGAATCCATCATTGGTAGTTAAATTACCTGTTGCGTTTATCACTTGAGTTGCTGTCAGATTTGTTACATCAACACTAAATATTTTTCCTGAATTATTATTGTAAGCATAGAAAGAACCATCAACACTTGACCAAGCTGCTCCGAATCCACCAGATTCATTATTAATATCTCCTGCTAAATCATAGCTATAAACTTCTAATGTTGTAGGATTGAATACGACTAACTTTTTACCTCCAGAAATTCCATAGAATAGATTCCTTGTAATATCTAAAGAAAAATCAGCAACACCAGGATGTGGTACTCCTAGATCTTCAACAACTAAATTTTGTATATTCAATGCAATTTTATGAATGCCTAAATTATTAGAAATATACATACTTCCATTAGCATCTATAGCACCTACATAAAATACACCCGTTCCTGGCAGGCTAAGACCTGTACTGCTAACAGTCCCATCAGGAGCAATGGTTGCCAATACATGATTACCATCAATAATTGCAGGCGCATACACGTGACCGTCAACAATATTAAATTGTGCACCATTGACTTGAGATGCTCCAGAAATGGTAGCAATTTCAGTATATGTACCAATGGCTGGATCTAACTTTACTAATTTAGCATTGCTATGAACTTGATACATATCAGTGCTACAATTCCAACAATCGAAATAATCTGCGCAATCGCTATCCATACAATCGATCAGACCATCTCCGTCATCATCTATTCTATTGCCACATATTTCCCCGATACTTGCGAGTGCACAAGTCGCTTGTGCTTTGGTAGTCCCAAAAATATTGATAAATAGGATTAATGTAAATAGTGTTTTTAAAACTGTGTTCATATTCTTCATCATAATTTTTTTTGTAATTATGACTCAAATATGAAGGCTAAAAACTGGTTATTTTGGTGGTTTAGATTTTTGGAGTTGGAATTTCTTTTTTTCGATTGAAAGCTTAGATTTTTGGTTAATCTATACTTTTTTTAGAATGTCGCATGTTTGTCAAACTGGAGTTGAAATTATGGTTTAAGCACTACAAATGCCGCTCTGCATGATAAGAAGACCTGACCAATGGACCACTTTCCACAAAGTCAAAGCCCAGTTTTAATCCTTCTTCTTTGTAGAATGCAAAGGTATCTGGATGTACAAATTCATCAACGGCAATGTGATGTTTTGTTGGTTGTAAATATTGACCAATCGTAATTACATCACATCCATTTTCTACTAGATCTGACATAATAGAAATTACCTCATCTTTTGTTTCTCCTAAGCCAACCATAATTCCGGACTTGGTACGTTTGCCATATTCTTTGGTCCGCTTTATCTGCTCTAAGCTCCTTGCATATTTGGCTTGTGGTCTTACTTTTCTGTATAAACTTTCTACCGTTTCCATATTATGAGAAACGACTTCTTGACCAGCACTTATCATCCGTTCCAATGCTTCCCAGTTAGCTTTTACATCAGGGATTAAAGTTTCTATAGTAGTAGATGGACTTTGTTCCTTAACCTGTTTTACCGTTTGATACCAGATTTCTGCTCCACGATCTTTTAGCTCATCTCTATTTACAGAAGTAATAACTGCATGTTTTACTTGCATCAATCTGATTGCTTCTGCCACTCTTTGTGGTTCTTCTACATCATATTCAGGTGGACGTCCAGTTTTTACTGCGCAGAAAGAACAACTGCGCGTGCAAACATTTCCGAGGATCATAAAAGTAGCTGTTCCTGCTCCCCAACATTCTCCCATATTGGGACAATTTCCAGATTGACAGATGGTATGGAGTTTATATTCATCTACCAGTGAGCGGACTTTTTTATACTTTTCACCTATCGGAAGTTTTACACGTAACCAAGATGGTTTTCTACGTTTTTCTTCTTTAACTGGTTCTGTCAATTTATTTACTACAGGTAATTCTACCACGATTAATTTTTTCTGATTCCAAATTGAGCCAAAGCATACAATTTGATAAAATAAGGTTTATTGGAAATTTCATCTGTTTCCACCAAAATCGGAATTTTCTTGATATAAATATCTGCCATCACTCCTACTTCTACAGATTTTACATATTTATCAAAAGCGCCCAAAGCAAAATGTCCAGCGATTTTTCCTTGTAATCCAGGACGTACTTTTATTTGATTAAATCCTTTAAAATAGGATGATCCACCATCGATATCATTGTAATTAAGAAATTTATCTGCATTTTCCTCGCTAAAACTTTCTTCACGGTACTCAGTCATTTCATTTTGATTTTCAGTTGACCGATATATTAAAACCAGATAATACGGCTTTAACAATGCAATAGAAGGACCAAATGCATAACTATAACCAACTGCCAATCCTTTTTTCTTAGCTTTTTCTGATAAATATCGCTTAAACCCTAATGATGCTCTTAAATTTATTACACTATTTATTTTGCCAAAAACAAATGACTTACCATTTATCAATTGGTTAATACTATTGAGTTTACTTTGTCGCTTTTCTCTAGGATCTTTCATTATCCCAATCTCAAATTGATAAAATTTTGTCTTGTAATAGCTTTGGATTTCTCCTGTATTATAAGCTATTGCATATCCATTTTCATGAATTTTAAAGTCAAAAGACCACTCTTTTTTGTAGATAATTCCTTTTAGGTCTAGTTCTGCCAATCTAGGTTGTATAATCCGTTGCGATAAACAAACGGAGGAGAAAAGTAATAATATGAGTAAATTAAGTGTTTTCAAATTATTAAACTAAATGACTAAATTAACCTAAACTGTTGTTGATTTCAAGATAAATGCGTTTTCTTTATTTCTTGAATTTAATATTGTCTCTAAAAATGACATTCTTAATAAAAAATAAGCTTTTTGGTCAATAAAAACCAATCAATACTAATATTAACCCATGAAGCATCTCCAAGGTTGAGTTATGCTTTAGACTTTATATTTAGCAAGCAATTTTTATATGACTATACAATTATACACAAAGCACCAGTTAATGATGCTGTATTAGTAATAGAATATGGTGATAAAGCTACCCTAAACAACACTGTTTTTATTCCGAAAAGCAAAATGATTAACCTAGGGAATTTCGACCCTAAATGGAATTCAAAAATTCGAGAATTTGGTCTTTCCAAAAGCAGTTCTGGTTTATCATTCAACATAGATATTTTTTCGGAAATATTTTTTCATTTATCAAGGATGGAAGAATATGAATTTGATTCAACAGAGGAATTAAATCGATTTTCGGTAAAGAATTCTTCTGTTAATGATTTAGTATTATCCCCATTTTTAGACTTCATGATTCAACAATTTGTTGAAGGCATTAATGCATTTTGGAAGATAGATATTACAAGAAACTCCCAATATACATTTATACATACTATAGATATAGATCAATTTTATTCTTATAAAGCAAAAGGAATAAAAAGATCTTTTGGTGGTTTTGGAAGAGATATTTTAAAGTTTAGATTTGGAATCGCCTTAGCACGTTTATTGGCGAACGCCAAAAGTAAAGATGATCCATATGATACATTTGATAAATTGTGGAAATCATTAAAAACAAAAGAAAAGTATGTTTTTATCCTACAATCTCAAAAAGGAAAATTCGATAAAGCTTCAAACATAAGTCATACAGAAGTTAAGAAGATCATTCAAAAAATTTCTAGAATAGCACAAATAGGTATTCATCCCGGAATAGAAACTGTTAAACATATTGAATTAATCCAAAAAGAGAGAAATCAACTCTCGAAGATTACAAACCAAAAAATAAATATATCTCGACAACATTATCTAAATTTTCATTTTCCACAAACACCTACTGCATTAATAAAGTCGGGAATCAAGCATGATTTTTCTCTTGGTTTTCATGACCATATAGGTTTTAGGGCTGGAACTTGTCATAGATTTAATTATTATGATATTGAAAATGAAACAGTGACTCCGCTGACATTTGTACCAACGATTGCCATGGATGTCACACTCAAAAGACACCAAAATCTTAGCCCAAAAGACGCGATAGAGACTATCAAAAAATTGATTAATGCCTGTAAATCTGTTTCTGGAGCATTTTGTCTACTTTGGCACAACAGCTCTTTTGACGTTTCAGAAGGTTGGCTCGGATGGGATAAGGTATACAAGGAGATTGTAAAATATGCGGACGATCAAATTGTATAACTTATCTTCGTATAATGGTTTCTACAACATTATTGATATCGATCGTTTTAGGATATTTTGCTGTCCTTTTTATCATTGCCCAGTTTACCTCAAAACAATCTGATTCTGAAACATTTTTTACAGCCAAAAGGCAATCTCCTTGGATATTAGTAGCGATAGGGATGATCGGAGCCACTTTGAGTGGAGTGACTTTTATATCTATTCCTGGTGTTGTAGGAGCAGAAGGATATAATCAAGGTTTTTCCTATATGCAAATGGTATTTGGGTATCTGGTTGGCTATTTTATTATTGCTACTGTGCTGATGCCATTGTATTATAAGTATAATCTTACTTCTATTTATACCTATTTAGGTCAACGATTTGGAGTGGTAAGTCATAAATCAGGAGCGGCATTCTTTTTACTTTCTCGGATTATTGGTGCATCATTTAGATTGTATTTAGTGACATTGGTATTTCAAACCATTCTTGGTGATGAGATTTTAATTCCTTTTTGGATAATCACTTTGGTAACCATTGTATTGATTTGGGTTTATACGTTTAGGGGAGGAATAAAAACGATTGTTTGGACAGATATGCTGCAGACCTTCAGTATGCTGCTTGCAGTAATATTAACGATAGTTATCATTTGTAGTCAGTTGAATATGGGCATTGGTGATATACCATCTAAGATTAACAATGCTGGACTAGGGCAATGGTTTTTTACAGATAACGGATGGTCAGATCCCAACAACTTTTTTAAACAATTTATATCAGGAGCTTTGATCGCATTAGTGATGACAGGTTTGGATCAAGATATGATGCAAAAGAATCTGACATGCAAAAGCATCAAAGAGGCACAGATGAATATGGGATTATTCAGCATCGTTTTGGTTTTTGCAAAACTAATGTTCTTGGTGCTTGGAGCGCTATTGTATATTTATTCATATGAAAAAGGCATCGCTATTCCAGAGAAAACGGATCAATTGTATCCTATATTGGCGATCCAACATTTAGGACCAGTAGTCGCAATAAGTTTTGTCATTGGTATAATAGCAGCAGCATATTCAAGTGCAGATTCTGCATTGACTGCACTTACAACTTCATTTTGTATAGATTTTTTAGATTTTGAGAAAAAAGAAAGAACAGAGGAAGAAAAGAAGAAATTAAGATTGATGGTTCATTTTGGATTTTCAATTGTCATTTTCTTAGTAATCATAAGATTCAATGCATTGAATAATGGAGCAGTAATCAATGGATTGTTTAAGGCATCTACATATACGTATGGACCGATTTTAGGTCTGTTTGCTTTTGGAATATTCAATAAATTGGAGATTAGAGATAAGTGGGTTTGGGGAGTTTGCTTACTTGCTCCAGTTTTATCATATGTTATTGATATCAATGCTGAGACTTGGTTTAATGGATTTAGTTTTGGCTATTTGATATTGGCATTAAATGGATTTTTAACTTTCATTGGCTTGTGGCTATTAAGCATTGGATTAAATAAAAACAAATAAATGAATCTGAGTTATTGGGAAAAGTCGGAATCATTGGAACACATAGATTTTTGTATTATCGGTGCAGGCATTGTTGGGACAACAACAGCATATTTTCTGCAATCACATTTTCCAAATGCCAAAATTGTAGTCATAGAACGGGGTACTATTGCCAATGGTGCGAGTAGTAAAAACGCTGGATTTTCTTGCTTTGGTTCAGTAGGAGAAATGCTTGATGACCTTGAGTCAAATCCTGAATCAGAATTATTAGAGACCATTGAAATGAGAATTAATGGTTTACGATTATTACAAGAATTGGTGCCAAAAGAAATAATGGATTATGAATCTTGTGGCGGTTATGAAGTATTCACCGATACGATTCCAAATTTGTTTTTAGAAAA
Organism: Saprospiraceae bacterium; assembly: GCA_020630525.1. Classification (GTDB taxonomy): domain Bacteria; phylum Bacteroidota; class Bacteroidia; order Chitinophagales; family Saprospiraceae; genus JAHDBF01. Next base: position 10,748 of record JAHDBF010000096.1, read on the forward strand.
AATTCATTATCTAAATAAGCTAGTAAATAGTGTCTCTGGATTAGAAAATACATTTACTGTAGTTGAAGATAATTTTAATACTGGATTTAATAAAACAATGATTTTTAATCAGCACGAAGGAGGACTACATCCTGTCAAAATGTTGAATTATTTACATCAGAAAATTACATATAAGGGAATCAAATTATTAAAAGGCGTAGAAGTGTTAGATCATAAATCTGGAGTTTTAACGATACAATTTATCGGATCTAATAAAATGGACATAAAACCTAAAAATACCATTTTTTGCACCAATGCATTCACGAATGACTTAATACCAAATCTAGATTTAACTCCTGCTAGAAACATTGTTTTGGTATCCAAACCTATATTTAACTTAACATTAAATGGCACATTCCACTATGATAAAGGATATGTTTATTTTAGGAATATAAAGAATAGAATATTGATCGGTGGAGCGAGAAATATTGATGCTCAAAAAGAAGAAACTTCTACATTTGGTACCAATCAAAAAATTGTTGAGCACCTTAAAAGCTTTGCACAAAAGTACATTTTGCCTAATGAAAAAGTAGATTTTGATTATCAGTGGTCAGGAATTATTGCAACCGGTTCTGCCAAAAAACCGATCATAAAACAACTTAGCGAAAACAAATTTATAGGAGTTCGATCTGGAGGAATGGGTGTCGCTATTGGTTCATTGATTGGAAAAAAATTAGCTGCATTAGTTTATAACAACAGTAAATAACCGAACTTCGTTTAAGCATATATGCCTTTACAAAAATACTCATATTCGTTTTTAGTTTTGTGTTTCTTGATAGTAACACAATCGTCCGTATTTGCGCAAGCAGAAAAAAATAATGCGGTACAAGATACCACTAAAGAAAAGAGTAGAGTAGAGGTCGTAAATACGGAATCTCTAGAGTTTAGAGGAGATTTAAATCCACCAGAACAACATTATAAAGGAAATGTAAAAATGGTGCATGACAGTATCTATATGTTTAGTGATACCGTAAGATTAAACGAACAATTTCTCGTCGCAATAGGAGAAATTTCTATTATTCAGGCAGATACGATTTATCTATTTGCAGACTCTATGATTTATGTCAATGAAAACAAATTGGCAAAACTATTTGAGGATGTGGTTTTACAAAATGGAAATCAACAGATTTTTACAGATAGTCTGTTTTACAATGCAGAATCCAAGTTTGCAGTGATTCCCGATACCACAATTCTCCAAAACAAACGGACTAAGATGCGTTCGCAACGAGCAACTTATGATGTTGAAAATGACCTAGCCACTTTTATTGAGGAAGTTGTTGTGCATGATGTAGAATTTACGTTGACTGCAGATTCATTACTTTATAATACAAAATTAGATAAAGCAATTTTTACTGGACCGACAAACATTATTCAAGAACAAAAAACGATCTATTGCGAATCAGGGTATTACTTGATAGGTCAAGAGCAAGCCCAATTTGGTGGCAACCCAATCTACAAAGAAGACAGCACTACTGCAATCGCAAATTTAATGATCTATGATGGTGTACAGAAAAAAGTAACCATGATTGGTGATGCAAAATATGTTGATGAAGACAAAGAAGCTATTGCAGACAAAATCACCTATTTTGAAGAAACAAAAGATGTGATCTTAGAAGGAAATGCATGGTTTAAAAACGAAGATTCTGAAGCAAGCGGAGATAAGATTTCATACAATGAAGAAACTGGAAAAGTAGATATTGACGGTGATGCACAATTAAATTCTACAGAAAATTTGGTAAGTGCCGCAATAGTAAAATATAACGATCAAACAGAAGAAGCGGTCTTGACTGGTAATGCTTATTTTTTCAGTAAAGAAGACAGTACAAGTATTTTTGCCCATGAGATTATCGCAAATGATGTGTCTAAAGAATATAAAGCTTATGGCGATGGAGATAGGCCTTATATGGTAAGGTTGATGGATGCAGATTCTTTATTGTTGAGTGCGGATACTTTATTGATTTCTGAACGGATAGATAGCTTGGATACCATTGATGTATTCAGGGCATATAATGATGTGAGAATATTGGGAAAAGAGTTTCAAGCAATTTCTGATTCACTATATTACGATTCTCAAGATTCCATATTTACCTTGTTTAAAAACCCGATCATGTGGTCTGATAGTTCTCAATTCCGAGGAGATACGATAAAACTATTTATGGGAGAAGATGGTATTGAAAAGATCGAAATGTTAATAAAATCTAGTGTCATAGAATTTATTGAATCGAATTATTACAACCAAATAAACGCAAAATATATCACTGCAATAATTGACAGTTCTGAGATTAAAACCATGCATATGGTAGATAATGCGGAATCAAATTATTATATCTTAGATGATGAAAAAGCCTATATAGGATTGAATCATACGCTATGTAAAAAAATGGATTTCTACTTTACGGATCAAGAATTGGATGATATTAAATTTTACTATGAACCCACATCTTTATTAACTCCAATGGATCAAGTAAAAAAGGAACAATTGTTTCTAGACGGGTTTAATTGGCAAGAAGAGAGCAAGCCAAAATCATTGGAAGATCTATTGAAAGCTAAAAAGTTGATTTTGGACGAAGCAGGAAATGCTACAACGAAAGATTCTTTAGGCAGATTAGTCTATAAGGATGAAAAATCGAGTCATATAGATTCATTTATTAATGACGAAAATTTTATTTTTAAGGATTCCATAATTTTAGATTCCATAAAAGTTATGGAAAAAAAACCCTTAGATTCTGATGAAAATCCAACAAAGAATAACGATAAACTAAAATCAACTTCTGATACAATCAATGAAGAAAAAAATAAAATACGAGATGGGAAGAAAGGCTAATCTGTCGATTCTATTATTTTTTATCCTTTTTACAAATGCATTTGCTCAGACTAATCAAGAATTATTTGCTTTAGGCAATCAACAATTTGAAGCAAAAAAATATACTGAAGCAATCAAGTCTTACTCGACCATATATCAGTCAGGAGATATGTCAGCAGAATTATTTCTAAATCTGGGTAATGCTTATTATAATGTAGATAGTCTTTCAAAAGCTGTTCTAAATTACGAACGAGGATTAAAACTATCTCCTAACGGTAAAGCATTAAAGACCAATCTAGCTATTGTAAATGACAAAATAGACGCCGATATTTTAGATATGGAAGCATTCGTATTGGTGCGTTGGTGGCGAAGTGTTGCTCAGTCTCTACCATTAAATATTTGGGCAATTATACAATTGCTTGCTTTGGCTGGAATAAGTTATTTGTTATACCTATTGTTTACAAAAGTCGAATCAAATTCAAGAAGAAAAGCCTTTAATGGACTGATATTTTTAGTCCCTTTGTTTTTGATTATAACGTTATTATTGTCGAGTAGATATCGATATCTCAATGATGAAAATAAAGCCATCTTGATGCAAGGCATTGAGTTGAAAGAAAGTCCTGACTCGCGGAGTAATACTTTAGAAGAAATAGATCTAGGAATAAAAGTGACCATAATTGACCAAATAGATGATTGGTCTAAAATCCAATTAAGCAATCAGCTAAAAGGATGGGTAGAAAATACTAAAATCGAAAAAATATAATTTTTAATAATAATTTTCACCTGGAGTAGGGGGACACATCAAAAGTGTTGTCTATAAGACAAAGGGTGTTGAAAATTATTC
>JAHDBF010000097.1 GCA_020630525.1 Saprospiraceae bacterium
ATTTACTTTAGAAAGCCTATAGTTTACACCTATCATAAAATATCTGGAAAGTGTATTGTAGTTTTCTTCTAAAATATTGTTTGCATTAGCACTTCTTTGTAGGCCTAAGTTTTGATTTAGGATATCGTTTGCACTTATTTTTAATAAAATCTTACCATTCTTTATCGCTTGGGAAAAAGCAATGTTTAGTAATTGAAAGGAGCGATTTTCTGCGAAAAATCTACCTAAAAACTTTTTATGATCGAATGTTATTGAAATCAGACTATTTTTAGCAACAACAATTTTACTATCTATAAACCAATCATAATTATAAAACCGTTGATTAAAGTTTGTATTAATTTCATTTTTATTGATTGTTGCAGAAAATCTTAATCCTGATTGGATGTCTATTTTTTGTTTATTTCTGTTTTCAATTTTTAAATTCAAGGTAGAATTTGATTGTTGCATATTTGTTTCATGTCCTTCTATAAAGCCAATCTGATTAGTATGATTATAATTAAGTTGAATATTATATTTGATTTTTAGCAGTCTTATTGGTTTGCCAAAATGTGTATTTAAATTAAATACATTATACTTTTTTGTATTGACTGCTGTTGTAGTTTGAATTAAGCTTCTATCTATTTTTCTGTCATAGACTACTGCATTACTATTGATAGTATAGCTTACAGAAGCGAAAAAATTCATTAAACTAAATTGATCAAAAATATGATAATTGGTATTTATTTTATGTTGATAATTGGGTAATAAATCTAGATTACCTATGATTAAAAAATTGGGATTGGTATTGTCAGGAATAGGTAATAACTGATTCAATTGTGGAACAATAACATCAGTGTCATAAGAAAAACCAAAAGACGTACTTTGCTTAGGTCGATTATTAATAGACAATGAAGGTGTGAGGTAATTTTTTGAAAAATGGCTCGAAATTTCATTTGATACATCTTCAACATCAAAGTTTAAATTTAAAAGATTTGCTCCAAGTTTGAATTTTGTTTTTTTAGTATTTCTATTAATGTTAAATCCTAATTTATTTCTGTTAATATTTTTTACAAAAGTGGCACTTAGATTTTGAATAATACTATTGTTATTATTGAGGTCTAGCACTTTTTTATTTGGTGTTTCTAACTCAGCCTCCATTGTAAATTCTGATGAGATAAACCAAAACTTAGAAATTGGTTCTACATAATTTAAGTTGAAGGCCGTCATACTTTTTGAATATCTCGTCGTTTGAAATTGCTTGATATTTTCTATAGCTTCAATTCTATCTAGAGTAGTATTGATGGTGTCACGATTGTTTGTGCTTGTAGCGACATAGTTTATTTTTGAAGATAAGTTCCTTCCTTTTTTCTTGAGTTTTACATTAGCAATTATTGCTCCTTTATAATTGATATTTTTTAAACTTGTGTTATTGTTAATAAGCGAATTATTGACTATTCCTTCTGTAGAATTTTGAAGTATATTATTCATGAATGCTGTAGATGAGTTCATCATCATGAGATCATTTTTAATCTTAAACTTAAATATTGGACTAGGGTTAAACTCCAACTTAGTTATTAACTTATGGTTGTATGCGTTTCTATTTTCTTCCAGACTATCAGAAGTATTGAATTCAATTATATCAGTATAACTTTTTTTATAAATATTGTTCTCTAGATTCATTCTTTCATTGACTAGAATGTAGTTGCTAACGAACCTTATTTTTTCTGAAAAATCATAATTATAATTTATCCCAGTAAATAGATTGTTTCTTATTCCTTTTTCATCATTTTGGCCAGGGATACTATTTGGATTAAGGCCAATGCCAGTACTTCCACTCATGGCAATAAAATTTTGAATGCCACCCATGAATTTAATGTATTCATTTATAGAAAACACTTCTTCACCGATGTTGTTAGCGGAACTAATGATTGCACTTTGCATTTTAGGACTAAATCTATTATAATTTAATTTTCCATTGTAAGTAGTTTTCGTACCTCCCGCAAATTCTGCTTTGCCAAATCCACTATTTTTATATTCTTCTTTCAGCTTCAGATTTATGGTTTTTTCTTCTTCTCCATCTTCTACTCCAGTGAACTCTGCTAATTCAGATTTTTTATTAAATACTTCAACTTTTTCGATGGCTTTCGCTTCTAAATTTCTTGTTGCTATTTTTGGATCATCGCCAAAAAATTCTTTTCCATCTATTAGGACTTTTTCTACCTTTTCTCCTTGAGCTTTGATGTTTCCATTTCGCTCTACTTCGATACCAGGAAGGTTTTTAAGTAGTTCTTCTACACTGTCACCATCCTTTGTAGGGAATGCAGAGGCATTATAACTAATAGTGTCACCTCTGATTCCCATAGGTATGTGTTCGGCTTTTATTGTGACTTCTTGCAAAAGCTCTGTTGAAGGATACATTGTAATATTGGTAAAATTATTATTCTCTTTCAAAGAAATTCTTTTTTCAACATTGTCATGACCGAGATAACTCACTTGGATTAAATATTCATTAGGAGAAATATTATCAAGTGTAAATTTACCTTCATGATCTGCCAGACTATATTTTACTAATGTGGAATCAGGAATTGAAAGAAGGATAACTGTGGCACCAACCATTGGTTCGGCTTCAGCATTTTTTACAGCTCCAGATATTACTTTTTGACTATACAATAATTGTGTAATGCAGATAATTAGTATTGCTAATAAATATTTCATCTTAAAGGAGTTAATAGTTATTAATTATTTATAATAGTAGCTCCGCTTCCAAAGTGATTACTTAATTCTTTTGTTTTTTCTTCGATTATTTTATCTAGTTCTTTAGCAGTTACTTTTTTGCCATTATTGGGTGCTTTGATAACTTCAGAAATATGCTCACCAATAATGACTTCTGTTGCTTTGATTTCAGTTTTACCTTCATTAATTGAAAGCATCAATATTGCTCCTGGCAATTGGTTATATATGTCTGGTCCGACCTGTTGTGGAATTTGAGGAGTAAACCATGCTACGATTTTTTTATCATCATGTTCAAGTGTAGCTTTATGACATTCATAATCCAGATAGGATATTTTCTCTCCAGTCAGTTTCCAATTATACTTGGGCAATTTTTCTTCAATGATAAATTTTTTCCCCATGAAAGTTTCGAGTTCAATAGTTTTCATTTTACTCATATCAGTGAAGAGTGCATTGTCATCTTTGTCTTCTGTGATAAATTCAATTTTAAATTCTCCATCATCACTTGCCAATGATGTTTCTTCATTTTTTTCTTCAGCATCTCTTCCTTTATAAATTGATTTTTGATCATCAAAAGATAACGCTTTGTATACGGTAAGATTATTTGGTAGAAATTTAGATAGGTCCATGCCATCTGGCTGTTTTCCTTTGTCGATTTCTATTGTGATTGTTTCTACATAATTTATAATTCCCGAATTTTGAGCGTGGAGTAATATTGTATTAGTAAGAAATAGGATAAGAATTACATTTTTCATTTTAAATATTTTTATGATTAATAATAATTCAAAACTATTTCTAAATTATTTGGGACTATGTTAACCAACATGTACTTAAGGTTAATTAAGGTTAATTGAGTTTACTCATGAAATAAGAAGATTTATATTTGATTAATAAATACTAATATTTTGAATATAAATTTGAAAAACTCCATAGTTTGGTTTGGACTTTCTTCTTTACTAGTTTTTTTATTTTATTGGAATTACCAAGAATATTTGGATGCTAAACAAGAATTGCACGATGCTTTAGAAATCCAAATGGAACTATCGATTTCAGAAGTAAGGGACTCTACGATTCAGTTTATTTTAGAAGAACTTCCAATTGAAGGAGAATCTATTGATAATTTTGAACAAGTAGGTGATGAGCCAATTTATAAAAGAAAGGATGGCGCTAAGGATGTTATATTTTTTGAAATAGATTCAAGTATAGAAAATGATTCTCTTGAGTTGCCAAAAATGGAAAAATTAAATGCTAATTTAAAATCTTTTGTAAATGATAATTATAAACTTCCCCAAGATACGTTATTGAGTTTGTCATCTTCATTGAAAAACATATATACTGCATTTGAAAAAGATAATAAGGAAATAATTGCTAAACGATTTTTGGATAGATTAAAGTCATACAATTTACCAACTTCCTTTAGAATTATAGAAAATGTCGATTCACTTAATGCAAAAAATAATAGTATTTCTATACCCTTGACTTTTTCTTTTAATCTCAAAAGTGATTATAAAACCACACCTAAATCTCTAGCAGTTTTTGATAACCTTAGCTCTTTTTATTTTTTTAAATTGATCCCTAACATAAGTGTAAGTATACTTTTGTTTTTTGCTTTGTTGTTTGGATTTTTGAGTCTTTTGAAATCAAAAAAGCAACAAGAACAATTATTGCAAATTAAAAATGATTTTATTGGCAATATGACGCACGAGCTGAAAACTCCAATTTCGACAGTAAATGTAGCACTAGAAGCCATCAATAATTTTGGAGCATTGAATGATCCTATAAAAATAAAGGAATACCTTTCTATTTCTCAATTAGAATTAGGTAGGTTAAATAATTTGATAGATAAGGTTCTAAAACTGAGTAAATATGAGAAAGGAGAATTTGATCTCACTAAAAAAGAAATAGATATTCAGCAGTTGATGTCTGATGTTTTACAGTCACTAAAACTTCAATTTGATAAGTATGATATTAATTTGGTCATCGATCAAAATGGTTCAGATTTCCATATAAATGGTGATGATTCTCATATTAAAAGTATGTTTTATAACCTTCTCGATAATGCCATTAAGTATCGTAAAGAAAATGCTATGATTAATGTAAATCTTGAAGAAGATGGTAATAGAATTAAGATCGAAGTTGAAGATAACGGTATTGGTATTCCACAACAATATCAACAAAATATTTTTGATCGATTTTTTAGAATACCTAATAACGATCACCATAATGTAAAGGGATATGGGTTAGGACTAAATTATGTAAAGCAAATTGTACAGAGTCATGGAGGTGAGATTACGTGTTTTTCAAATGAAGGAGATGGAACGAAGTTTATAATTGTTTTTCCAAAAAATAGTAATCATGACTAGAGTTTTTTATGTAGAGGATGAACCATTTTTGGCTAAGATTGTCAAAGAGAGTCTTGCCACAAGAGGATATGTAGTTTCACATTTTGTAGATGGCATGGCTGCAAAATCAAGTTTTACTAAAGGAGAATATGATATTTGTGTATTAGATATAATGTTACCAAAATTTAATGGATATGAAATAGCAGAGTATATAAGAAAAATAGATATTGATATTCCTATAATTTTTTTGACAGCAAAAAGTGAAACAAAGGATTTATTAAAAGGCTTTGAGACAGGTGGAAATGATTATGTAAAAAAACCCTTTAGTATGGAAGAGTTGATTGTTAGGATTGAAAATCTCATTAAAATGAAAAATTCAGTACAAGCAAAGCCAAAAGATCAAATCACACTAGGAAAAACTTTTATTTATTTTCCCAATAACTATTCGCTAGTAAACAAAGGAGATGAAATTAAATTATCATATAAAGAGGTTCTCATTTTAAATATCCTGTGTAAAAACATCAACAAAGTAAGCCACCGTAAAGCTATTTTAATGGAAGCATGGGGCGATGATTCTTATTTTAATTCGAGAAATTTAGATGTTTATATTCGAAAATTGAGAGGTTATTTTTCAATAGATGAATCAATCGAAATTATTACTTTAAAGGGAGTTGGGTATCAGTTTAAGGTGGATTAGTATATTGTTTTCAAAGCCAATAATTATTTTATGGACTATTCAATTAATAAATAAACATTGTCATATTTATTCTACGGAATCTGATTTGGAGGCGCAATCATAATCGTGTTGAATTTGACAGGAAATTATTAGATGAAAATTCTTATGATACAATTGGTAAAAAGTCAATTTAAGTTTTCTAGGTTTATCTTCATGAGTTTTTGCGATAAAAAATTGGGTAAAAAAGTGGTTGTAGAAAAGTTTTTCGTTGTTCAGAAATATAGTTAATTTAATTTTTTTCCCTACTGCAACAACAAAAACAACATCTGAGCAAAAATAATTTTTAATACCAATGCAATAGGAAACATGATGGTATATCCTATAAAAGGAATCCTGTTTTCGCAGCGGTTATTTGCAAAATCTAAAATGGCTGGTTGATTGGAAATAAAACCTAGCAGTAAGGAAAATGGTAGTTTGAAAAATCTATATCCTAAGAATAAACTTATACATGCTCCGAGCATGCTAATGATTCCTCCGGAAATAAATAATATCAATCCTCCTCCTGAAGAGAGTGATTCTACAAAACTATTGCCAGATCGCAATCCGATAACAGCAAGTAACAGTGTGAGTCCAATCTGTCTTAAAGTTACATTTGCTGCATAGGGTAGTGTCCATACCATATTGCCAGTACGTTGGATAGCGCCAAATATTAATGAAACGATAAGTGGTCCACCAGCAAATCCAAGTTTGAAATTTATGCCTCCTGGTAAGTTGATCGGAATAGTGCCAAGCAATAAGCCTAAAGCAATGACTAATCCGAAAGAGAAAATATTTACCTTACTAGACTCATAATATGAGTCTCCAAAAAACGTCGATAATGATTTTAAATCTTTTCTTCTAGCTACAAATCTAATCCTATCTCCACGCTCTAAGATCACATCACTAGTCGCTAACATGTCAACATCACCACGACGTATACGGGTAATCGTTGCATCAAATTTTTCAGCAAGATTTAATTCTGAAATTGATTTTCCAACTACATGATGGTTGGATACAAATATTCTTCTAGTATCATATTCTTTTCTATCGTAAGATATTTTTTCATTTGTAATTTTACCCAATATATTGATGGCTTTATCTAGTTCTTCTTTACTACCGACGAGTAACAATCTATCACCGATGTTTAAAACTGTATCCCAATTGGTTAATACAAATTCTCCAGCTCTATTTTTTAATCTTCCGAATACAATATTCCATTTAAAGTGATTTCTTATGTCTCTTAGTTGATATTGGCTAATTTCTGGATTGGTGATTTCTACCGTTTCACTGGTTAATCCTTCGCCAACATTGTATTTGTGTTTTATTCTTTCAATCTCTTCTTTATAATCAATTTTCAAAAGTTTTTCCATTATAATTATGGCAATCATCACACCGAGTACTCCCATTGGGTAAGAGTATGTATATCCAATAACCAGTTTTTGTATAATCGCTTGATCTCCCGGTTCTTCCACTTGGTTTACCATATCTATGACGCCAGCGAGTGCTGGTGTATTGGTCGTGCTGCCTGCATAGAGCCCAGAAATTGTGGCTCCATCTAGATTAAATAATAGATATAGAAGTAAAGCAACTATTGCAGAAAGCGTCAACATAAAGACAACAAAAATGATGTCTTTAAATCCATTCTTTTTAAAACTTTTAAAAAAAGCCGGACCACTACTTATACCAATAGAATACACAAAAAGAACCAGGCCCAATTCAAAGATAATTTGCGGAACATTGAATGTAGAATCCATAGCGCCAATAGCTAATCCAACAAACAATACAGCTGCAACACCAATACTGTTTCCTTTTATTTTTATCGAACCAATGAAGTAACCCAGTGCCGCAACAATGAATAAAAGAATCAATGGATTTTCAGAAAGCAGAATATTCAATATTAATTATTTAATCACAAAGATAGGACTATGACCTTGCTAAGACTGTTAAGTCAAGGTTATATTTAAGGTTTTGTAGAATATTATATTCCTCAAAAAATATAGGATATTTTATCACCAAATCATTTGTAGGGTTTAAATCAAACGATCAATCCAAAGCTGTGGCATATTGATCTTTTGTAATGTTTTATAATTGTACGGTATAATGGTATTGTGTGCAATGGCAGCAATGCGTTTATGTTTTTCAGAGAATACAGCACATTGTACGGTAAATCTATCTTCCAATATTTCGTGTAATTTTACACCAACGATTGCTGTATCAGGAAATGTCATTGGAAAGATGTATTTGCAATCTTGCCATCCCAATATAGGTCCTGCTTCACCACTTTCAAAACTTACATCCATTCCCATTTTTTGAAAATATGCAATTCGTGCAGTTTCTGTCCATCTTAGATAGATGAGATTATTGACATGTTTTGCTGCATCCATATCTCCCCATTGTACTGGTATTTTTGTTTGAATAGGAAAGTCAGAAATCTCCAGTCGCATAGATTAGAATTAAAGCCAAATAAATATTCGTAAATTAGTTTGTAAAACTATGCTTATGCAAGGAAATCCACAATTATACTGGCGAAAGAATTTGAAATATTTAGCCATACTCCTTTTTATATGGTTTAGCGTTTCTTATGGCTGCGGAATACTATTTGTAAATCAATTGAATACGATAAAACTTGGTGGTTTCCCATTGGGATTTTGGTTTGCACAACAAGGTGCGATCTATGTTTTTGTGGTATTGATATTTGTATATGTGGTATTAATGAATCGACTCGATAAATCGTTTGATGTTGATGAAAAGTAAGCAACACCTAATTTAAAAAGCAAAAATTATTATGACTATTCAGACAATGACTTTTTTGATAGTAGGTGCTACTTTTCTACTATATATTTATATTGCAATCAAAGCGCGTGCAGGATCTACCAAGGAGTTTTATGTTGCTGGAGGTGGCGTTTCTCCTTTGGCAAATGGAATGGCAACGGCAGCAGATTGGATGTCAGCTGCATCGTATCTTTCAATGGCAGGATTGATCTCATTTACAGGATATGGAGGTTCACAATATTTAATGGGATGGACTGGTGGATATGTTTTATTAGCATTGTTGCTGGCACCATATTTAAGAAAATTTGGAAAGTTTACAGTGCCTGATTTTATTGGCGAACGGTATTATTCAAAACAGGCAAGATTGGTTGCTTTGCTTTGTGCAATCTTCGTTTCTTTTACCTATGTAGTAGGACAGATGAAAGGGGTCGGTGTTGCTTTTGCAAGATTTTTAGAAGTCCCTTTTTCCACTGGAATATTTATCGGAATCGGTATTGTCTTTTTCTATGCGGTATTGGGAGGAATGAAAGGCATAACATATACCCAAGTAGCGCAATATTGTGTATTGATTTTTGCATTTACTGTTCCAGCAATTTTTATTTCATTGCAGATGGTAGGTACCCCAATACCTCAGATTGGTATGGGAGGAACAATGGAAGATGGGACTTATTTACTAGATAAATTAAATGCACTTAGTGTGGAACTTGGCTTTAGCGAATATACTTCGATGGGTGCTGATGATCGTATTAATGTGTTTTTTATCACCGCAGCTTTGATGTTTGGGACAGCGGGTCTTCCTCACGTTATTGTGCGTTTTTTTACCGTGCCTAGAGTTAGAGATGCAAGGAAGTCTGCTGGTTATGCTTTATTGTTTATTGCATTATTATATACCACCGCTCCAGCAATTGCAGTTTTCGCTAGAACGAATTTGATACAAACAGTGAGTAATCAACCATATGCAGAAATGCCAGAATGGTTTACCAAATGGGAGAATGCCGAATTGATAAAATTTACAGATAAGAATAATGACGGTTTGATACAGTACGTTGCAAGTGATGAACTGAATGAATTAACTATAGATAGAGATATTATGGTATTGGCAAATCCTGAAATTGCCAATTTGCCAGCATGGGTAATTGCATTGGTCGTTGCAGGAGGATTGGCTGCTGCATTATCAACAGCTGCGGGATTATTGTTGGTGATATCTACTTCTATCTCGCATGATTTATTGAAGAAATATTTAAAACCAGATATTTCTGAAAGAGGAGAATTATTGGCAGCAAGAATTGCAATTGCAGTTGCAGTAGTGGGTGCTGGATTAGCCGGATTGAATCCTCCAGGTTTTGTAGCACAAGTGGTTGCTTTGGCTTTTGGTTTGGCAGCATCATCGTTTTTTCCAGCAATTATTTTGGGTATTTTTGATAAGCGAATGAATAAAGAAGGTGCTATCGCTGGAATGATAGTTGGAATTATATTTACAACAGGTTATATCTGGTATTTTAAACCACAGTTGGGTGGGTTTGGGACTCCTGATGGTTATTGGTTTGGGATTAAGCCGGAAGGTATTGGTACGTTAGGCATGATTATAAATTTAGTAGTTGCATTGATTGTGAGCAGAATGACTCCACCACCGCCAGAAATTGTACAGCAACTTGTAGAAGACATTCGAATTCCTAGAGGTGCACCACAAGAAGTAGAAATACATTAAATTTATAGTATTAATTATCAAATCATTAAAATCAAAACAAGATGGAAATTAATTATTTAGCAATGATTGGCGCGGCTTTTATTCCAATGTTGGTAGGAGCCATTTGGTATGGACCATTGTTTGGAAAAGCATGGCAAGCTACGGTAGGACTTTCGGATGAAGAAATTGCCAGCGGGAATATGCCGTTGATCATGGGTTTATCTTTATTATTTAGCCTGATGCTTTCGTTTGTGATGAGTGGATTTGCCATTCATCAGATGACAGCATATAATCTGTTTGTTACTCAGCCAGAGTTTGCTGATAAATCCAGTGAGATGTATCTATTTGCACAACAAATGGTTGATAAATATGGAGACTTACATAGAACTTTTGGACACGGTGCGGCACATGGTGTATTTGCAGGTTTATTTATCGCTTTCCCAATAATTGCGATTAAAGCATTGTTTGAAAGACGCACTTGGAAGTATATTTTTATTAATGCTGGTTATTGGATATTAACCCTTGTATTAATGTGTGGAGTGCTTTGTCAATTTGTTTAAATTCATTAGTGATTGGTGTTTTAGTCCAAAGTTAATACCTATTCTTGAGGTCATTATAGTTAGGTAATTCTATTGAATCAAAAGATAAATAATGGATTTAAAACACCAATTACTTTAGCAAAAAATTAATGGTAATTGTTCCGCATTGCTCTGTTATGTCACTTGGAGTAAAAGTATATTTTGCTGCGTTCTTTTCTGCAAGGTTTACTAAATATTGATCTGTAGTACTAGATCCTTTTTGTGTGTAATTGGCACTGATTACTTTTCCTAAATTGTTTACACAGACTTTTACGACAACTTTTCCTGTCTTTTGGGAATTGTCTTTTATTTCTGGTTCGAATACGATGCCTCTTGCATCCAATCCATCGCCAGCTTTGCCAGAACCAGTACTTAATCCATCCAATATTGATGCATCTGGACTTCCATTTTCAACGCCTTTGTTTTCTGTCTTGTCACCAGGAGAACCTTGTCCAAATAGAGAACCAAATTTACTTTTCGATTCTTCGAGTTGTTTTTGTTTTTCTGCTTCAGCTTTTCTTTTGGCTTCCGCCTCTGCTTCTGCTTTTTGCTTTGCTAATTCTGCAGCTTGTGCCGCTTTTAAGGCTTCCAGTTCTTTAGCTTGTTTTTCTTTTTTAGCATTTTCTGCTGCAGCTTTCGCTTTAGCATCTGATAATTCTTTTTCAGTTATCTTCTCGGCTTTATCTGTACTTTTTATTTCTGAAGACTCTTCTTGGATTACAGATACAATTGGTGTTGCATTTTTTTGTGGAGTTTTTTCAGTTTTTGCTTCACTTGGTGGAGCAGCGCTTGGGGTTTCTGCTGATTCTTTCACTACTTCAGGAGCAGAGGCACTGGCTGCACTTTCTGTATTATTGTTTACAAGATTTCCTGCATCAGGAATGCCAATGGCTACAACAATTCCAGAAAATTCTTGATTTAATACTTTCGATTGTATTAGTGGAATAAATAAAAGTAGTAATAATAATAAGTGCAGGATCGTACTTATTAAAAAACCATTTTTTTCATTTTCTTGTTCCTGTGGCAATAACTCCTGGTACATAATTCTTTATTATTAATCGCTAAGTATTTGCAGTAAATACTTAATGTATTCAAATCAATGTTTGCTGTTTATAAAACAGTTTACATTCACATTAGCACTTAATTGTTTTCAAGTTTAACTAATGCTTAATATCAGGATTGGTTATTTACTGTTTATTTTGGATCAGTCAATATTGCAGTAACACCATAACGGTAGGCAATATCCATTACAGCGACGACATGCTCATTAGCAGTATTATCATCTGGTGTAATGATGAGTGCTAATTTTTTATCTTTCCTCTTTAGCTCTCTGACTTTTTTATTTAATTGAGATGTAGTGACCTTACCACCGTTGAGGTAAGTAGAGCCATTCGATTTAATTTCTACGATTGTCGGTGGCACATCTTTGGGAGGTTGTGTACTTTGTGATCTTCCCGGAAGCTTAAGGTTTAGTGCATTCGGAATGATCATTGACGAAGTAAGCATAAAGAAAATTAACAACAAGAATATGATGTCTGTCAAAGAAGACATACTAAATTCTGCACTAACTTTTGTTCTCTTTTTTAAACCCATTATTAAGATGTTGGTTGAGTCGCTATAATAGCTTTTATTCTTAATTTACTTGCTATTGTCATTACCTCGTTAACTTTTTTCCATGGTACACCGACTTCTGCGATGATGGTTACTGTTGCATTCTGAACATTGTTTTGCGTATTGATGTCAGAATGTATTAACCGCTCCAATTGCTTCATCCTCGCTGCACGACCATTGTATGTCAATCTTCCATCTTTGGTAATCATTACTGCGATATCAGTTGGCGCTACAGTTTTGGAATCGGATTTTGCCAATTCCATATTGATCTGAACCATTGACGAAGTAAGCATAAAGAAAATCAGCAACAGAAAGATAATGTCCGTCAATGAGGACATACTAAATTCTGCGCTAACTTTATTTCTTTTTTTCATCGTAAACCAATTATTAGTTACTTGGCTCTTGTAGTATGTCCATAAAGTCTACCGCAGTTTTTTCCATATGATAAATTACTTTATCAACACTCGCTACTAACATATTATATCCTACAAATGCTAAGATACCAATAAATAATCCACCTGCTGTAGTAAATAATGCTTGGTAAATACCTGCAGCCAATACATCAGGAGTTACATTATTTTCTGAGGACATTTTGTAAAATGCCAATATCATTCCCGTTACTGTTCCAAAGAATCCAATCATTGGCGCAGCACCAGCAATACTTGCTAATGTTGACAATCTTTTTTCTAATTTGAATAACTCTAAGTTCCCCACATTTTCTATCGCAGCATCGATGTCTCTTAACGGTTTACCGATTCTTTGCAATCCTTTTTCTACCATTCTAGAATATGGAGAGTCCATGTTTTTACAGACAGCTTTTGCGCCTTCGATATTTCCAGCCGCTACTGCTGCTCTGATATTATTAAGGAATGTCTCATCGATTCTTCCTGCTCTTTTAATGGTTAGATATTTTTGGATGAATATTGCCAATGCTAAAAAAGAAAGAATCAGAAGAATAGCTACGATAGCCAATCCTAATAAATCTCCGAAACTCCCATCTTTATATAAAAGTTTCCAAACGCTCATAGTTTCTGCAGCGTCATCTGCTTTCTGAAAAAGTAAAATATGTAGTGAATGCATGCCTAAAGTTAATTTATGTTTTAACGATGCTAAATTTTGAATAATTGCGAAGATAATCATTTATAAACATATTGTTACTATTTATTATATGTAAATAACTATCCTTTATTTAGCAGCGTGCTCTTAAAACTAATAAAATGCCTATTTATTATACTTTTTATAGGACTATACAGAAAAAAAGTTGAGAATATTAACATTTAATCTACGTATAATTAGTTGTCAAACGTGGCAGAAGTCTAAAAAATGTACGTCATTTGTGTGCTAAAATTAAAATATAGATATGGCTAAGATATTGATCAATGATGGGATGCATAAAACAGGGATTGCAAAATTAGAGGCAAAGGGATATACTGTGGTTACAGAAAAAATTGCACAAGAAGATTTGGTAAATTTACTGCCTGAGTATGATGCAATATGTGTCAGAAGTGCTACAAAGGTGAGAAAAGACCTCATAGATGCTTGTCCTAACTTGAAAGCAATCGGTCGAGGTGGTGTAGGATTGGATAATATAGATGTTTCTCATGCTAGAGAAAAGGGAATTGCTGTATTAAATACTCCAGCGGCTTCTTCTAGGTCAGTTGCAGAATTAGCCATGGGGCATTTGATGTCATTGGCAAGATTTGGTCATATTTCTAACCGCCAAATGCCTTCTGATGGCAATACCAATTTCAAAGGATTGAAAAAAGCATACGCTAAAGGTTTTGAGCTAGAAGGAAGAACCATGGGAATCATAGGCTTAGGAAGAATAGGGCAAGAATTGGCAAAATTGGCCTTTGGCTGTGGAATGAACGTTGTCGCTACCGACATGATAGATATAAAAGCTAAGATCACCCAAAAAGTCGGAAATCAAGAAGTAACCAATGTTGTTGATACAATAAGTATGGATGAATTGTTGTCTCAAGCAGATGCCATTTCTTTACACGTGCCTTTCAC
>JAHDBF010000098.1:0-4825 GCA_020630525.1 Saprospiraceae bacterium
ATGAGAAAGTATTGTTTTTTGTTAACAACTTTTGTGCTTGTAATAATTTTTATAAGTGTCAATAAATTATCTAAAAAAGAAGTCCAACGATCCCATGCTTTAGCAACATTCGCAATTGAAGAATTAAAGCACAGAAATGCTCATCTTATTGGGCAAAAAAATAAACTAAAAGAAATATCCAAATTAAGAAATAATGAAAATTTAAATGAAATATTAGGAATATACGAAGATGAAACATTTGATTTTTTATCTATAAATAATACTTTGGAAAGTAACTCTTCGAGTCTTGATACTGCCATTTTAATTCTTGAGGAAATTTCTAAAGATTTTCAGCAATCTAAAAAATACAAGTTTGACTTTATTTCAACTGTTGATAGTGTAATACTTGATAAAGAATTACAAAGACTTCCGTGTGTAAAAACTATTTTAAAATCTGTAGAAATTAATGCAGATAAATTAATTCTTGAAATCGAAGACCTAGAACAAGATTCTAATTATTTTTCGAAAAACCACCATTGGGTTAGAATAAATCAAGACAAATATAATGTCGATAGTTTCCCAATGAAACTTAAACTTGATGTGAATAACTTAGAATATGAAATTTTAAGAAATTCAAAATCATGAAACGCTTAAATTATTTATTTGGTATTCTTAATGTCGTATTGCTAATTTATTTAGGGATTTCGACTCATCGATACATTAAAATAAAAAGACTAAATGAAATTATTAGTTGGGAGCTCAGTAATAATGAATTCTGTAATATTGACTGGTATTATGATAATATAGAAAAGAATGTTTATTACTATCATTATCGTGATTTGAGTCAATATCTTGAACTAAATCCACATTCATTTGATAAAACAAAGTCAAATTTTTGGATGAAGTATATAAAGCAAAAAGACACGAATAAATTTAATGAAAGAATAGCTCACATGATGAATCTAAAAAAATATAATAGTGCTGAAATTGATGGTTTGGTGAACGATTATATTTATAGAGAGTTAGTTAATTATGGCTATCGTCAAACAGTTGATGTGCTAGATTGTTTTAAAAAATTTGGGCGATTTCTATTATTAAAAGATATAAAAGACTCTGTTTATTTTGGATTTAAATACTATGACTTAACTTATTTGATAAATGGTAAAAAACCAATCCAAAAATCATTAAACACATATGAAGTTCCTTTTGCAAGTGCATTAAATATTGAAACGCATAAGGTCATTTATAATGATCAAAATGAAGTTTTATTAGATACAATATTAGACCAAAATGAATTTGTATTGACTTCCGAGAATTAAAGGAATTCTCTTATTAGAATTAAAGCGATCAGTTCTATAATATAATGATTACGTAGCAAACAACATCCCAATATCCTTAAAAGCTTTAAACTCCAAAGCATTGCCAGAAGGGTCATAAAAAAACATGGTGGCTTGCTCTCCTGGTTTACCTTCGAATCTAATGTATGGTTCTATCACAAACTTTATGCGCTTTTCTTTTAATCTATCAGCCAACTGGTGAAAATCTTCCCATTGTAAAACCACACCAAAATGTGGAACAGGAACAGCGTGATCATCTACTTCATTGTGATGCAATCGGATAGGAAAATCTTTAGCTTCATGGATAACCAATTGATGACCATAAAAATCATAATCTTGCCATTGTGTATCTGAGCGACCTTCCTTTAAATTCAAAACATTAGAATAAAATTCTTTTGATTCTGCAAGGTCTTTAACTGGAATGGCCAAATGGAATGGAGTAAGCATGATTTCAATATTTTTGTTTTCAAAGATAAAAAAAGATCGGATCGCTTCATGCGATCCGATCTTTATGTTTGGCTTTGAAAACTAGCAAAATTATATTTTTCTTATAGATCCTCCTGACCATTTATCATCATCTAATGCGGTGTGTTTTGGATTCCCATCATATCGGATACTTGCACCAGAACTAACATCTGCCGTAAAAGATTCTGTTACATATAGTTTTATTGCAGCACCAGAAGAGGCATTCGCATTTGCAATTTTTGATTTTAATTCTTTTAATCCACAGTACGATCCAGAGCTTGCATCTACATCTAACTCATTAGCAGATCCTGATACTGTAACATTACATCCAGAGCTTGCGTCTACTTCTAATGCACTAACATCTAATGATATATCAATGGCAGAACCGCTAGAGGCATCTATTGAAAAGCTATTTGAAGAAATTGTATTTTCAGACTTTACAGAAGAACCAGAACTGGCTTCTATTTCGTTTAATTCTGTGTAGTATAATGTGACACTTCCTTTTCTGTTATTTTTGTATGATCCCCAATTGTTTGATTTCCATTTTATGGTTAGTTCTCCACCATCTACTTCAGTGATTAAGTCATCTAAATCTGTTTTAGAAACAGTAACTTCTGCATACGTTTTGCTTGCGGCAACTAATGTAACTTTGATTCCAGCAGATACATCCAATTCATTAAAATTTCTAAGTTGTCTTGTTTCTGAATTTTGACTGATTCCGAAGTAAGCGATCATTGAAAGTAATAAGCATAATAAGTTTCTCATTGTAATTATTTTTTTTGTTTTCTAAATATTTAATTGATACTTCAAATGTAGAAGGAGAAATGCCTATTAGAAATTTTTTAGTACCAACCACTTAGTTTACTTGATATCTGTTAAAGAAGCCTTAAAATCTATTTGATACTTAATTTTGATTGGTTTGTACCAAGATTTGAGGTGTTTGTTGATAAAACTGTTAAATAATCCTAAATATGTATACTTTCGAGTATGCTTAAGAACTTTGGGAAAAACGCAAAATGGCATATTTGTGCATGGATAGTTTACTTTATTATCAACTATTATCATGACATTTTCTATGAAGAATGGAACTTCCATCTAGCATACTATGTCTTGAGTTACTTTTTTGTAACCATGCTTACTTTCTATGTCCTTTATATCTATGCTGCACCAAAATTTTTCAATTCATATAAATTTGTATATATCGGATTGATTCTTTTTGGCTTTGTAGCTTTCAGATTTGTTCTGCAAGAATATATAACTCCACTTGTATTGAGTTTTGGTAATTATGAATCTGATACTAAATTTTGGGAGTTTATAAATGACAATGCGTTTAAGGTTTTGATTCCAGCCGCAGCAGGCACCTTATTATATATGTTTGAAAAAAGTAAACGAGACGAAGCCAATGCACTAAAATTATTGAATGAAAAAAACGAAGCAGAATTGTCTTTTCTAAGAAGTCAGATCAATCCTCACTTCTTATTTAACACAATGAATTTTTTGTATACCAAAGCTTTTCGAGTAGATGAAAACCTAGCTTCATCTATTCTGAGACTTTCGGATGTATTGAGGTATACGCTAAAGAATTCTGAAACAGAAAAAGTAGCTATTCAAGAAGAAATAAATTTAATTAAAGATTTGATCGAGATATTTAAAATGCGGTTTGAAGGTAAATGTTTTGTCGAGTTAAATATAGAAGGTGATAATTTTCAAAAAACATTCGAACCATTAATGCTCATGCCCTTTGTAGAAAATGCTTTTAAACATGGTGTATATAATATCAAAAATATTCCGATTATATTTAACTTGATTGTAGAAGAGAACCAACTTGTATTTAGCGTGAAAAATAAAATTAAACACCAGAAAAAAGACGAAGTAAGTGGCATTGGATTGACCAATTTAAAACGTCGCCTTAATATGATGTACAAAAATCGACACGAATTAAGTATTAATGATGATGGTGAAATGTATTTTGCAGCATTAAAATTAGAACTATGAGTCTCGAACAAACATTAAAATGTATGGTTGTCGATGACGAACCTCATGCGGCAGAACTTTTAGAATTATATGTAGCAAAAACTCCATTCTTAGAGTTGGTCCATAAAGAGACGGATCCTTGGAAAGCAATAAGTTATTTAAAAGAAAACAAGATAGATGTTTTGTTCCTAGATATTCAAATGGAAGGATTGACAGGATTGCAATTATTGGATGTTTTAGAAGAGCATCCGATAGTAATATTGACCACGGCATACACAGAGTACGCTTTAAAGGGTTACGAATATAAAGTTGCTGATTATTTATTAAAACCATATTCCTTTGATCGTTTTTTAAAAGCAGTAAATGCTATTCAAAAGAAGAAGAGTAAAAGTGAAGTATCAGAAATTAATCAAAAAACGGAATCGAACTCAGATTCCAATAACCATATTTTCTTAAAAGGCGATGCTAAAAACAAATTCCATAGGATAGCATATGATGATATATATTATATAGAAGGATTGCGAAATTATGTGCAATTTAACTGTTCAGAAGAGACAATAACTACGTTGCAGAACATGAAAACCCTTGAGAACGAGTTACCTGCTGACAGGTTTGTACGGATCCACAAATCCTATATTGTTAATGTGAATAAGATCAAGCTCGTAGATGGCAATATCATTTCTATTGCAGGAAAAACCATTCCGATAGGCGCAAGTTATAGGTCTGCTTTTTTAAACAAACTAAAATGACATAAATGTCTGTTAGACTTTGATCTAATACTGTTCAGATATTGAAATGTTTTTATTAATGCTTACTTTCGTTATACACTTTTTAAAATTCATATATGAAAAAATTATACACACTTGTTTTCTCAATTATATTAATCGGATATAGTCTTTGTATTAATGCACAATGTGATGGAAGATATATTGATAAAATATTTGATGAAGTATCGGTAGAGACGGTAACTTATTCTGATGTTACAGGTTTCGAAATGGATATTTACCAGCCAGTAGGAGATGAGGTAAATGCACGTCCCTTGATGATTTTTGCCCACGGAGGATCATTTT
>JAHDBF010000098.1:4925-14256 GCA_020630525.1 Saprospiraceae bacterium
TGCAAATGCCATCGGCCACGATAATGCTTTATTGGTTTTTGAAGGTGAAGATCATACGCCATGGAGTGCTTCTCCAGGTGGAGCTTTAGAGACTGAGATGCTTAATTTTGTAACTACAGAAGTATATAATAGATTGGATTGTGATGCGCTTACTTCTATCGAAGAAGACTTGAAAGCGAGTATTTCTATCAGCCCAAATCCTGCAAATGATTTTGTATCAGTATCACTTAATGATGTAAATCTAACCGGAAAAATAATGGTTTATGATATCGCAGGAAGGGTAGTGAATACCATTTCTGATTATAGCAAAGAATTCAAGATTCAAAGAGAAGGATTGGATGCAGGAATGTATTTGATACAATTTAATACTGCAGAAACGAGTATAGTTAAAAAAGTGATTTTTAAATAATTACTTTTATAAAACGAACAATTTTAGGTCAAATCATTCGATTTGACCTTTTTTAATACCAAATACGATATTTTTTATTCGATTTTTTTCATTTAGGGTTTACCTTCCATTCACTTTATTCACTTAAGGGCAAATAACCTCTTGTTAAACGTAAATTGAGGAGTATCTTTTTTAATTTTTGATTAAAAATCTAAGATTGCTAACAACAATCCTAAAATAATTGTAGTCTAAAATTATTCAAACTATAAAATGAAAAAGGGTCTCCGTATGATGGTTAAAAAAAATAATATAAATGAGTAATACCTCTTTTGATAGGGAAACAATGGAATTGGTGCACGACTATTTAATGAATAGATTAGATGAAAGTGAAACCAACATAATAGAAGAAAGAATTGCTAATGAACCAGCATTTGCTGATTTTGTCAATGAAGAAAAAAGCCTTCTAGAATATATTTATAAATATGGCAATACAGATACTCAAAACCATACTCAAAATTTAGATGGTAATGGTAGTCGGGCAGAAAAAGATTTACCGCTTACTAAAAATTTAAAATTTTGGATAATGCTTTCATTCGCTATAATCTTATCTATGTTTTTATTTTTACCGTATGTACTGAGATAATTAACGATAAATTTTTAGGAACAATACTTACTAAATTTAGACTATTGCTGATTTGTGCTACAGCAAGTGCGAAGAATATTCATTAAGTAATAAATAGTTGTTCTAACACTTCTCGTTCTATTTTAACCACAAAATCTAATATCAATTTTTGATCTTCTCTATTCAATTCTGCAAATAAAGCGTCTCCTTGGACAATGATATTTTTACCGATTTCGAGACCTTGGATTTCTGCTAAGGAATAAATTTTTGGATGTTTTTTCATAGACAATATCAAATGGTCTACGATTTCAATGATTTTTTTTACTAATGTCCTATCATGCATAATTTCAAACAACTGTTCATTGTGATTGATGAAATTTTGGATTTCTTGATAGTCTAATTTTTGAATTAAACCTTCGACATTTTCTTTAGAATAGGGTGGAGTAAGTTTTTCATTTTGCGCCACCTGGATTATTCTATTTTCAAATATGGTGGCTGTACGAAATGAACGCAATGCTTTGATTCCTGCATTTAATATTTTAGGTAAATATCTACCAAAACGAAAAACTATTTTAGTTGAATCCAGCAAAATACGAAGCAATTTTTTTGGATGTTTAATGTATTGGTCTAAGTGCTCAAATGCTTCATCAAGTGCTTTTCGCTTTTGTGGTTCAGGATATAATTGAGAAAGAAAATAATTTCTAAATACTGCAATTCTATCTTTGTCAAAAGAATTTGGGATAACATATTGCTTAGAAAGTGATTCGTATTGATACCTCTCTTCGATAATGTTTCTGTATGCTTTTATAACCTCGTTTTTAATCTGCTCCTTCTCGTCCATATATAATTTATATAGTTCAAGGATAATAAAAAAGGGACACTTTTCAAATGAAAGTATCCCTCTTTTGTTTTATAAACCAATTGGATTTATCGTAAATTAACGAATGATGACCATTTTTTTAGTTTCACGATAATTTTCACCGACCAGTTCATATAAGAGTACTCCATGAGTTGGGATATCACTCTTACTTACTGTAATTTCATTTAATCCTATTGTCGCATTATGCGTTATATTCCTTAAAGTTTTTCCTGCCATATCAAACAATCGGAACTGAACTTTTTGATTGGTATTGCTTATAAAGCTCACTGTGGTTTGCTCACTCCATGGATTTGGTTGATTCTTTAATGCGCTGATTCCAGAAGGCACTTTTTCTTTAGGAATAAGTATAATGTCTATTAGCATATCATTGTAATACGCTTCACTTTTAAAAGTTACTTGCTCTAATGCAATTGCAGATTCAATATTCGTATCTTGAATAATATCTCCCCTCAATTCAAAAAGAACCACACTTTCCTCTACTTCAATGATTTTATCTGTATTCCAACTTACACGCACGATGCCATTTTTTAAATACTCAATATTCGTATTTTCATTGTTTAGGATTGCTTCATTGTTAAAACCTAATTGTAAATTTTCAATTCTTTCCTTATCTACTTTTATTTCAAATTGGAATCCTTGGATGCCAGGGAAAAGTGTAGACTCAAATGTTGAGCTAAATGAATTTCCTGTATTTAAACTTTTATCATCATAGCTAATATTAAGAATTTCTTCTGACCTTAAAGTAGGACTACTGTCTCCCTTAAAGTTAATAACCGAACTGTTTACATCTCCAATCTTAACGCCAATAAATGGCAGCATCATATTCGTACTGAAACTATCAATGTCAACAGATTCAGGAATTTGATCAAGGAATGGATTTGCATTATCTGTAAATTCAAAATTCTGATCTATAAAATTCCAACTTTGATTGTCTGGAAAATCAGGATATATTCCTAAGATTAATTTTCTTAATTCTACAATATCTCTTGCTGTAACATTATTAGATTTATTGATGTCTGCAGCAATCATCTTGTAAGGACTATCTAATTTTTCTATAGCCAATACATGCTT
The DNA here is from genome assembly GCA_020630525.1 of Saprospiraceae bacterium. Classification (GTDB taxonomy): domain Bacteria; phylum Bacteroidota; class Bacteroidia; order Chitinophagales; family Saprospiraceae; genus JAHDBF01. Next base: position 7,887 of record JAHDBF010000098.1, read on the forward strand.
TTGGATCAATACAATATCTAATGTACTTATGCCATTGAGATGATCATTGTCTTTAATGGCGGATATATTATACGCTCCACCAAATCCCATATTCGGAAATATAAATTCTCCGTCCTGATTAGAATTTACTTCATAATCGGTATCTCCTGATATTATAACTGTGACATCTTCTATAGATTTTCCATCTTCACTAGTGATTCTACCTGCAATATTTCCTTCTGTAAAGCTAGCACCACATTCATCTAAGAAGTTTGAATAAGTTATAGCACTTGGTCTATCGTCTGTTCCGCATGACATACCTTCTGAAAATGGCTCACCATCTAACCAAAAGTATACTGGTACAGTTACCATTCCTGAGCTAGGTCCAAAACTATTACAATCAACTACTAACATAGTATCATTAATGTCTGTTGGATCAAACGAGAATGAGTAATTTGAATATGGGCAAATTGCAGGATCGTTGTCAAAAGGTATGATGAAATCTTCTGCGAATACGGTGTCAATCGCATCTTCATTTAATAAGCCTTCTATTTTTGCACAGCTTGGCGTACCGCATCTACCGTTAATATCTACACTGATATTTACACTATTTACATTTCCACACGCATCAGATACAAATAATTCAAATTCAGTAAGGCCGTTACAGAAAGTTCCTGTCAATGAAAAACTACCATCATCAATATTAGTGTCTAAATCTACCACACTATATTCTCCTGGAATGTCATCAGAATAAAATGAAAATGCAAGATCAGATAAACTACAATCATCGGACACAGAAATCGGAATACTCACTTCTGTAAAACATGATTCTATGTCTACAACAATATCATTTACATTATCGATAATCGGAATAACCGTATCTTCTATTTCTATGATTTGGTCAATGATGATTGGATCATTTTGACATTCATCGTTATATACCCATACTCTTTTTATCTCATAAGTACAGTCATCAAAGTTGCTTCCATCAACGATTATCTCTTCAAAAGAATCAAATGTTGCATTGGCACATCCATTGAATGTTGGGTTTATCGTCAACATCTCTGGATTAGGTAAATCGTTGCAAGAGAATGGTCCAATATCGTTTATCAATGGTAAGAAATTGCTTTCTGATAACGGATTGGTATTTATAACTGTTATTACTTGAGTGCAGACATCAGTATTGTTCGATGCATCGGTCGCCGTAAATGTTCTTACAATTTCTCCTAACCCACAGTTATCTCTATTGTCTTGGTAGGTATCTGAAACCATCACAAGACCTTGGCAATTTTCATTAATGTCAGACCCAAATATGGTCAATATTCCAAATGGAGAAAGATCATTAAGGTCAATATTTTCTCCACAATCAACAGTGGTGTTTTGTGGACAATTGATAATTACTGGTGGAGTCTTGTCAGTAATTGTCACAGTAATGTCTTTTTGACAACAATTGCTATTGTCTGACGCATTACATATCGTTACAGAAACTACTACTGGGTTTAATACAGTATTACAAGGAAATTCTGTTTCACTAAATGTAAAATTAAGATCTTCTATTACACAATTATTTCCACCATCTACAAATACATCTGCCGCTGTTAATGTCGCCAACCAATCAGAAGTGTTTCCCACTTGGGCTAAGCAAATTTCTGCATCACTGACCAATGTGCACAGGTCAATCGGAGTGTGCACGCAAGAACAAGTTTGATTACTGTAACTATCGATTGTAGAACAATTATTGTCGTCGCAAGTAGGTGGTGTAATCGGAGTATTTATACAAGTACAAGTTTCGCTGTTGTAGCTGTCGTCTGTATTGCAATTGTTGTCATCACAATCAGAAGGAGTAATTATGGTGTATTCACATTCACAATTATCTGTGTTGAAAACATCGTTTGTATTACAGTTATTGTCATCACAACTTGGTATTTGGCTTATGGTAAACACACAGCTACAAGTATTGGTGTCATAACTATCATCAGTAGTACAATCGTTGTCATCGCATACTGGTGGAGTTACTGTAGTGTATACGCAAGTGCAAGTATTTGAATCATAACTGTCATCAGTGTTGCAATTATTGTCGTCACAAATTGGTGGTGTGACAGGTGTATGTATACAGTTACAGTTACTTGTATCATAAGTATCAATTGTTCCACAAATTCCGTCATTGCAATCTGGCGGTGTGATAGGTGAATGTACACACGCACAGATGGAAGCATCATAGGAATCTTCAGTATTGCAATTATTATCATCACAATTTGGTGGAGGAATTACAGTGAATACACATTGACAGATGGATGTATCATAGGCATCTGATGTATTGCAATCATTGTCGTTACAAGCAGTTTCTGTTACTGGAGTATATTCGCATTCGCAAGTAATGGTATTATATTGATCCACAGTGTTGCAATCATTATCATCACAAGTTGGTAGTGCAATATCGGTAAATACACAAGCACATACTGTAGTATCATAGCTATCAACTGTTGTGCAGTCATTGTCGTCACATACTGGTGGCGTTATTGGTAAATGAATGCAGTTACAAGTAGTAGTGTCAAAACTGTCTAATGTTGTACAATCATTGTCATCACAATCAGGTGCGCTAATAGGAATATTTTTGCAAGTACACGTTGTAGTATCATACTCATCAAAAGTTGTACAATCATTATCGTTGCAATCAGGCAGTGTTATTGGGGTATGTATGCACTCACAAGTTAATGCATTATAGCTGTCATCTGTTTCACAATTGTTGTCATTACAATCGACAGTTATTGGTAAGTGTGTACATTCGCAAGTATTCGGATCGTAGGTGTCTAAGGTTGTACAATTGCCATCATCACAGTTTTCACTTACACCTACTTCTATACAAATAATGTTAGATTCCCCAACCCAGCTTTGGCACGGAATTCTCCTAGCACATCTTCTAAAATAAGTCGTTTCTGTAAGGTATCCAGGATCGTAGGATGGGTCATTAGAATTAGGAATTGCATGCCAAGGAGAACTTGAAGAATTGCCACTAAATATATCTACGTTGCTCATTATCCAAATGTATTCTATGTCTCCACAGCCTCCTTGAGGTTCTTCTACGCTTACAATTGGTTCTGGATCAAAAGGTCCACAACTTTCCTGAGGAGAAGAAATGACTCCAGGGTCGTATACGTTTACGCATATTGGAATGTGTTCACATTCACACAATTCTCCATTAAAGATGTCTTCTGTTGAACAGTCATTATCATCACAAGTAGGTGTGTAAATAGGCGTGTATTCACATTCGCAAGTAGTCTCATTAAAAGTATCTTCGGTTGAACAGTCCCAGTCATTGCAATAGGGTGCATTCCCTACCGTTATACATACAATGTTTGATTCGCCCATGTATTGGGTACAAGTACTTGTCCTTGCACATCTTAAGAAACACATTTCTCCGTTAGTCATAAATCCAGGATCGTAGCTAGCATCATTTTCTCCAGGTATGATCGTCCATGGTGAACTGCTGCTTCCATTATAAGGTACATTCACAGAGCTTTTTAACCACATGTATTCTATATCTCCACAACCTCCTTCTGCTGATTCTAAGCTGATTATTGGCGAAGGATCAAAAGGTCCACAATTTCCTTGGTCGTAACCAATCCAACCTGCATTTTCTACATTGTCACATACAGGTATATGTTCGCAACTACAAGTTTCATAATTATATACATCTTCTGTACCACAATTATTGTCATCACATATGACCTCATTGATTGGTGCATTCACACATTTACATGATTCTTCATCAAAGTAATCTATGGTGTAACACAATCCATCGTCACAGTTTGAATCTGGTATAGGTGTAAAAATACAAGTGCAAGTATTGGCATCGTAGCTGTCTATAGTGGAACAATCAGCATCATTACAAACAGGCGCTATTACTGGATCACAAGAACAAGTGGCAGGATTGTAGGTTTCGCAAAGAGGATCACATACTGGTTGGGTTATTGGGTCTCCTTGGCATACTTCACAGATTTCCCAATTGCAGGCATCAATTAATTCTTTATCGTTTTCTGTACAAGCGTTCCCATCATCACATGGTCTAGCGATAAGTACATCGCAATCTGGCGCCGGATCTCCAGTACAAGGTCCGCATGGTTCGCCAGTACAAACATCAAACAATCTCCAATCATTTATTGTACAAGGATTGTTGTCATCACAAGGCATTGAAGTTTGATTTTCGCATGCTATAAATGGAGTTGTGACCACACAGTTGCAACCATCCCAAGTTTCAATTCCGTTAGAACAGTCGTTGTCATCACATACAGGGTCTACTGGTACAACACCAGCTATACAGTTACATCCATCCCAAGTTTCGATACCATTAGTACAATCACCATCGTCACATCCTGGATCAGGGAATAATGTTCCAGCACATGGCACACAAACAGTAAGGTCGCATAAATTTATGGTTTCGACATCATTTTCTGTACATGGGTTATTGTCATCACAACTGTTTATTTGGATAATAGAACATGTTGCCACTGGAGTACCTTGACAAGGAAGGCAAACAGTAACGCCATCACATGATTCTATTATCTCGATATCGTTTTCAGTGCAGATATCTCCATCATCACAAGGAACAGAAAAGGTGTTTTCGCAAGGAGCCAATATTTCTACAAATGTTTCACAAGTGATAACGCAACCATTGACATCTTCTATATCTATGAGATATAAGCCTTGATATAAGTCAGTGAATGTAGCGTCAACACCAATAATACTTGTGCCAGATGCAGTATAGGTATATGGCAATGTAGCACCGGGAGCTGTTATCGTTATTGAGCCAGTATTGGTTGTTACACATGGTTTAACAATAGTTATATTTTCTTCCAATGGGCAAAATAATGGTGTGCTCACTGGAAGCATCTCTTGAGTGAAACTACAGTTTGTAAGGCTAGGTGTGCAATCTAATGGACAAGCTATTTCATCCGTAGAAATCACTATCATGATATCTTCGAGTGAAATGTATTCTCCACAGGTGTAATTTATTGGTCCTAGGTTTAGGGTTTGGATTCCATCTCCGTTTGTAGTATTACTAAAACCCAAAATTCCATTGCTACAATGCAGAATTGAACACGTATCTGTTGCATTTGTAATGTCTGCAGAAATAGAAATTGATGGGCTAGATTCCGTAAGATTTACTAATGTGACTATAAGGTCATGGGTAATTTCTTCTCCAGGAATACATTCGATACAAGTACCTGGTGACCCAAGGATTGCAGATTGCAGAGAAATTCCAGTAGCAATACATGGATTAATGGGAGTTGGACAAGCCCTTAAGTCTTCTTGAGTTGCTGGGATTGGAATTGTTGGACACAATTGTGCGAATGACAATTGGCTAAAAATGATACAGCACAGTAATGTGCATAAGAATAATTTTGACCTTTGTAAAGATACATTCATGGTACTTTAAAATTAGTGTTTGTAATAAAGTAGTTAGGCGAATACAATAGCAATAGAGTCCGACTAATGACTGGTCGAATGGAGAATTGAGTTGAGTTGTTTTTAAATTCTACCATGGTTTATCAATCAGTCACTATTTAAGTGTAACTGCCTAACAAACCTATCCCTGATTTTATATAAACCTATATTAAAACTATATGGGAAACGCACTGATGTGCAATACGATGCCTAAGGGAAAAATTAAAATTTTGTTATAGCAAATTAATTGGCCTTGGCTTTTATAATGTATTGATATTCTAGGGATGTATCATCTGTTTTGATGTCCTTGTATCCAGCCTGATAAAGCTCTTCTTCTATGATGTTTAAGTATTCGCGTTCTTCGTAAGGGGGTGCCATATCTCCATGAGGAAGTCTTTTTATTTTCCAATCAATAATGATGATTTCGCCGTTGTTTTTAAATGTAGGTATTAAGTTTTGGAGATATTCGACTCTATTAGAAATATAAGCGATTGTATTTACAATTAACACTACATCAACTTCTTTTTCTTCGATTTTTGGGTCGTTAGGTAAAGCCAATCTTGCTTCGAATTTATTGGCTAATTCTTTAGGATAGTCTTTAACCAGTTGGTCCATGAGTGCAATCATTTCATCATCTATATCAATGCCGATGATCTTTTTTGCGTTTGGCAATAGTTTGAACGACCAATATCCGAATTCTGCTCCGATATCTGCTACCACTTTATTTTTGCCAATAAGATTAATAATCAATTGTGGTTTTTGCCAAATGTCCCTGCTGTTGCTTTCTTCAGGTTCGTGTTGAGCTTGTTCTGCTTCTCTTAATAATTGTTCAGACTTGTGTTTAGAATTATTGGCATTTTCGCAAGATAGTAATATGCTAACAAGGAAAAGTAAGCAGAAGAGGGAATATATGATGTTAGATTTGTCCAATAATCTCAATTTTTAA
>JAHDBF010000099.1:0-2502 GCA_020630525.1 Saprospiraceae bacterium
CAAAATATAACTGTGATTTGTTTATTTGGAGGTGGAGATCACGGGTTTTAAACTTGATACTTTCAAAATTTTAGAAAGATGAAATATAGTTTTTAGGATTTATAATGATTCTGAAAATAACAAAATATAAAAAGAGCTATTCTTAATTAGAGTAGCTCTTTTTTTTATCTATATTTTTTGCCTATTCATCATATACTTTTGTTAAAATAGAATTGAAGGGTCAATTTAGACCTAATAACATCTAAATTAGAAAACAAAAGTAAAATGAAATTTGCGTCTTATATATTCTTAGCATCCTCCATTTTTATATTTATAACTTCGTGTCAATACTCAAAAGAGGACAAACAAATGGATGAAAAAACATGGAGACTTGGCTGGAGAATGGTCGAGAATGCATGGAATAAAAATCATCGTTTGGCAGAATTACAATTTGATTCTCTATTATCTTCAGATCAGCAAATCAGTGAAAAATTTATCATCCAAGGAATAAAAACAAAACTTCATCTATCGAAAGATATTGAAGCAAAAGAAATATTTAATCAGCAATCTGAAAAAGTTCAGCGATCAATTTGTGAACAAGATTTTGCAAAGAAAATCGAAGTATGTTCTAGCTTTCCGAAAGAACAAGTTGACAATAGGATACTCCAATTAGAAATAATAAAGATGTTTCTTAATGACCAAGCAGTTAGAGGAAATTTAATGGAAGATATTCTATTGAAATATAATGTAGATTCTACAGAAATTCTAAGGGAAGGAGAAATAATCGTCGCCGAAAAATATCAAGATAGGATCAAAGAAATATTTTGGGATTGGGGTTACCTAAATGAAGAAATGGAAATCATAGAAAACTATATAAACGATCCAAAATCAATAGGGAAATCTATCAAAGCATTTATGTCACAATATGATTTTCCAGAAGATAAGACGAAAGGAGCAAGTATGGTTTTTACTGATGAAATAAATAGAACAAGGTTAAAAGAGATTATAGCAGAATTTGGGTTTCCTACGGAGAAGTTGATTGGCAAAGATGCTATGCGTGGAATATTTTTTATGATTCAACATTCCGATGGAGACAGAGAATGGCAAAAAGCACAATTACCACATATTGAATCAGGTGTTCAATCTGGTGAATTTTCAAAACAGGATTATGCATTCCTCTATGACAGAATTCAGAAAAATCAAAGCCTTCCTCAGAGATACGGATCTCAATTTGGAAGTGGTGCAAAAATGAAAGAAACCGAAGATCTACCCAACTTAGACAATCGAAGAAGAGAAATGGATATGATGCCCATTGATATGTATACTGCAAGGATGCAAAGATTGGAAACTAGAAAAAACTAAAAACTCAAATACCAATTAATCATAATCCAAAAACTATGTTTCTGAGATCGTTCCAAAACATCACCGTACCTATAGTCCAATCCAGATTCTAGTTTGTTATTGTCTGTAAAATTATAACCAAGCAAAGAAGCTAATCTTGCTTCAAATCCATATTTTTTATCTTCAATTTCTTGTAAGTATTCATTGGTGAATTTTAGGAAAAACTCTTTCGAGTCAACTGACATTCCATTGGTTGGAATGATACAGGCTATTCTATATCTTAGTCTGACTGCTGTATCACGATCACTGCCAAAACTTTGATCCGTTCTGAGTCGATGCGATAACTTTATGGCATTAATCTTTTTGGTAAAGGTATAATATTGTATAAATCTATGGACAACACTGCCCTCTTTAAACCTAATGAGATAACCTCCACCAAGAGAAGAAAATAAACCCAACTTATGTGATGCTAGCAGAGCAACATCAGTCAAACTATTCTTATAATTAAAATCACTTCGCTCTTCGAAAACACCTTCTCTTAAAATATTCCTTGATTCTAATTTTAAATTAATTTTCCAATTACTGTTTACTTTGGTTGTTACACTCAATGTTGGTAAAACACCAGTTTTGAATTCGTCCTGTGCATCTAGTTGATAGATACAATTAATCAATAACAATAAAATTAGTTTTCTCAAAATTCTAAATTATCATTGATTTTGGTAATCAATTTTTTCTGACTCAAAAGATTTCCTGTATCGCTAAATAGAAATTCAAAAAGTTCGAAAGTACGCTTAGTCTTTCCTTTTACTATTAACTCATATCGTTTTGTGATTTTATCCTGACTACTTTCTTTATCCCAAAGTTTTTTCACCTCAATGATATCTCCAGAAAATTGTTCTTGGATTTTCATTATTCCGAACTCCTTAAATTGGCTTTTTAATGTTAATTCTATTCCTTCATAAACGATGTACTGTAGTTCTGGTTCGCGCATATTTATTTCAACATCTTCAAACGTGCCATCTTCCGAAAATTCTATGCTATATTTTCTGTTCTTATATTTTGTTTTTGCTTCATAGCTTATTCCTGTCAATCCTTGTTCTTTGTACCATTTTATTTTTTTCTTAAATGGTAATGACGAAATAAAGTCTACTGCTGGTGTAGGAACAGATGCCGTTTTGATTC
>JAHDBF010000099.1:2602-14206 GCA_020630525.1 Saprospiraceae bacterium
GTAAAAAAGGGCATTCCCCATTTTACTCCAGCAGTAATTGATCTATCACATTCTAAAATAATCCTTCCTAAAGCGATAACGCAACTCCGTATGGGCTCAGGATGTTTAATGTCGTAATGGTCAATATTCCTATCCATTTATCAAACTTTGGACATAAAAAAAGGCAAATAACACGAATGCTATTTGCCTTTAAATTTAATGCTTTATTTCTTATCCTCCGAAATCATCAAAGGCTACGTTCTCTTCTGGTATACCCCAATCATCAGCCATTTTAATTACTGATTGATTCATCATTGGAGGACCACAGAAGTATAACTCGATGTCTTCTGGTGCTTCGTGCTTACTTAAAAATTCATCAATTACTACTTGGTGAACAAATCCTTTAAAACCATCTCCTCTTGGGTCTTCTAAGTTTTCTTTCAATACCCAGTTGTCTTCTGGTAAAGGATTATCCAATGCTATCGCGAATGTAAAGTTTGGAAACTGCTTTTCTATTTCTCTAAACTCTTCTACGTAAAACAACTCTTGCTTAGTTCTACCACCGTAGAAGAAAGTTACTTTTCTTCCTGTTTGCAGCGTGTGGAAAAGGTGATATAAGTGAGACCGCATAGGTGCCATTCCTGCTCCACCACCGACATAAAGCATTTCTGCTCCAGTATCCTTAATAAAGAATTCTCCATAAGGACCAGAAATGGTACACTTATCTCCAGGTTTTAATCCGAATACATAAGATGAACAAATTCCAGGATTTACGTCCATCCAGTCATTCTTGCTTCTATCCCAAGGCGGAGTTGCTATCCTGATTGTCAATGACACTATATTTCCTTCTGCTGGATGATTTGACATAGAATATGCTCTAAACACCTCCTCATCATTGACCATTTTTAAGTCAAACATTTTAAACTTTTCCCAATCTTTTTGAAATTTATCGGGTGTATCATGGTATTTTGGATGAGCTGTAATATCAAAGTCTTTATAGTTTACCGTTGTCTTAGGTACATCAATCTGAATATATCCTCCTGCTTCAAAATCCAAATGTTCTCCTTCTGGTAATTTTACGATAAATTCCTTGATAAAAGTGGCAACATTATAATTAGAAATTACCTCGCACTCCCATTTCTTGATTCCAAAAATCTCTTCTGGAATCCTTACTTCCATATCTTCTCTTACTTTTACCTGACAAGCCAATCTTTTATTTTCAGCAGCTTCTTTTCTAGTAAGGTGATTCATTTCTGTAGGAAGTACATCTCCTCCACCCGAATCAATATGACATTCACACATCGCACATGTTCCACCACCACCGCATGCTGATGGCAAGAATATATTTTGCTCAGACAATGCTGTTAATAAGTTTGTACCTGGTTGTACATCTATTGGATTATCAGAATCTCCATTCAAAATAAGCTTAACTGCTCCTTGAGGTATCAATTTTTTTCTTGCGAATATGAGCATTCCCGAAAGCAATAATATTACTCCAGAGAACACAACTACTGCCCAAACGACAGGCATAAAATCCATTAAAACTGGTATTAGTGTTATCATCGTTTCGTATTAATTTTGAAGTGCAGCTGGGTCAATTCCCATTAATCCCATAAATGCCATACCCATCAATCCTGTTAATATAAAAGCCATTCCCAATCCTCTCAATGCTGGAGGGACTGCAGAATATTTGATCTTTTCTCTGATAGCTGCGATGGCAATGATTGCTAAAAACCAACCAAATCCACCTCCTAAACCGAAGGCAACTGACTCACTAAAGTTGTATTCTTTTGATACCATAAATAATGATCCTCCTAAGATTGCACAGTTTACTGTAATCAATGGCAAGAAGATACCTAATGAGTTATATAATGACGGAGAAAATTTCTCCACAACCATCTCTACCAATTGTACCATAGAAGCAATTACTGCTATGAAAAGTATCAATCTTAAGAACGTTAAATCTAGTCCAAACAATCCATTTTCGCCCAATAAGTAATTCTCAATTACCCAATTGATTGGCATTGTGATACCAAGAACGAAAATTACGGCTAGTCCTAATCCAAAAGCAGTTTTTACTGTCTTAGATACAGCTAAGAATGAACACATTCCTAAGAAATAAGAAAGTGCAAGATTCTCTATAAATGCTGATTTGATAAATATATTTGCTAATTCCATTATACTTATAATTAAGAAATGTCAACTAATTTTGGATTCCAAGCTCTGTGAACCCAAATTAAAATACCGATTACAAACATTGCAGATGGAAATAATACCATCAAGTTGTTAGGTGCATACCATCCAAACAACCAACTCTGGGTTGTATCAATTAAATATTCGGCAGAACCGCCAATGATTTTGTAATCAAACAAACTTCCTTTTCCAAACAATTCTCTAAAGAATGCTACTGCCAATAAAATTATTCCATATCCAAATCCATTACCAAGTCCATCTAGTGCAGATTCATATGGGCGGTTAGCCATTGCAAATGCTTCCAATCTTCCCATTACGATACAATTGGTAATAATCAATCCTATAAATACTGACAATTGTTTATAAGCTTCAAATGCAACTGCTTTTAAGGTTAATTCTACAATGGTTACCAATGTGGCTATGATTACCAATTGAACAATCATACGTACTGACTTTGGAATAGAATTCCTAAGCATAGAGGTAATCATATTTGCAAATAAACAAACGAATACCACCGCGATTGACATGACTAAGGCATTTTTCATACCTGTTGTTACTGCCAAAGCCGAACAAATACCTAATACTTGAACGGTGATTGGGTTATTATCATTTAAAGGATCTGTCAGTAATGCTCTTTCTTTCTTTCCGAAAGAGAATCCTTTATTTTCTTTTTGTGTTAATACTTCTGTTGCCATTTTTCAGTTTTTTAGGAAATTATCCTTTTACTGTTTTTAAATAAGGTTCATAGTATTTTAAACCTCTTTTCAACATCTCTGTAACTCCGTCAGCTGTTATGGTAGCTCCTGAGATACCATCTACTTCATAAACAGGATCTTTAGCACCACCTTTTCTTACAAAGACAGACCTAAACGCTCCATTTTCATACAATTTCTTTCCAATAAATTGCTTTTTAAAACTTGGATTATCCTTAATCTCAGCTCCTAGACCAGGTGTTTCTGCTTTATGATCAAATGCTACTCCTGCGATCGTATTCAAATCATCTTTGAGCGCTATACATCCCCAGATGGCATCCCAAAGTCCTTTTCCTCTTGCAGATAGAATATAATACTTGGATCCATCTTTTTTAGTATAAATATAAAGTGGGTACAATTGCTCGTCTCCTGGTTTTTTAAACTCTTTTCCTAAATCTATATTTTCAGCAAGACCGCCTTTATACAATTCATTTACTTGAGCTTGCGGAACAACGTTTCCTTTAGCATCAAGAACCAACTGTTCTATCTGTGAATTAAATACTTCAATCACCTGCTCGTTTGTAATACTTGAAAAATCCATTCCTAAGTGATCTGCTACTGCGGATAAAGTTGCTTTCTTAGCATATAATGCCTCGTTTTTGTCATGGATCGATTTTAATCCAGTTGACATTCCTGCAAGAACTACGGCAACTATGGTAGTCATTGCTAAAACGAATAATAAAGTAGATTTTGTACTATGCACTTTTCAATCGTTTTTTCATGTTAGACTCTAATACATAATGGTCAATTAATGGCGCAAATGTATTGAGGAATAAAATAGCCAACATCCATCCTTCAGGGTATGCTGGATTGATAATTCTTATAACTAAACCTATGAACCCTATCATGAATCCATAAATCCATTTTCCAGTATTGGTACTTGCTGCGGTAACAGGATCAGTAGCCATAAATGCCATTGCAAAGAAGAAACTTCCCATGTATAAATGGTAGTACCATGGCACAGACATAAATGGTGTTGCATCCCATGCATTAAATAATAAGCCAGTGACTACAAGTCCGATGACCATTCCTGCCATCACTCTCCAACTAGCAATGCCAGTTCCAATGAGAATTAACGCACCTAATAAGATCAATGGTTTACTTGTTTCTCCAATAGACCCAGGAATTGCTCCCCACCACATTTGGCTCACAGAATAAACTTCAGTAACTGCTTCCCATCCACCTTTAGATGCCAATGATAGTGGCGTTGCTCCTGTATAACCATCCACCATTGGTGTTAGGTTTTGGAAGGTCGACATATCAAACCATCCAAAAAGTCCATTAAAGAGGCTATGTGCCCAACCATAATCTGTATAAGCTCCTGCTGCAAGTCCCAATCCTTCTGCCGTAACTTCATCAAATTTTTCAAATCCTGAAACCCATACTTCATCTCCAGAGATTGTAGTTGGATAAGCGAAGAATACAAAAACCCTTGCTAAAAGTGCGATGTTCCATATATTCATTCCTGTTCCACCGAAAGCTTCTTTCCCAATCACAACTGCAAAAATGATAGATACTGCCAATATCCATAAAGGAATATCTGGTGGCATAATCAATGGGATCAAAGCTCCACTTACCAAGAATCCTTCTTCTATTGCATGTCCTTTTTTAGCAGCAAACCAGAATTCGATACCAAGTCCGACTACATTAGAAACAATAAATATTGGGAGTAATTTGATTAATCCGTGTGCTAATTTTAGATGGAATCCTTCGAAGATTCCAGCATATTGACCCAAAGCGACAAAATGTTGATGACCAATATTATAGGTACCAAATAAGTAGCAAAATTGCATTGCAATTACTACCATAAACATGGTACGCTTCAGATCCATACCATCTCTTACATGCACACCACCTTTAGTTACAGAGTTAGGTGCATAAGCGAAGGTAAAAAAGCCATCATATAGTGTATGAAGAAAAGGACTTTTCTTCTTGTCTGGCTCTATTCGTTTTAAAAAGTTTAGTAAACCCATTCGATTTTTCCTCTTGATTTATATTAGGTTAAACTTGTTCTCTCATCATGTCTAGACCACCACGTAGAATTTGCTGTAGTGGTTGTTTAGAAGTACAAGCAAATTCAGCGATCGCCACATCTTCTTCTAAGACTTCATTGATTCCTAAGCCTTCCATTCTTTCTATATCTCCTGCCAAAATTGCTTTCATTAAATGTTGCGGATAAATATCCATTGGTGTCACACTTTCGTACTGTCCAGTAACTACGAATGCACGTTCTTCTCCATGAGTATTTGTATTGGCGTTGTACTCGTAATTAGGCATTAAGAATCCTGGGAAAGTTTTTGAAATACTTGGTCGTGGTGCCAAAGGCAATAACCAACCGAATGCTTCATACTTGTCTCCTTCTTCTAATACTGTGATTTGATTATCAGTAAAGTTTAAGAATGAATCATTGTCAACTTGTTGGCCTGTTAAGATATCACCTGCGATAATTCTATTGTTACCTTCTGATAGATTTCCAGCCAATAATTCTCCAATATTAGCACCTACTTTAGTTCTAACATATTTAGGTTGTTCCAATGGAGCACCTGTTAATGCAACTACCCTTTCTGTATCATAGATGCCTTCTAGAAATAATTTCCCTAAGGTCAAAACACTTTGTAAATCTATTGTCCACACTTTCTGGTTTGATTTAATAGGTTTTATGTGATGAATCTGTACACCTACATTTCCTGCGGGATGCTTGCCTGTAAAGTAGTGGATGTCAGCTACTTTGGCATTTTTTAATACTGACGGACTTTTTGGACTTAAAGAAAGATATACTTTCCCATCTGTAAGCTTCGCCAATACGGATAATGCTTTATTTAATTCGTCCTCTCTACCTACAACCATATGGTCATAAGATGGAGCAAGCGGTGCAGTATTAAACCCTGAGATAAATATATCTCTTGGTACTACGTTTAAATCAGCAACGATGCCAAAAGGTCTTTGTATAAAAGATGGCCAAATTCCTGATTTTGCCAAAAAATCAACCAATTCTTCTCTAGATGTAGTTTCTAAGTTAGGTATATCAAACTTTTTGTATTGCTGATTTTTATCCGCTAATATGATTACATCAGAGATAGCTCTTTTGGCGCCTCTCTTTACTTCAATGATTTCCCCACTTACTGGAGCAGCGTAGTGTATCTCTGGATTTCCTTTATCATAAAATAATGGATCACCAGCTTTAATTTCTGAACCTACTTCACTGAATAATTTTGGAATTGGTGCAATACCTCTAAAATTTCCAGGTTTCACAGCAAATCTCGTTATATTCATTGCTTCTGGTGAACCAGTTGCAGAACCTTCTAATTTGATATCGTGTCCTTTTTTTAAAGAATGGAAATTTTCCTTCGTGGTATAAGAAGGAATTTTTGCGCCAAATAATTCGCCAAAGCTCGGGAAGACACTCATATTAACTTTCTCGGTGTCAATTCCAGATTTTTTTGCTTCGATTTGGATAAGATTATCTGCTAATGAAACTAAAGCTGCTAGTACAACTAAAACTCCAATTACAAGTAGTGCGATCTGCAACATAATAATTATCTATAATTATCTATTCTCCTTGACAAAAATGTCTGTTAAAATTCCTGCAAATATATAACAGTTTTGTTGATATAATAGGGATATATACTATAATAGTATTGCAAGAAGAATTGTTTAATCGAATCTATTTAAAAGTTAAAATTTGTCCTTTTGGTTAGATAGGCATAAATAAAACAAAAAGTTGTTTTTGCGCCAAATTTTAAAATATTCTTTTGCAAACCATATTTCTTGAATTATAAGTCAAATTTTCAAAAATTCGTCTTTTGGTATACAAACTCATATTTTCCTAGAAAAAATTAGACAAATAGTCATACGAATCAGTATCCTCCACAAATTATTTAGCGAAAAAGCACATTCATTCAAAAATTATTAAAAACTTAAAAAATGGGTTTTTTGAATTACTTTTGGTGACTTACCGTTTAAAACTTATGCAATTGAAATTTACAGTCATATTAAGTTTAATCTTATTTAATACGATTCTTTTCGGACAATGGGATGAGATTAAGCTTGAAAACGAAATCTACGTTGATTATATAAAGTCAGTTCAGTTTGGGCCAAAAAACAATCAGCTTTCTGCACCAATATTAAACTTAAATGGATCTAATGGTCGATTGGAATTAACTTTTGATGATTTGGATGGAGATTTTTATGACTACAAATATCAGATTATTCATTGTGATAAAGACTGGAATAAGTCAAATCTTCAGATGCTTGAATACCTTGATGGATATACAGAAGAATACATCAGAACAGGAGAGGTTTCTTCTCTTTCTCTCCAAAATTATACTACATATACAGTTAGTATTCCAAATAGAAGAACACGGTTAAAAATCTCTGGCAACTACGTTTTGGTCATATTAGATGAAGAAGATTTGCCAATAATTACGCGACGATTT
This sequence comes from Saprospiraceae bacterium, assembly GCA_020630525.1. GTDB lineage: Bacteria > Bacteroidota > Bacteroidia > Chitinophagales > Saprospiraceae > JAHDBF01. The sequence continues at coordinate 9,963 of JAHDBF010000099.1, forward strand.
ATCGTATTTGAACCATTGGTAATCGTAAATACGAGCAATGAAAAACCTACAGATAACGCCCTAAATAATACCCATCAAGGAATAAGTGTAGAAATAAACCAAAAGAATTTTAAACCTTTTAACCCAATGCAAAATGTATCTGTCACTTTGATGCAAAATTTACGATGGGACAATGCCGTTTATGATTTAAAGCCAATTGCCTCTATTGGAGACAGATTAAGGTTTCCAGAAAGTCCTAATATTGCATTTTTAGCAGGAAAAGAATTTAGAAGTTTCGATATCCGTTCTCTAATCACTACGTCAAGGGGCGTACATTCAATAATATTAGAAAAAAATTCATTTGAAATAATATTGGAACTTCAGAAAAGCAGGAATTATCGAGACTATATAGATCAAGACGAACCAGATTTTAATGGAGGATTTTATATTGACAATACTGATTCGCAGGTGGCAAAAAGTGGAGAATATTGCAATGTGACTTTTGCTTTAGAAAAACATTTTATTGAAGATGCTTCTGTATATTTTATTGGTCAATTTACTGATTGGAAATTAAGGCCTGAAAACAAAATGGAATATAGTCCTGCGCATAAAAGTTATGTGGGAAATGCATTGCTAAAGCAAGGGATTTACAATTATCAATACGTTGTAGTTGAAGACAGTGGTAATCTAGATTTTGAAGCCTTAGAAGGTAGTTTTTATAAAACTGAAAATGACTATGATGCCATCGTTTATTATTCTGACCCAGATCTGTTTTATGATAGAATAATTGGGATAGGACACACCAATTCTTTAGGAGGAACCTACCAACCAAAGTAATTTCATCCAATTTATATTTGATTTCATAGAAATATATATAAATAGTCAAAGATAATTTCCATATTATGCTAGATTTTAAGACGCATCAAAATGAAAACATCTTTTTCTTATAGTTATCTTTTAATTTTAGCTTTTTGCTGCATAAGCTTTTCTAGTTTAGAAGCGCAAGAAAAATATACATTAGATCAGTGTATTAAGTTGGCTCTAGAAAATAGTGTTGCCCTCAAAAAAGCAGGCTCTACGGTCGCATTTGCAACATTAAATGAAGAGCAAGCCATCGCAAATCGAAATCCAAATTTAAGTGGTAACAGTGGATTGAATTTTAATTTTGGTAGGTCGATTGACCCGACGACGAATAGTTTTAATAACGAAACTTTCATATCAAATAGTTACGGTGTCTCTAGTGGCATGGTTTTATATCAAGGTGGGTTTATAAAAAACTCGATTAAGCAAGCAAAAATAGATCGTCTTGCTGCAGAGTCAAATCTTTCTCAAAGTGAAGCAGATCTTGCTTTACAAGTAGCAACGATATATTTAAACATGCTTTTTGCTGAAGAAAATATCAAAAACGCGGAAAACCTTTTAACACAGTCCAAAGATCAATTGGTACTTATAAACAAACTTGTTTCGGCAGGAGCAAGACCAAAAAATGAAACGCTAGATGTCGAAGCACAGATTGCAAGTAATGAGCAAAATATCATTGGATTTGAAAATATCAGACAAAATGCCGGCTTACAACTCAAACAACTATTAAGAATAAATCAAGATAGTGACATCGAAATATCCACTCCAGAAGGGATAACAATAGATACTGATCCTGATATAATTACTATGGAGGAAGCATATCAAAGTGCGCTCAAAACTCAACCTTCTTTGCGCGCTGCATTGCTGAATGAAGAAAGTGCAGAATATGGAATTAAGATCGCAAAGTCTAGTTTGATGCCTACCCTTTCGATAGGAGGAGCTCTGCAAAGCAATTATTCTAATCGAGGAATAAACATCATTGGCATAGATACAGTAGTCAATAATCAGACGGTATTTATTAATGGAGTTCCAGCTGATATCGGGTTACCGAGCGCGAATTTTTTGACAGAAAATGCGGGATGGTTTGATCAATTTAATGACAATATATCATTGGGATTAGGTGTAAATCTTTCTGTTCCAATATATAATAATAAAAGAGGAAAAATCGGTATTGAACGAGCTGAGCTGAATCGAATCAATGCCCGATTAGATAGTGAACAGATTAGACAAAACATTCAACTTGCAGTTTCTCAAGCGTTGAATGATGCGAGGTCAGCAAAGCGAGCATTAGAGGCAGCAGAAAAAACTGTAGAAGCTCGGAAAGCTACCTATGAAAATGCGCAAAAAAGATATGAAGCTGGTGTACTGAACAGTTTTGATCTGACGACAAGTCAAGCACAATTTGAATCTGCTGCAATTACTGCAATTAGAGAAAAATACAACTACTTGTTTAGTGTAAAAATTCTCGAATTTTATCTTGGAAAACCACTTAAATTTTAGCCTTAATATGTCTAATAAGAAAAAAAGATCTTGGAAACCTTTTGTTATTGTTGCTATTATTTTAGCAATATTATTTTCTATGTTTTTCTTCAATAAAAGGAATAAAAAAGAAGGCATAGCTATCACAACGGAAAAGGTTGAAAAAAGAACTATAACGGAGACCGTATCTGCTAGTGGACGAATATTTCCAGAAAAAGAAATCAAGATCAGTTCTGATGTTTCTGGCGAAGTGGTAGAATTATTTGTTGCGGAAGGAGACTCCGTTGTTGCTGGACAAATATTGGCAAAAATAGATCCTGATGCTTATATCTCTGCCGTAGAAAGAGGTAAAGCAACACTTAATAGCGCAAAGTCTCAAAAAGCACTTTCTGAAAGTCAAATAGAGTCTAATATTGCACAGAAAGAACAGATATTGGCGCAGCTAAAAAATGCACAAAATATTTATGATCGGAATGTTACGCTACATAATGATGGTGTAATTTCTGATGCCGATCTGGAAAATTCATTGGCAAGTTTGGAAGGCATCAAGGCCAATATTAAATCTGCAGAAGCCAGTATCAGAGCGTCCCAAAAAAGTGTAGAAAGTGCAGCATATAATATTGAAAGTACTGCAGCCACATTGAAAGAATTACAAACGAGTCTTAATAGAACAACGATCAAAGCACCTACAAGTGGCATCGTCTCTTCACTCTCCGTTGAGCAAGGAGAGCGTGTCGTAGGAACTATGCAGATGGCAGGTACAGAAATGATGAGAATCGCTAATCTAAACAATATGGAAGTGCAAGTAGATGTCTCAGAAAATGATATTGTAAAAGTAAACTTGAGAGATACTGTAGACATTGAAGTAGATGCTTATCTAGACAAAACTTTTAAAGGGACTATTTCTGAAATCGCAAACTCGGCTTCCAATATTGTTGGGTCTAGTGCAATGAGTCTGAACACAGATCAAGTTACCAACTTTACCGTAAAAATCAGTATTGATCCAAACTCGTATAAGGACTTACAGATGGCAGGAAAACAATATCCTTTTCATCCTGGGATGTCTGCGTCTGTAGATATATTTACTGATAAAGCTAGTGATGTAATTACGGTCCCAATACAAGCTGTGACTACGCGTGTTCCTGAAGATGAAAATAATAAAAAAGAATATGAAGAAATCATCTTTTCTCACGTAGGAGATTCTGTACAAGTCAATGTGGTAACTACTGGAATTCAAGATGATGAGTACATCCAAATCACTAATGGCATCGACTATGGTACTGATATTGTCAGTGGACCTTACAGCGCTATATCTAGTAAACTAGAACAAGGGAAGCAAGTATATATCCAAGAAGAAAAAGACGAAAAGTCAGATAAAAAGAAGAAGTAATGTCAGCAAATAACGCATTGGTCGCGTTTGTCAGGAACCCAGAATTGGGGAAAGTAAAAACTCGAGTAGCCAAGGGATCTAGTGATGAAAAGGCACTTGAAGTTTATAAAAATTTGCTTGAAATTCTTAGAAATAACATCTTAGAATTACCGTATGATAAATATATTTATTACGCTGATGCAGTACATGAAAATGACATATGGGATAAAGACAAATTCACAAAAAAACTGCAACATCAATTAGACCTAGGGAATAGAATGTATACTACTTTTGCTGATCTTTTTGAGGAAGGAAAAGACAACATTGTGATTACTGGAAGCGATTGTCCATATCTTAAATCAAGTCATATAAGTCAAGCTTTTGATGCATTAAAAAATCATGATGCTGTTATCGGTCCAGCTAATGACGGAGGATATTATCTCATCGGATTATCAAAATTAAATAAGCATATTTTTCAAGATATTGCTTGGTCTACAGAAACTGTTTTTGAGCAAACTTTGAAAAAAATGAAGGAAAACAATATGAGCTTTACTGT
>JAHDBF010000100.1 GCA_020630525.1 Saprospiraceae bacterium
TAGGGAGTACCACATTTCCTTCGACTGGAGGATGGCAAAGCTGGGAAACACTTTCCAAGACAATCCAAATTCCAGCAGGTACATACGACCTGCGTTTTGAGGTATTGCAAGGTCCATTTAACCTAAATTGGATAAGTGCAACTGGCGTTAGCAACAATGATAATTTACTAACTAAAAAATTAATTGTCTACCCTAACCCAACTTCAAATATTGTGCATCTTGATATTCAAAATGACGAAAAATACCTACTTAGTGTTACTGACATTTCAGGAAAGAAAGTCATGAATATTGATAACTTTAATAGTAAGTTACTGGATCTATCAACATTTTCTAGTGGGGTGTATTTCCTTTCATTAAAAAACGGCGACCATCATTTTGTAGGTAAAATAAATAAACTGTAATGTCAAAATCATTGGTTTATTGGATCCGCATAATGCATAAAGAATAATATTCCTCAAAATTATAGATCCATAAACATAGTTGTAATGGCCCGATAAAGAAATCGCAACTCATAAATCTTTAAATCAGTTTACATAAAAAAAGTATAGGTATATAAGGTTTATAACAAATACTATTGAATTAAAATGAATTGGTATTTTAGCCAAAGAATCGGACTATTATGCACTGAATTAAGGTATTAATATCCCAAGAAAAATTAAATCTTTTAAATAGTAATTAACAGCATCATTTTTGCATTAGAATTTAAGTTATAAAATAGAAGATTTTTCAATAGAGAATCCATGAAACAAGAAAATCCATATATACATCGAGATTTAAGTTGGTTATCCTTTAACTATAGGGTTTTACAAGAAGCAAAAGACCCAAATGTACCTTTGTTTGAACGGATAAAATTTCTAGCTATTTATAGTTCTAACCTTGATGAGTTTTTTCGTGTTCGTGTGGCGAATTTAAAAAACTTGATCAAAGTGGGTAAAAAGACGCAAAAAAGTTTGCAATTTGAACCACAAGAAATATTTAGAAAAATACTTAGAACAGTAAATGCGCAACAAGAAGAATTTTCTGATATTTTTCAGAATATGATCATTCCCAAATTGTCTGATCATAAAATAAATATTAAAACCCAAAAAGATTTAAGCCAAAAGCAATTTGAATTTATAGAAAATTATTTTCAAGATAATCTTTTGCCATTTGTTCAACCGATGATGCTTATTCAAAAAAAAGTAAAGCCTTTTCTGAATAATGGATCACTATACTTAGCATTAATATTACAAGATAAAGACAAAAGTAAAATCAGAACTGCCTATGCGCTTGTAAAAGTACCTTCCGATCTTGTAGAGCGATTTATTGAACTACCTACAGAAAACAAAAATAAACACGATGTAATTTTACTGGATGACATCATTAGATATAACCAAAAATTCATCTTCCCTGGTTATGACATTTTAGACAGTTATAGCATAAAATTAACTAGAGATGCAGAGCTTTATATAGAAGATGAATTTACCGGAGATTTGGTTTCTAAGATAAAGAAGAGTCTAAGCAAAAGAAGTGTTGGTCCCGCCTCTAGGATGGTATATGATAGAGAAATGCCAACAGAGTTAATTGAATACTTAAGTGACGTTTTTGAGTTAAATAAAAATGATTTACTACCAGAGGGAAGATATCACAACAATGCAGATTTTTTTGAATTTCCAAAATTTGGAAAAAAACATCTTAGAGATATTGATCTACCAACCATTACTCCAAAAGAACTTTTAAAAGGAAGCATCTTTGACAGAATGGATGAAAGAGATCATTGCATCTATGTCCCCTACCATAGTTATGAACCAGTAATTCAGTTTTTTGAACAAGCAGCGGAAGATCCTAATGTTACACATATAAAAATCATCCAATATAGAGTAGCAAAGAAATCACGGATCATGAATGCCTTGATAAAAGCTGTCAAAAATGGCAAGCAAGTTTCTACTTTTATTGAGATAAAAGCAAGGTTTGATGAAGAAGCAAATCTAGCTTGGGGAGAACGATTGGAAGCAGAAGGAATACAAGTTTTCTATAGTATGCCAGGCTTAAAAGTTCACTCCAAAATGGCTACCATAAGAAGATACAAATATGGTCAACCTAAATTATATTCGTATTTCAGTACTGGAAATTTCCATGAAGACACAGCTAAACTTTATACAGATATTGGATTGTTTACCTCTGATGAAAATCTAGTCAATGAAAGTATGCGTCTATTCTCCTATCTAGAAACAAAGTATGTACCAGAGAAAAAATTTGAACACTTAGGTGTAGGAAAATTCAATCTAAAACCAAAATTAATAGACCTATTAAATCAAGAAATAGAAAATGCCAAAGATGGTTTTAAAGCAGCGATCACACTAAAGATGAATAGCCTTCAGGACAAAGAAATGATCGACTTATTATACAAGGCCAGTAATGCAGGTGTAAAGGTAAAATTGATCATAAGAGGAATCTGCTCTTTGGTGCCAGGAATAGAAGGTATCAGTGAAAAAATAAGTGCTTGGAGTATCGTGGATAGGTTTTTAGAACATCCGAGAATTTTCATATTCCACAATAAAGGAAAAGAGAAAATCTATATTTCTTCTGCGGATTGGATGGTCCGAAATTTACATCACAGGATCGAAACAATGGTTCCTGTCTATGATGAAAACATCAAAAAATTTATACTCAACATTATTAATATTCAGAACTTAGATAACGTAAAATCTAGAAGAATTCATTACAAGAAAAACAATAGCTATAGAAAAACCAAAAGTGATTTGCCGATTCGTTCGCAATTAGAAACATATTATTTTATTAAAAGAATGGAAGAAGGAATCAATTAATTCCAAAATAATTCGTTTACCAACAGTGGAACAAAAAATAACATATCACTTTTATATAGTTTTGGCATGCTTTCTACTATCTACGCAATACCTTTCTGCGCAAGAAAAAGAACTTGAGTTAACTCAGAACTCGTTGGCATTAGACACGCTTTCGGAAGATAAAACTAAAGTCAAAAGATCAAAAAAAATTGGAATTTTAGACATGTTTGACGGAAATCCTGGAAAGGCAGCGCTTTATTCTGCAATTCTACCTGGAGCTGGACAGATCTACAATAAACAGTATTGGAAAGCTCCAGTGATGTGGGGACTGCAAGGCACAGCAACTACATTTATGATTTCAAATCACCTTACCTACAAACGGTGGGATAATGGATATAAAGCATTTTTGCGAAGTGAGATTACTGATTATCGCGGATTAACAAACGATGTAACGATTAAAAATTATAGAGATCTGTTTAGGAAATATCGTGATTATTCGATCATTGCAATGATAGCTGCACATGTTGTAAATATTGCAGATGCATTCGCTAGTAGACATCTTATTGAGTTTGATGTAGAAGATGATATTTCTATCATTCCAAGTAGTGGTTCCATGGGAATCGGAATTGCAATAAATTTGAATAAATAAATATGAATAAGTAAGGAGGAAATGCAAAATAATTTGCGTTTCCTCCTAGAGCTTAATCCAGACATAAAGTCTTTTACCTAATATCTTTTCTAAGTAAAGCAGGATATTGCTAGTTTGCTTTTTAGATTTTTACAAATTCGATATTGCTTATATTCTTGTTACTAACCAACAACTTATGACCACCATTGGCATTGAATTCAATTTTACGGAATATTGAATTGTTTGTAGAAAAAGTGTCTTCAAATATAGGTTTCAATATATACTGGTTGTTATTATTGATTAACACTAAACTGTCGTCTACCTGTTTTACCTCAATAATGTTGTTAAAATCTGGATGAAAATATTTACCAATTAACTGACGCATACTCACTTCCGTTAATTGAGGTCTAGTAATTTTTCTTAATTTAAATTCTTGTCCATTATAATGATGAATCAAACTATCATTGTCATATGCTATTATATCGGAATATTTTGATTCGAATGTATTTTTTTCGACAGCTTTGATTTCTATAGACCAATTATTTTCATGGTGTGCATACATTGTTTTGTTATCTTCTATTAGAATTTCAGTTGTAAACATTGACGCATCACACCAATAAGTGCCTAGTACCTCATCTAATTCTTTAGTACTAATTTCAGATTTTAAGCTTTCAAAATCCTTTTCTGCATCGGGCTTGTTATAAAATTCTGACAAATATAGATCTGCTGCAAAACTTGTAAAATTACCATTGTATTTATTTGTATTTCCTAATATAACGATTGATAAATCATGATCCATAAAACGGATTAACTTACACGAGTATCCGTTTGAAGAACCGATAAGGTATAATTTTGCAGTACCCTTAAAATCCCAATATGCGTGCTGTCCAATATATTGAGCCATATTTTTAGCTTCGACAGGAGTTCCATTTTCTATAGCAAAATTATCCATAGCCTCCATCGTACTTTTACTTCCAATTTTAGGATTAAAAAAGTTCATCGCCCACTTACACATATCTTCTGCAGTAGTATATAATAATGCTGACTCATAACTCATTCTGTCACTTATTGCTTTTTGAAATGTATCTTTAGATTCAACATAACCATGTGCAAGATTTTCAATGATCACACTTTCATGATTGGCTAAGACAGTATTTCCCATTTTTAGCGGTTCGAAAATTCTTTTTGCAGCAACTTCGGCTATACTATTTTCCGTTACTGTTTCTATAATTTTTTCTAACAATAAAGTTTCTATTCTATTGTATTTATATTTTTTCCCGATATCGTTTGTATTAATTTTTTGATTGTTTAAATATGTAACAACAAGTTCAAAATCAATATTTTCATTTGCATCTAATCCTCCTATTTGCTTCAGAGTATTCATATCCCATATTCTAGAAGTGTGTGACAAAAGGTGCTTAATTTTAATTTCTCGAAAGTGTCCTTTTAACTTTGGTAAGAAAGAAGAGACATTGTCTTCCAAGGACAAAACATTGTCTTCTATTAGTAAAAGCGTAGTCATAGCAATCATTTGATCTGCCATTTCTTCAAATAGAAATTTTGTATTTGTTTGGATTGGGATTTTGTTTTCTAGATCAGCCAACCCAAAAGATTTTAAATATTCGATAGATCCATTATTTAATACACCAAAAGATATTCCTGGTCTATCTAAAGTATTGTAATCCTTTAATATCTCATCCAATTGGATTGATTTTACATGAGACTTTTGGACTTGCTGAGCAAAAAGCCCACAGCTTATTATTAAAAAATAAGTTAGTATTAATAGATGTGTTTTATATGTGTTTATCATTATAATTAGTTTAAAAGTTTAATAATTTCTTTAACCATCGGTCTGGCACTTGTTGGGTCTTGTCCAGTAACAATTCTATCATTGACAATATAATAACCATCCCAACCTTCGGATGAAAATGAAAATTTAGCTCCATTTTTCTTAGCTTGAGCATCGATTGAAAACGGAAATTCCTTGTAGTAATTTGCTTCTTTATCTTCGAATGCATCTGGGAAACCATTGATTTCTTTTCCATTAATGATGTATTTTCCAGCGCTATCTTTAATATTCAAAATACCTGCAACACCATGGCAAATGGATGAAATTACACCTTGATTATTTTCGTAAATGGTACGTGCAATTGTTTGGATTTCTTTATTATCAGGTACCTGGAACATTGACGAACCACCACCAACAAAAAATATGGCCTTATAATCTAAAGGATCAATTTCCGAAGGAGAGTAAGTATGTTTCAATTTTGACATAAAATTCAGGTCATACAAGTAGCGCTCAATGGTTGAATAGCTATAATTAATGTATCCGATGGGAACCTGTCCTCCATTAGGACTGACAAAATCAACGTCATAACCTGCTAAATAAAATTCATCATAAGGCAAGACAATTTCTGCAAAATGATTAGACGTATTAATATCGGAATTTCCATAATAATGTGCATTGGACAAAACAAACAAGACTTTGCCATTGCTAGGTGGACTTTTTGCATTAATTTGGTTAGTAATTCCAAATATTAGGAGTAGATAAAATAAGGATCTGTACATAATTTTAATTTTTTATTATGTCACAAACCTAAGTGTAACTCATTGACTACGAGCACACTATTATAATTCCGAACTCCAGAATTATAATTTTGAACTGATTAATGGTCTTTATTGGAAAATTTTTCGGCGTATTTGGCAGGAGTTAAGCCTGTATTCTGTTTGAAAGCAGCATAAAAGCTGGATTTTGAATTAAAGCCACATTCATATCCTATTCCTTCAAATGTAAAATTGTTTTCTCGAGATAAAATTTGTTTTGCTTCTGAAATGCGATATTCTTTTAAAAATTGTGAAAAATTTACATTTAGATTATCATTTAGTAATTGAGATAATTTGTGCGGCGTAATGTTTAACTTTTTTGCGACATCAGAAAGTTTTAAATTGGGTTGTTTAAACATTTTATTCTCTTCGACAATTTCCTTTAAGGATGAGATTAACGCTGTCGACTCACTATCTGATATTTTTTTGTCGGCATACTTTACCTCTTTTTTAAATAAAATTGATCCGCTTTTATTTCTAAATACAAATAACATCAACAAGATGTAAAACATGAATGAGAATATCAATGCCCCTAAAATGTATGAGGTAAATCCACAGAATTTAAACGCTGCCCAAATCAATAAATTCCCAGTAAATAACCCGATAACCCAATAATCAAAAACTGATGTTTCTCTAGATTTTGAAAATATCTCTTTTACCGTATCTTTTAAATAGTATCCCGCAGCTATAGAATATAAAAACCATACTCCGTAAATTCCCCAAATAGCATATGGTCTCCACAGATCCACATTACTTTCAAATGGAAAAACAAGCCCAAAAATCAATATAGCTGGAACTAAAAAGCACATATGGTATTTCCATTCCTGCTGAATATTATTTTCTTCAGCTTGAATTGACTTTATATAAAAATATAAAAATGGACCAATAAAGAAACAAGCAGTTAGTCCAAATTGCAAAAAATGAAATGCTAGATCTGTATTGAAGTAAAAAACGACAGATTTCCCAATTCTTATCGAAAGGGAAAAAATAAATGCACCAAGGAAAAAATTAGAAATATGTTTAGGCTTGGCAAAAAATAAGAAATATAGGCTCAGCAATAAACCATTAAATGCACCCAATGCACTAAAGAAGAAAAGCAATTCTTGTGATATCACTATAAATATTTACCGTAAAGTAAATTGAAAATTTTGAATGTGAAAAATCTTTTATTGCATTAACGAGTTATTAGCAAAATACTATTTTAAAAATTATTCTGTGGAGCCAATATTAAAGGTGCTTAACTATTTTGAGAATCCCGCTTGTGTTATTAATACTTACTACTTTTGCTAAGTAAATACCCGAAGAAAATTGAGAAATATCGATCTTTTTTTGATTTCCATCAATCGTTTTGAGCAAGTTCATATTTGTGTCATAAAGACTTATGTGATCTATTTCTACTTCAGCATTAATATTGATAATATCCTGTGTAGGATTAGGATAAATTGAAAAATAGAAATGCTGATTATTCTCATTCACATTGCTTGTAAAGTTGCTACAGTTTCCATAAATAGATTCTTCAGGATTATCGGAAGTTTTGGGTTTTGAGTCATCAAAGTAAGAAACACAACTTAGGTAGTAATAGTAATCCGTTAGAGTTCTAATAGGTTCAATAAGACCTGACTCCCCTCCAACACCTTCAATTATAAAATGATAACTTTCGTAACCATTAATAAAATCAAAAGAAATTTTCCGTGTAATTTCCCCATTCTCCAATACATAAGGTACAATACTACTTACAAACAAACATTCAGAACTATTATTTACACAAAGCGTATCTCCAAGAGTTAAGTTAAAGTCATATGATAAAAATTCTTCAGTAAAGCCATTATCGAAATATCTTGAATATACCTTTCTATTGAATGTATCTTCCCTCATTGCTGCATATGTCTCAAGAGGTCCATAAAGTGTATCATTGAAAATAGGTTGAGCATTGGGAAAATTGGTTTGGCCAAACCTTTGCTTATTGATGATTTTGTATTCTATATTATCGAGGATAGTATCTGTTCCAACAGAATAAAGAACACTTTCAGATCCACCCAATTGAGATTTTGAAGCAAGAACATTAACTCTCCAGTGCTTATTTTCTTCCAATAATGTATGATATTCCTGAGCGGAAAGTGTTAGCTGAAAAAGAGAAAATATTATTGTTACGAGCTTCATGTTAAGTGTTTTTAATGAATCATACTGGCATTATTCGAAATAAATTTAACTAGTATTTTGCATTTTAAAACTATAAATAGACAAAATGAAAACGAAAATTGATTGCAAGTCGGCTGAAACACTTTATGGCTAGAGATATTGCTTTTGAAATCTTTAATTATATTTTTTTATTACCCCTTAAACCCAATCTGTGATCGAGTAAAAACATCTTTCTCTTGTGTCAAATGCACATTACCAATATCCTCTGCAATTATTAAATTAGTATTAAGTTCCTCACCAGATTTTAATGCTGATGCCAATCTTAAATTTTGAACTCTGATAATCTCATTTACTATTTTTCGCACCTCTCTTGCGTTACCGAAATACTTGTTGCGCTTTAAGTGTAAATCTATCAGATAATCTTTAAGCACTACTTTTGCTTCTCCTTCTATCTCGTATTTTTCATCAGCAATCATTTTAATCGCGATGTCATACAATTCACTGGCAGAGTAATCATCAAATTTTAGCAACTTATCAAACCTCGAACTTAACCCAGGATTTGCTTTTAAGAAAAACTCCATATTATCAGGATAACCAGCAGCAAAAACAAAAAACTTTCCTCGATCATCTTCCATTCTTTTCAATATGGTTTGGATGGCTTCGTTACCAAAATCACCTTGTCGGCCATTATAATTTGACAATGCGTAAGCCTCATCAATAAACAATACTCCACCCATTGCCTCATCGATTTTTTCTGTAGTTTTTAACGCTGTTTGTCCTACATATCCAGCAATCAGACCCTGCCGATCCGTTTCTATAATATGGCCTCTTTCTAACAAACTTAATGCCTTATAAATCTTAGTCAATATTCTAGCAACGGTAGTCTTACCCGTTCCTGGATTACCGACAAAAACTGTATGTAGGTTGTAACTATTGAGAACATTTTTTCCAGAGGATAAGTGATATTCAATGATGGCTATTAATTCATTAATTTGTTTTTTGATTGACCCTATTCCAATGAGTGCATTCAATTCCGCTTTCGCTTCAGACAGTAATTCTTTATCAATAGGAATAAAAGGCAATTGTTTTTCTTGTACAATTTTTAGTTTATTGGCATCTTCTACTTTGATGAGTTTTAAAGCAGCGGGTTTTAGTTCCGAATGATCAGGCAAGTTCATAACCCGCAGCCCTAAATTTATTTTTGCATTCTCAATGAGATCATATACAAACCTTGCGTTACCAAAAGATCGGTCGCGATTTCTATAAGAATCTAAAATAATTTGATCTATTTTCTTTCTCGCACCTACAGCCAGTTTTACTTGCTTTTCTTCACAAGCATATTCAGCTATTGCAGATAATTCATTTGGAAGATAATCATCGAAGTGAAAGAAATGCTTAAATCTAGATTTTAATCCAGGATTAGAATCAATAAAATGTTTCATCTCTTTGGGATAACCGGCAACTATTACAGAAATATTTCCTTCTCCATTTGACATTTCTTTTACCAAAATCTCAACGACCTCCTTACCAAAATCTTTGCTATCATCATTTATTCGTACTAGAGAATATGCTTCATCGATAAACAATACCCCACCCCTTGCTTTTTTGATGGCCTCTTTCACCTTAGGTGCCGTTTGACCAATATATTCACCTACTAAATCTACACGATCAACTTCGTGAACATGACCTTTAGTTAATAAGCCCATTTTTTTATATAACAAACCGATCATTTTTGCGACCGTAGTTTTTCCTGTTCCTGGATTTCCAACAAATACAGAATGTAAGTCTTCTGGTTTTCCTTCTTCTATTCCTTTATTAGCACGCAATTGTAAAAATTGCAAATACATGGCATGATCTCTAACTTTTTGTTTTATACTTTTCAGACCAACTAATTTATCCATTTTTGACATTACATCTTCAAAAGTCAAATGTTTGGATTCATCTTGGACGACCAGTTCCACACCATTCCTATTGAACATGGTTATGTCAATTTCACCCTCCTCAAATTCATCGCCTATTTCAAATGATACGGCGGCAATCAATTGTTCATTAAAAACCAGTTCCATGGTGTAAAATCCTTTCCTCCAAGAACCAGAAGTATTGCTCCCCCATCCTGCAGTAAGCTTTAAAATTTCGTCTTGAGGATTTACCTTTGTTAATTTTACGACCCTGCCTTTTAATTCTCGCGCTTCATTATAAAAAGAGATGAATAATTCTTGGTGCCATGATTCGTCAATTTTTAGATTTTCGAAGGTAATATCTGCATAGATATATCTGGTCTGTTCTGCCGAAAACGCGCACAAATTGGTACGAAATTCTGCTTCTTTATTGTCATATTGACCTTCAAACATGCTTATATTCTCCAATTTGACAATTTCGGTATCATGACCAAGGTTATTAACGTAAAAATATTTTGTACCTAGTTTTTTGCCATTTAACCATGCTTCCCAATAATACGTTCCTGTTTTCCAAAAAGCACCATTCTTTTTATTTCCCCATCCTTCTCGAACATAAACGATGTTATCAAACTTGTTAACTCGCTTTTCTAGGTCTAAAGAACAAACTTTTCTAGGTTTTTTTCCTACTTCAAAACAATGCAATGTGATCTGTGCATCCCAATTTTCTTGATCGTAGAGTTTGTTATAGAATGAAAATTCTGCGTATATATAACTTGTTGATTTATAGTCAAAAACCTGTCTATACTTCTTTTTATTTTCCGAAAGCCACTCTGTGGATGCATAAACTTTTATGTCTTTAAATCTATATCTTTTCGGTTTAATCTCTTCTCCTGAATTCATCTTCTTATATTCGCGTGATTAAAAGGAACACTTTAACGTTAAAAGTGTTATAGTAGTCAAATTACTACAAATATTTATATGGCAAAAATAACTTTCAAATTTGAAGATAAAAATCTCCAAACAAAAGTGGTTGAAGATGCACAAAAAGGTTTTAGTATCTTGGAAGTAACAGAAGATAATGACATTCATCTAAATCATAATTGTGGGGAAGTTTGCGCTTGTTCTACTTGTCACATTTATGTAGATAAGGGTGAGGATTTTTTACAAGAAATCTCAGATAGAGAAGAAGATTTTATTGATAGAGCTATTAACCCTAGGATTGAATCTAGACTTGGTTGCCAATGTGTTATTCTTGACGAAAATGCAGAGATAGAGGTAACCATTCCAGACCAGAAACAAATTATTGGACACGAACACTAAACAAAAATATGAGTTTTAAAGACATAGACGATTTACCGATCAATTGGGCAGATCATGAAGATATCGCCATGAAGTTGTACGATAGATTTGGGGATGAATTTACCGAAGCAAAAATATATAGAATCCGCTTTACAGAATTAATAGAATGGATTTTAGCAATAGATACCTTCGAAGGAAAACGCGAAGACTGTTCCGAAGGACACCTAGAACAAATCCAAGCAAAGTGGGTCTATGAATGGAGAGACAATCAATAAATGAACGTTTACCATAAATTCACAAAAATCAAAGCCCTTATCTTCGATATAGATGGTGTCCTGACAAATTCTCAAGTATTATCAACAGAAGAAGGCAACTTACTCCGCACAACGCATACCAGTGATGGTTACGCCATGAAGCGTGCCATTCAATCTGGTTTTGAAGTGATGATAATTTCTAAAGGAAAGTCAAAAGGAACATTAAGTAGATTTAAAAATTTAGGGCTTAAAGAAATCCATTTGGATGTAAAAAACAAATTGGATACCTATGCTGACATAAAATCTAGATATCAATTATCTGATGAAGAAATACTTTACATGGGTAATGATATTTCTGACATTGGTGTTTTAAAACTTGCTGGAGTTGCCGCATGTCCTTTTGATGCAAATGTGGACGTCCGCAATGTCTGCAATTATATTAGTCAGTATAATGGAGGAGAAATATGCGTTCGAGAAATCATTGAGCGGATTTTAAGATTAAATGGAAAGTGGTAAAATTTAATTTTTTATCTAAGTTAAAAATGCATATTAGGTTACCCAATCTTATCATTGCATTCATAACCCAATTCATTTTCTATTATTTTACTTTTTATAATAATGTTGCCAAGCAAGATTTATTGCTTGGCAGTAAACCATTGATATTAGTATCATTCATAATTGTTACGCTTATCATTACAATTTGTGGATATCTTATAAATGATTATTATGATTATGAATTAGATAATCATAACAAAAACACTGAAAATCGGTTATCTAAAGGCTCTATAATATTGAGTTATACAATATTTAATATTATTGGATTTGTATTATCGGTGGTAATCGTTTCAGTGCTTGATGTATTCCCTTACCTTGGAATTTACATTATTGCAAATCTTTTATTGTGGATGTACTCTGCATTTTTAAAAGCCAATGGATTCATTGGAAATATTACAGTATCCTTATTTTCAGCAGGAGTAATCCTAATCTTGTTATTAGCTGAATTTGCGAATTTAGCACTTATAAGTAGCACAGATGCTTCAATATTATTTTCTCCATTCAACGCACTAATTTTCTTTTCTATATTTATTTTTTTGATAAGTTTAGTAAGAGAGATTATAAAGGATTGTGAGGACTTATCTGGAGATAGTATTGCAGGTATGCACACACTCCCAATCCGTTACGGACTTGGCAGGACAAAATACATCGTGTTTGCATTTTTGATATTATTGATGATTGCGTCATTGGCATGGACTTATATAATTTGGAAAGTACAATCCAATATTTTTGTCATTCAATTTATTACTACAATAATATTTCCTCAATTATATTTGGGTAGATTAATATTAAAATCAAAAGAAAAAAAACACTTTTCAAAAATCAGTCTATTGTCGAAAGTCATCATGGTTTTTGGCATCGCATACTACATCAGTTATAACTTATGGAATTAACAAAAAAAATCATATTGGCATCTGGTTCGCCAAGAAGAAAAGAATTATTGGAAGACTTGGATTTAGACTTTGTAATTAGGTTGATAGAAGTCGATGAATCTTATGATGAGAATATGCCAGCGGTAGAAGTCGCAGAGTTTTTAGCAAGGAAAAAAGCATCTGCATACGCACCAGCAGAAAATGAATTAATCATAACTGCTGATACAATCGTTTTGTTTCAAAACAAGATATTAGGCAAACCAAAATCACTACAAGAAGCCAAAGAAACGATTAAAGCACTTTCTGGTACTGACCATATTGTGATCTCTGGTGTATGCTTAAAAACTGTAGAAAACACAATAAGTTTTTCAAATACTTCAAAGGTGTTTTTTAGAGACATTTCTGATACTGAGATTGATTATTATGTGGAAAAATATAAGCCACTTGACAAAGCGGGCAGTTACGGAATCCAAGAGTGGATAGGTCGTGGATTTATAGAAAAAATCGAAGGTAGTTATACTAATATTATGGGATTACCTACTGCGCAGTTGATGCGGGAATTGGGTGTGAGCTGTTGATTAAATTTATATTACTTTTGAAATGAATATTTATTGAGAACTAAAAGCTTTAGACTAAACCAAAATATGAAGATTTTCTTAAAAATAATACAGTTAATTTCATTAATGATTATTCTTGGTTGTACCAAAGAAATAGAACAAAGTAAATATGGTTATAACTTAGAGTTACAAAACTTACTTAATAGTTCTGACTTAAGAGCTGAAGAATTTAAAATTGATAACTCAAAAGATACTACTTTATTTGGCAATAAAGGCACAGTAATTTCAATACCTAAGGATTGTTTTAAGGATGTTATAGGTCCTGTAAAAATTGAACTAATAGAATCTTTCAAATTAAGTGATATTGTTTTATTAAATGCACAAACTGTATCAAATGGCCAAATACTTCAAACAGACGGAGTAGTTTATGTAAATGCTACAGCAAATGGTTTTATCAGGTTATAAAAACAATAGTGGTAAATATCAATTCACTGAAGAAAAAGAA
>JAHDBF010000101.1 GCA_020630525.1 Saprospiraceae bacterium
CCCCATTACTTAGTGCAAATTACTTTAACCCAGCCAACATCTCCCCATTCAAATCGTGAGTCAATATTTCACTCATATAATTCAAAAATGGCCTAACTTTTTTAAAGTTATTAGAGATCACTTTTTCAAATCCAGGTTCTAGGATCTCCTTATCAGTGTATTTTTTATACAGTAGATGTTGTTTGTATTTTAATAATTCTACAGCCGGATTTTCTGGATCAAAACCTCTAGGTGCTTTTTTTAGTTGATCTCCTTCTAGACTGCCCCAAGTATCTTTTAGTCGCTTTCCATTCAAGACTTTTGCTAGTCGTTTTGGCTCGGCTGCGATATGGTCTCTGATCTGTTTTAAATCCTCTTTGTTGGGATTCCAGAACCCAGTTGCTTGCATACTATTGCCAGGTTCAATCCCAAAATAATAACCGCCTCTGAGCATTGGCGTATCTCTAGTAAATGATCCACCCATATATGTTTTGTATGGACTTTTGTCTTTTGAAAATCGGACGTCACGATAGATTCTAAACAAAGTCTTCTTTCCAGACTTAGGTACCAATTGATCGTGTTTATTCATTTCTGCCATTAAGGCTTCAGAAAATTCTACTAAGTTTTCATGCATTGCTAAGTAGCGATCTTTATTGTCGTTAAACCATTCTCGATTATTATTTTTTCTTAAATCTTTAAGAAATTTTAGTGAAGAAGATTTAATCTGTGCCATGGTATTTATTGTTGAAATTGAATTTTAAAATTTTTAGGAAAACGATATTTCAGGATTACTTTTTTCTTTTCGATTCATTAGTAAAACTATGATTCCTATTACTCCTGACAGCATAAACCCGAGTGCTATCCATTGGGACATTGACCACCCAAGGTTGAAGAGTTCATACTTTTCGTTTACTCTTATAAATTCTATCAAAAATCTGGCAAGCCCCATTAGCACCAAATAAATAAAAAATATCATTCCAGCAATCTTTACTCTAGTACGTAAAAACCAGATGAATGCCAATGTTATAAATGAGATGATAATCTCATATACGGAAGTAGGGTATACACCCTCCGTTAGTTGTTTGCAATATTTCCATTCACAACCTTCTATTGCCATTCCTTGATTTAATACATTTCTTGGATAATCAAAAGACCACATCCAATCAGGAAGAAAAAACCAAGATGGTTGTGACAATGCACTTACGATTCCCCAATCTCCATCTCCAGAAAAGTGACAGCCCATTCTTCCAACTCCATAACCGATGATCAATGCAGGTGCAGCGCAATCTAATAAGTGGATAGGCTTTATTCCAATTTTTTTAATATATAGAAATACAGCTAATCCTCCGATTAAAAAACCACCATATACAGTTAAGCCACTTCCAGAAAAAATAGTTTCGATTGGGTGTTTAACAAAATCAGACCAATTTTCTAAAATGGAGAATAATCGCGCACCAATTACACCAAATACACCAGCAATTAATAATATGTCTCCCGATTTTTTATATGGCGATACCAAGTATTCTCCTGGTGTCATTGTTGCTTCTACTTCCGTATTTTTCCCAGTATAATAATAGTAAGCCGCAAATATTCCAGCCATTGCAATTCCTATAAGCCAATTTCCATCCGCAGAAAATATATTACCAGCAGGATCAGATTTAAATACCTCAAAATTCATAATTATAAAAGGCAGCTTAAACCCAATGATAAATCCGATTATCCCATTTATAACAGCTTCCTTAATTGCAGCTTTGTGCTTGTCTAGGGTTTTTATCTTTATTTTTGGTAGCAAGCCTTCTTGCTCTTTTCTTCTTAATTCTAGCATGACTAGCCATCCTGATGACAACAATGCTGCCGCAAGGCACAAACCAAAAGTTTTAAAAATAGAAGTCCAATTATCGGGATCTGTTCCAATGATGTCGTGTAATATGTATGATAAGTCTGGGTACATGTATTCTAAGGTTAGGACAGTAAAAATAGAAACAATATTATAATTGAGATTTCTATTGCTGTTTATTCTGAAATCTGTGCTTCCATAACACCTTCTGACAAAAGTTTTATAAGCTTTACTTTTTGCATTGTGTTAACCAATTCATTTGATGCTTGGACGCTGATTTTTATGTAATTATCGGTAAAACCTGTCAAAAAACCTGCTTCTTTGGATTTTTCTAACAGAACTGTAGCTTCTGTATTTTCATACTTTTGATAGAATTGGCGTTTTTTAATGGCAGAAATATTTCTTAGCGTTTCATTCCTTTTTTTTCTGATATTCATTGGAACTTTACCATCCAATTCTGCAGCCAATGTATTTGGTCTTTCTGAGTAGGTGAATACATGAAGATAATTCACATCCAATCCAGTTAAGAAATTTTTGGTTTCCTCAAAAAGTGACTCTGTCTCTCCAGGAAACCCAACTATTACATCCACACCTATACAACAATCAGGCATTCTTTTACGGATCCAATCAACGCGTTCTTGATATAGTTCTCGCTTATATCTTCGACGCATTTTAGATAAAATTTCGTTTGAACCAGACTGTAGTGGGATATGAAAATGGGGAACAAACTTTTGCGATGATTCCACAAAGTCAATGATCTCTGAAGTCAACAAATTTGGTTCAATGGAGGAAATCCTAAATCGTTCTATGTGTTTACTCTCTTCTAGTGATTGAATTAAGTCAATGAATAGTGCTTCTTTTTTTGGTTTTGTCCCTTCAATAACTGCAGTTCCATTTCCAAAATCTCCAAGATTTACTCCAGTTAATACGATCTCTTTAACGCCTTTTGATTCGATTTTTGCAACATTTGTCATTACATTTTCGATTGTATCACTTCGAGATTTTCCTCTTGCCAATGGTATAGTGCAGAAAGAACATTTGTAATCACAACCATCTTGGACTTTAAGAAATGAACGGGTCCGATCTCCAAAAGAAAATGATTCGACAAAACTATTGGCTTCTTCTACCTCTCCTGCCATTACCAATCCTTTTCCTGGTCCTTGCGTGATCTGATCTACGTAATCTAAAACGCGAAATTTCTGTGCGGCACCCAAGACAAGATCAACACCTGGAATCTCTGCGATTTCATAAGGTTTCAATTGTGCGTAGCAACCCATAATAACAATTTTTGCATCTGGATTGGCTTGTTGTGCTTTCCTAACAGCATATCTACATTTTTTATCGGCAAAATCCGTAACTGAGCAGGTATTTATCACATACACACTTGCAGCTTGATCAAATTCGACAGTATGATATCCT
Organism: Saprospiraceae bacterium; assembly: GCA_020630525.1. GTDB lineage: Bacteria > Bacteroidota > Bacteroidia > Chitinophagales > Saprospiraceae > JAHDBF01. Next base: position 3,236 of record JAHDBF010000101.1, read on the forward strand.
TTTTCCTCGAACATCCTGCGGATGGTAGAGCTTTCAGAAAAGTTTAATTTGCATCCTAAAGTATGGAATGCTGCTGTGTGTGGCGTAGACATTGTACAAAGATAATATTTAGCTTACTTATATTGCATCCATTTAATTCCCATTACTAAGTCATTTGAGTATTTTTGTTGAATTAAATCTGATTAATGAGATATAGAATAGCATTTATCGTTTTAGGATTCCTATTTTTTGCGGCCTGTGTACCTGACGATAACCCAATGTTGACTGAAATCAGCGTTGATTTAAAAGACCCAATGGTTAGGAACATTCTTAAGCATGAACTTGCGCAAAATAAAGATAGCCTTTTACAATATTTTACACATCCTGACCCTACTTACCGATATTTAGCGGCAAAATCTTTTGCTTCCTATCAGATAGAAAGTGTAATACCAGAATTAGATAGTTTATTGAAAGATCCAATTTCAGAAGTAAAAGCGATGGCAGCTTACTCTTTAGGACAAATTAGATCTAACAAAGCAGAACCAATACTCGTAGAAGCTTTCAAATCGAGAGATACCAGTTCTGTTGATAATATTTCAAATTCTAGAATATTGGAATCCATTGGGAAAATGGGCTCTCCAAAAATGTTAGACGCGATTGTTAATATAAGTTCCTATAGACCTACTGATACACTTTTATTATTAGGTCAAGTTAGGTCTTTGTACCAATTTGCCTTAAGGGGAAAAACAAATCCTAAAGGCACAGAGCAGATAATCAAGTTTATCAATGGCAACGAATTCCCAAAAGAAGTAAGGTTGATAGCAGCACATTATTTAGCGAGGACAAAAGACATAGATCTGACTACCTATAAATTCCAAATTATTCAGGCATTAGTCAAAGAGGAGGATGTTTTTATTAAAATGGCATTGGCATTAAGCCTCAGAAAAATAGTTGACCCAGAAGTACAAACTGTTTTATTGGATCAATTAAAACTAGATCAAGATTATAGGGTAAAATGTAATTTGATAAAAGCATTATCTAAGCAAAGTTACATCACTGGTGCAGAAAAAATGATTCCTTTTTTGGATGATGAAAATTTGGCAGTAGCTCAGACAGCAGCACAGTTTTTTGTCCAGAATGGAAATAAAGATGATGCCACAGTCTATAGAAATTTGGCAAGACAAGAAAGACATTGGAGTGTAAATACACTATTATACCAAGCGACATTAAAGAATTCACCCTATTACTATTCTAAAACATTGAGTGCTACTCGATGGGAAATATTATCAAAACTAAATTCGATCGTAGATCCATATGAGAAACTGGCATATATTCAGGTATTGGGAGAAGATCCAGGAAGCTATTCGGAACTTTATAATTTATTAGAGAAAGAAGAAAATATTCCTGTCAGGACAGCCATATTCACTGCATTAGGACAGATCGCAAATCATCCAGAATTTGAACAAACTTTTTCTAGTAGCCCAAGATATGCCAAGACTAAAATGTTGGAGTATTTAAATGCTGGATTGGAAACTGGAGACCCGGGAATAATTGCAGTAGTGGGAGAGACCTTAGCAAGTGATACTGGCAGATTCAAAGAAATGATAGATTCCACAACACAAATAGAAATCGCCAAAACTAAATTGTCCTTACCAAAAGATATAGAAGCTTATAATGCATTAGAAAAAGCATTGGCAAATATTAAAGGAGTAAAAGCACCTATTTTAACAACAGTTACTTCGAGCTTTGATCCCGATTTTAATTTATTGGATGAATTTAAGCAAGCAAAGGAAGTAATAGTAAAAACTTCAAAAGGTATATTCAATATTGCGTTGTTTGATGATGTTGCTCCGATGTCAGTAGTAAATTTTTTACAATTGATTAATGATAATTATTACGACAATAAAGTTTTCCATAGGGTAGTTCCTAATTTTGTGATTCAAACAGGTTGCAGTAGAGGAGATGGATATTCGAGCTTGGATTACACAATTAGATCAGAGATAGGACCAACTTATTATAATGATGAAGGATATGTAGGATTGGCTTCTGCAGGATTACATACGGAATCTTCTCAATGGTTTGTAACGCATTCTCCTACACCTCATTTAGATGGGAAATATACAATAATCGGGAAAGTTACTACTGGTATGGATGTCGTGCATAACATCCAAGTAGGTGATACAATTGAAGATATTATTATAAAAATAATCTAATGAAAAAGACAGCATTATTAGAAATTCATCAAGATTTAGGAGCTAAGATTGTTCCTTTTGCTGGTTATGAAATGCCATTAAAATACACTACAATCCAAGAAGAACATTTAGCCGTAAGAAATCATGCTGGTGTTTTTGATGTTAGTCACATGGGGCAATTTATTATCAAAGGAAAAGAAGCTACTCAACTGGTGCAATTGGTTTGTAGTAATGATGTAGAGTCTTTATTCCCAGGAAAAGTGATGTACACTTGCCTCATGAATGAAAAAGGAACGATCGTAGATGATATGCTTGTCTATAGATTGTTTGAAGATAAATGTGCTGAAGGAGAATCTGCTTATATGTTAGTAGTAAATGCCTCCAATATCGAAAAAGATTGGAATCATATAAATGCACAAAATACCTTTGATACCAATATGATTAACATTTCTGACAGAACAGGTTTACTAGCTGTACAAGGACCAAAAGCTGTCGAATTACTGCAAAGCTTAACAGAAATAAACCTAAAAGAGATACCATATTACCATTTTCAAAAAGGAACTTTTGCTGGACTAGAAAACGTATTAATTAGTGCAACAGGATATACCGGTTCAGGCGGTTTTGAATTATATGCCGATAACGAAGGATTAAAAACACTTTGGGATGAAATCATTAAACTGGAAGGTATAAAACCTATAGGTCTTGGAGCAAGAGATACTTTAAGGCTGGAAATGGGATTTTGTCTATATGGCAATGACATCGACGAAAATATTTCCCCTTGTGAAGCAGGGTTAAATTGGATTTGTAAAACAGAAAAAAAACCTTCTTTTTTAGGAGAAGAAAAATATTTAGCTGTAAAGCAAAACAAAAATCGGTCTTATTTAGTTGGGTTTATATTAAATGGTAAAAGAATTCCACGTAAAGGCTATCAGATTCTTGATCCAGATGATAACATTATAGGAGAAGTGACCTCAGGTGCTCAATCTCCATGTTTAGATGTACCGATAGGCATGGGTTATGTAACCAAAGGTTTTAGAAAATCTGGAACAAAAATTCAGATAAAAATCAATAAAAAAACTTTTGATGCAACAGTAACCAAACTGCCTTTCGTTAATTTATAGAAATTATAAATTCGTAAAATTATAACAATGAACAAAACAGAATCATTAGAAAGATTAAAAATTGGAAACGCTAGATTTGTAGAAGATAAGTTAGACGGAAAACTACAAGACAGTAGTCGTCGTTCAGAGTTAACAGGTGGACAACAACCATATGCGATCATCTTAAGTTGTGCTGATAGTAGAGTTGTTCCAGAATTGGCTTTTGATACAGGATTGGGAGAATTATTCGTATTGAGAGTTGCTGGGAATATTGCCAACACGTCTACGATTGCAAGTATAGAATACGCAGTTGCACATTGCGGCTCAAAACTTATCGTAGTTTTAGGACATCAAAGTTGTGGTGCCGTTACAGCCGCAGTAGGTGGTGGAGACAATGGTCATAATCTTAACCATTTGCTTGCACACATTACTCCTGCAATCGCAGCATCTGGTGAAGGCGCAAGTATAACAGATGTGGTTAAGAAAAATGCGGAATTGGTAGCAAAAGATTTATGTAATAGATCAGAAATTATCAAAAATGCGGTAGATTCTGGTGAAGTGCAAATTGCTCCAGCATATTATAATTTAGACTCTGGAAAAGTAGACTTTTTATAGTCATAAAATAAACCCTGTTTAGTTTTTAATACTGACTAATCATCAGTAAACTTAGAGAAGGAAGATTTGTTTAGATCAATAATTTTTTAATTATTTTAAACAAATTCTTCCTTTTCGCATTATTAGTTTTATGCATTACACAGAAGGTAAAGATAAATTCATCAAAACATGGGGAGAACTCGGTATTAACTGGGGCATCAACAAAACTATGGGTCAGATCCATGGTTTGTTATTGATTGAGACAGAACCACTAAATTCTGATCAGATTATGGAAGAATTGAGTATTTCTCGTGGAAATGCAAATATGAATATCCATAGCTTACTAAAGTGGGGCCTAATCCATAAAGTATCTGTAGCAGGCGAAAGAAAAGATTATTATGTCGCTGAGAAAGACATCTGGAGTGTGTTCAAACAGATTATCAAAAAGCGTAAAGAAAAAGAATTACACCCAATGCTCCATCTCTTAGAAGATGTATCAGGAATGAAACCTGAAGACCCCAAATCTTTAGAATTTCTTAAAATGATGAACGAATTGTCTGTGTTTTCTAACAGAGCCGATAAAGCACTTGATAACCTAGTAAATTCTAAATCTAACTTCCTCGTCAATAGCTATTTAAAAATGATGGGCTAATTCATACACAGAATTGTCGAAACAAATTATATTTGTTTTATACAAACTGAAAAAATGAACCTTCTCCCATTTCAGGGATTATTTCCAAAAAATGAATTGATCGCTTCTACGGATTCGTTCTTTGCCAATACCAAATTTAAATTTCCAGAATATTATCAAAATGGATTCTTTAGGAAAGATCCTCAAGAGTCGATGTATATCTACCAGATTGAAAGCAAAAAAAAGAAATACAATGGCATCGTTTGCTCGATAGATATTCATGATTTTGTTTCAGGAAATGTCATTCCTCATGAGAAAACTTTGGCTGCAAAAGAACAAGAGCAATTGTCGCTATTGATTGAGCGAAAAGCATTTATCAAACCAGTTTTATTGGCATACGAAAATGAAAAATCGTTGTCTGATTTTGTATTAGAAAAAGTGTTAGAAAATCCTGATGCAGAATTCTACTTTGAAAAAAATAAAGAAACTCATCGCTTTTGGGGAATAAAAGATGGTCAAGAAATTGAGTTTGTCAGAACGATATTCAAAGATAAGATCCAGAAAGTTTATGTGGCTGATGGTCACCATAGATGCTCTACCGCTTCTTTGGTTTGGGAGCGTAGAAACGATAAAAGTCTAGACACTAAAATCAATTCTTTACTATGTAATCTAATCCCATTTAAAGCATTAAATATTTGTGATTACAACAGGGTAGTGGACATCACAGATAAATGTAGCTATACCAAATTGTTGGCATCCATATCAAAATATTGCTCCATAGAAATTCTAAAAAAACCATTTCGACCAAAAAGAAAATTTGAGTTAAGTATGTTTCTAAATGGTGAATGGTATAAAATCAAATGGAAGAAAAAAGTATTGAAAAAATACAAAGATGCAAAGTACATTTTGGATCACATGATTCTAAATGACATCGTCTTTAACGAAATACTACACATCAAAGACGTCAAGTTTGATCCAAGCATTGCTTACATTCCCGGTAACGGAAAATTCAACACCATCATAAAAAAATCTGAAGCTGCTGAAAATGGGGTTGGCTTTATGGTATACCCAGTATATACCAAAGAATTAAAATATTATGCTGACAACCAGAAATCTTTACCACCGAAAAGTACTTACTTCGAACCAAGAATGTTAAACGCACTAATCGCTCAAGAAATTCATGACAGCCAACCATAAAATTACAGCAGACCATATATTAGTCGGTGATGGAAAAGTATTAACTGATACGGTTATCATAACGGATAATCTTGGTAAAATCATCGCCATCGATGACATTGTAAATCATGATAAATCTAGTATACAGAAGCATAGAGGAACGATCATTCCTGGCCTGATAAACACGCATTGTCACTTAGAATTATCTCATCTAAAAGGGGCAATCCCTACAGGCACTGGATTGGTAAATTTTATTACCAATGTTGTCCAATTAAGGGAAGTAGATCAAGAGATTATTGATGCAAAAATCAAGGAAGCAGATGCCAATATGTATGCCAATGGTATCCAAGCCGTAGGTGATATTTCCAATAAAATCGACACAGCAGATACTAAATCAAGTAGCCCAATAGCCTATTATACTTTCGTTGAGATGTTTGATTTTATGAATGAAAACAATACTCAGCAGACCATAGATCAATACAATTCCGTTTTCGAAAAGCAAAGCGATACTTGCTACAATAAAAAATCGAAAGTTCCGCACGCACCATACTCTGTAAGCCCAAAATTGTTTGAATATTTGGCAAATGCCAATGAGGAAAACTCGACAATCAGTATCCACAATCAGGAGACTCCTTCTGAAAATGAGATGTTTCTCAGTAACGCAGGGCAAATGGTAGATTTTTTCAAAAATGTAGGTATGCCGATTGAATCCATTCCTTTTAAGGGAATAAAATCCATTGAATATGCGCTGAAATATTTGAATAAAAATCAGAAAACACTATTTGTACACAACACGCAATGTACTGCTGAAGATATCAAAAAAGGCAATGCTTTTTCTGATAAAACATATTGGGCAACATGCCCCAATGCAAATCTCTACATAGAAAATACATTACCCAATTATCAATTGTTTATAGATCAAAACTGCAAGATGACCATCGGAACCGATAGCCTTAGTTCCAATTGGCAATTGAGTATTTGGGAAGAAATGAAAACCATTTTGAAATATCAATCGTATGTAACTTTTGACCAAGTATTGCAATGGGCTACGGTAAATGGAGCAAAAGCTTTGGGATATGAAGATGTTTTTGGGACAATATCAGTTGGGAAAACTCCAGGGATATTGTTGGTTGATGTCGATTATACAGGTGTAGAAACAGACATTAGTAATTCGGTCGTAAAAAGGATTATTTAATCATGATACAGTTTATATTTTAATTCAAAGTCTTTTTGAACTTTAGTGATTTTGGTTTGCCAACTTTTGGCACTTTCCGTTTCTGGATGAAGGATTCTGTGCGCTTTCATTTTATTAATTTTTTCAGATTCTTTGATAAACTGTTGACTTTTGTCATCGTAAAACCATTGGTAAAACTTATCCCAAATGTAATCTACAGCTTGATCCGAAGGATGGATCATATCTGAATGGTAAAAGCGATAGTCTCTCAAGACATCCATCATTATTTCGTAGGAAGGAAAATAATTTACACAGGAAAAAGCCTCACAAAGTTGATGGCAAGCTTCAACCAATATGGCCTTACTCCTTGCATTATTAACAATACCATCCCTAATGTGTCGTACAGGGCTTACTGTAAAAATAACTTCAGCTTCGGGATTGATAGTGATAATATCGTTGATTGAGTCACTTAATGATGCCACGATTTGATCGACATTAAGTAGCTTTCTATCAAACTGATCCGATGGCAATTTATGACAGTTATTGACAATTTTTTCGGTGGATCTATGTTTATACACAAAAGCAGTTCCTAGCGTAATGATAAGGTAGTCAATTCCTTTATCAATAAATTCATGAGCAGTAGAAATAGACCTATTTATTGACTGATAGCAGACATTTTTTTCAGGATTATTGAATTTTCCATGAAAATCAAAATGAGCATAAAGTCCTTGGCACGATTGTAGATCATTTATTTCTATTAAATCCCTTTTAATACTTCTTGATAGTGCTTTTGATAAGGAAATTGGGTTAAAAGTTATGCCCAATGGATTGACAATTACAGGAATATTATGGTTACATAGTTTTGTCCCAATATGGTCAGAAAAACAAGAGCCGATGGTCATCACCCTTTGATGATAATTTGCGGGTTTTTTATGTGGAGATAAATCTAACTCAGTAATTAATTTCATAATAGATTATATGCTAAAATTGGTCTTTTGTGAAATGCTATATTGCTTTTTTGCCATAGTTTAAGATTGTGAATTGTCCTAGATCAGTTAATTTAAACAAGATTTTGATTGATTTTACTGAATTATTGGTTGAGTTTTTTAATTTTATAATTATTATCTAAAGATAGATATACATTTTATAATGAATTTGAGCAGAATTGCCACTATGAGAAAACTACTTTACACGATTTTAGGCCTTGGATTTAGCCTAGCTATTAGCGCTCAAGATATCCACTTTTCTCAATTTTACATGTCACCACTGAATCTTAACCCTGCCATGACAGGAGTTATGAATTGTAATACTAGGATGGTGGCGAATTATAGAAACCAATGGGCATCAGTCTTAGGAAGTGATGCTTATAACACATATTCCGTTTCTTACGATCAGAAAATTCCAGTAGGAAGATCTGATTATTTTGGTATCGGAGGTTCATTTTTTGGTGATGTTGCTGGAGCGACACGTTTTGGAACAGTATTAGGAAGGTTATCCCTTGCATATAGTAAAAAGATGGGCGGTTACAGAAAGAAATCTCATTATTTATCTATCGGTGCAGATGTAGGATTGGGACAAAGAGCGATAAGAGGAAATGTTTTAAAATGGCCTTCTCAATCTGACGGACAAGGTGGATTTGATCCTAATTTACCGGGTGGAGTTATTAATAATCCCGATTTCTTATATGGAGATATTTCAGCAGGTTTAATCTGGTTTTCAAATATTGATGATAAGACAAACTGGTATATGGGCTTAACGATGGCTCACCTTAACCAGCCAAATATTTCTTTTTCAAATCAGATAGTATCTCTTTATAGCAGATTTACCATCCACGGTGGTGGTATGATGGAAATAGCTCCTGGTATTTCTGTAATTCCAAATGTAGTAGCTATGTTCCAAGGTCCTCACAGAGAGTATAACTTAGGTTCTTCTTTAAGATTTGCTATAGGAAATCAAAGAGTAGTTACACAATCTTGGCAGTTAGGACTATGGTATAGATTAGGTTCAAAAGCAGAATACAGCGTTCCTTCCAATGAGCCAGGTGGACAACCTACTATAGAAGGTGGAGGATTACATTCTGATGCATTGATCTTTGCTACCAGATTTGATTATGAAACTTATGGATTAGGATTTAGTTATGATTACAACATTTCTAAACTACAAGAAGGAGGAAGTTTCAATGGAGCTTTTGAGTTTTCATTGGTGTATTACATCTGTGGATCAGAAAAACGTGCAGTTTATTGTCCAAGATTTTAATGAAAGTTAAATAAGATTAAATATATTAGTCCTTGTCTTTGATAAAAAGGCAAGGATTTTTTTTACCTCAAAACCAACCTCATATGTTCGGAAATAACAACAAAAAAGGTGATGCTGCTACCTCTAGTGCGAGCGCAATGTCATCTAGCTCATCAAATGCAACCAATAGTATAGTCCAAGGCACAAAAATCCAAGGAGAAATTGTAGCCCAAAACGACATCCGTATTGATGGCGTAATTGATGGAACATTACGATGTGATGGGAGAGTTATTATCGGAGAGACTGGAAATATCAAAGGAGAAGTCATTTGTCAGAATGCAATAATAGAAGGTGCATTTACAGGTAAATTAACGGTAAAAGATACGTTAGATCTCAAAGGCTCAGGGCAAGTATCGGGTGATGTAATGACTGCAAAATTAATCATTGCACCTGGCGCAATATTTAATGTAAATTGCGATATGGGTGGCAATAAGGTAAAAAGTATAGCCAACAGTGATTCTGCGAAAGCAGCAAAATAACAGAATAAATTAGCATGATCAATAAATCTAAAACCAACCAATATTTAAAATACTCAGGATTGGCTTTTCAGATGTTCGTGCTTTTATTGATTGCAGTATACGCAGGACAATGGTTAGACAATAAATTTGATTTCCAAAGACCATACTTAACTGCGTTATTATTGATATTTGCTTTGCTCTCTTATTTTATCAAATTATATTACGACCTCATTAAAAAATAGATGGCGTTAAGTATTTTTCTTAAAAATATGGCAATAACCATTGCGATTAGTTTACTGATCTGTATGGCTATAAATGTATTGATTCCCCAGATATCAAGTTATCCTATTATATGGTTTGCGTTAATCTTATTTATCGCAATTTCTATTGGAATTTATATCTTAGGACAACGTGCGATAACAACTGATGATAAAAACTTCTTTTTGTATATCATCATGGTAAACATTATTGTAAAATTGGTCGCGTCGATATTGACAATTGGCTTGTTTAAATATCTGTTCGATCCTTCTCATAAATTCTATATACTACATTTTGTAATCATCTATCTATTATTTACGATTTTTGAGACACACTTTTTAAGTATTCAAGCTAAAGCAAAATGAGCACTGAAAACAATTATAAGTTTAAGATAAAAGACAATATTTACGATTTTAACGGAGTAGATTCAGGATTTAGGATATTAGAGAAATCTGAAAGCGAATGGGTCGTTAGTTATAAAAATAAAATTAAAAAGGCGGAGATTAAATCTTTTGATCCAAACACAAAAGAATATGTCATCGTAATTGACAATATCGAAACCCGATTAACATTAATGGATCATGTAGACATTCTTGTTGAGGAAATGGGAATGAATAAAGTAGCTACTACAGTAGTAGATAGGATAATTGCGCCGATGCCAGGGCTGGTATTAGACATATTGGTTCACCCAGATCAAGAAGTTATGGAAGGTGATTCCGTTGCTATTGTGGAGGCGATGAAGATGGAAAATGTCCTCAAGTCACCAGGTTCTGGGATAGTAGCCTCCATAGCAGTATCCAAGGGCGATAAAGTAGAAAAAGATCAATTATTGATACGGTTTAAG
>JAHDBF010000102.1 GCA_020630525.1 Saprospiraceae bacterium
AGGAATTGGGAGGATTTAAAATGGGACCTTTTGAACTTATGGATTTTATTGGACACGATGTGAATTTTGCAGTAACCAATTCTGTATGGAAATCCTTTTATCACGAACCAAGATATAAGCCTTCTTTCTCCCAGAAAAATTTGGTCGCAGCAGGATTATTGGGTAAAAAAACTGGAGTAGGATTTTACAAATATGATGGCTCAGAAATAAAAGAGGAGATTGATAGATCTAGTTTAGATTCTATTTTTAATAGAATATTGGTAATGTTAATTAATGAAGCTTTTGATGCCAAGTTTTGGTCAGTAGCCTCAGCAGAAGACATTGATAAAGCGATGCAATATGGCGTTAATTATCCTAAAGGTTTATTGGAATGGGGCAAAGAATTAGGTTACGATTATTGTCGTAAAGTCATGAATGAGCTTTATGAAAAATACCAAGAAGAAAGATATAGAACGTCGCCAGCATTACGTGAGATAAAATAATAGGCGACAATTCTCCAAAATTGAGTCAAGTAATAATCTTTGGTATAAAAGCAGGTTTTTACCTATTTTGAGTATAAAAAAGCATTACTGGCATCATGGTAAGATTAAATTTTGAACAAAAGCAATAACATATTACATTTATTTATAATATGTTTTATATTTGACCTTCGATTAATAGAGCGAGCTACAACGTTTTGAGTTATCGGTCGTTTAGATATTATGTTTAAGCTTAATATTTAATATTGGTAAATCAAGGCTTGTCTAATGCCATTTAAAAAAAAATGGTATTTCCCACAATCAACTTAATTTTTTTGTGGAAGCCAACTTTACTAATTGCTTATATATAATCTTCTAACGAAAAAATGTAATCCGATGAAGCAATTCTCAATCTTTCAGATGATGCTTTTTATTAGTCTATTTATCATCGCGTGTAATAGTGCTACGAATACATCTGATAATCCTACAAAGCCAAAAGCATTTCAGTTTCCGGATACGGAAATATCAAAAAAATTGGTAAAAAATTATCATACTAATCCGATAAATCAAGACCAAATTGATGAGAACAAACTGATCGAATATGCAGTAACCAATAATCTAGATGTTACTAAAACCAAGACTGGCTTGTATCACTTAATCACACTTAAAAACAAGTCAGCAAACTTTACGCATAATCAACCCATAGCAGCACATTACAGAGGAAAAACGCTGAATGGAAATGAATTTGATAGTTCTTATAAGAGAGGTCAGCCATTACAGTTTAAAGTAGGTCAGATGATAAAAGGTTGGAACGAAGCATTGGTTATGATGAATCGAGGTGCAAAAGCAACCTTGCTTATTCCTTCAAAATTGGCATATGGAACAACAGGATTTCCAGGCTTTGTAGGTCCTAATGAGCCATTGATTTTTGAAGTAGAGATTCCTGATACTTTTTAAGAATTTGTGGTTTTATCAATTGTTTTCTATTGATTATCAAACAATATTCTTTATATTATACTTTAATCAATTTTTAAAATAAAATTGAATTACTATTATTGATAAAATAAAGAATATAAACTTTAGACCAATAATTGAACTAGGTGATATCAGCACAATTAATAAAGCAATTCCAGTCCAAAGTTGATTTCGATCCTCTTGTAGAAATTAATATTCGTAAGAATGAGCACTTACCTGTTGATTACTTTGATTTTTACAATGCGGTTTCAAGTGTATATTCATCAAAAATAGAAGGAGAAGAAATTGAGTTTGATAGTTTTTTTAAGCATAAATTTTTAAATGTAAAATACAATCCTGATTACACAAAAAAATCAGAAGATTTATATAATGCTTATCAATTTATTCAAAAAGAAAAATTCACCGAAGAAAATGTGTACAAGGTTCATGATTTATTAAGCAAGCATCTTTTACCTAAAAGCCAACGTGGTGTTATTCGCAGTAATCCAATGTTTGTAATAAACGACGAAGATAGGATTGAATATGTGGCTTGCGACCCATCAAATTTAAAAACAGAACTAAAAAAATACTTTGAATCAATAACTGCTTTATTAAAGGAAAACATGTCAACTATTGAAGTTTTCTTTTATGCTTCGCAAATACATTTGTCATTCGTTAAAATCCACCCAATGCAAGATGGTAATGGAAGAACAGGACGACTATTAGAGAAATGGTTTTTAATCGAAAAATTAGGAAAAGATTTAGTTTCTGTAGCGTTGGAAAAAAATTATTATTTACATAGAAATGACTATTATCATAATTTAAGAAATCTAGGTATAGATTACAAATCAACAGATTGGAGTAATTCAATGCCATTTTTGATGATGACCATATCAAGTCTTAAACCAAAATAACTAGAATGTTATTTAACCAATTAGTATGATTTTCAGATACGCCAGACACACCAATGATCTTGCTCCAATAATAAGTTTTTACACAAATGTTATTGGCTTAGAAGTGATAGGAAAATTTGAAAATCACTCAGAATATAATGGCGTTTTCTTAGGTTTTAAAAACAAAGATTGGCATCTAGAGTTTACTCAATCTTTATCAAATGTCGATCATTATCCCGATGAGGACGACCTATTGGTCTTTTATGTAAATACTGAATTGGTGTTAAATGAAATAGTAAATGATGCCAAAAATATAGGTGCCGAAATTAGAAAATCAAAAAACCCATATTGGCAAAAAAATGGAATCGAAATAATTGACCCTGATGGTTTTGGCGTAATTATATCGGTTAAGGACATTACACTAGATGCAAATGTAACATCTAATAAGCCAATAAAACAGAAAGGAATCAAGACATGGAATAATCTTTTAAAGTTTATCAAAGAATTGCCTTATGGCAGAAACGCCTCAAGAACTGATTTAAGTTTAGTCCTAAAGGAAATGAAAGGAACATGCAGCAGTAAGCACGCTTATTTGAAAAATGTAGCCTTAGATAATAACCTTGATCAAGTAAAGCTAATTCTAGGTATATACAAGATGAATGCATCCAATACTCCAGGCATTGGAAATTATATTGCAGAAAATAATTTACCCTATATCCCAGAAGCACATTGTTACCTAAAGATTAATGGAAAGTTTATTGACGTAACAAATAAGGATTCTGACATAAGAAGAATTAAAAATGATATCCTTCAAGAAATAGAGATCAAACCATCTCAAATTGGAACATTCAAAGTGGATTACCACAAATCATATCTAAAGAATTGGATCTCGGAAAATAGTATTAAATTGAGCTTTGAAAAAGTGTGGGAGATTAGAGAAAAGTGCATTGAAAATTTGTCTTGTTAAGTAAGCGTATATTATATACGTTGGAAATAAATTATCATGAATCAAAGAATAGCCGAAATTGCCATTATAGTAAAAGACTATGACGAAGCCATAGCGTTTTATGTGAATAAATTAAACTTTGATCTTATAGAAGATACAAAAGTTAGTGATGTAAAACGTTGGGTGAGGATAGCTCCAAAAGGATCTGGGCAATGTGGTATTTTATTGGCAAAAGCTAAAAATGAAACACAATTAAAATCCGTGGGTAATCAAACTGGAGGAAGAGTATTGCTATTCCTATACACAGATGATTTCTATAGAGACTACAATCGGATGGTAGAGAAAGGAGTGAAGATACACAGACAACCGAGCGAAGAAGATTTTGGAACGGTATGTGTATTCGCTGATCTTTACGGAAACCTTTGGGATTTTATTCAGCCTAAGTAGCAATGAAAATCATCACTTGGAATTGTAATATGGCTTTTAGGAAAAAGTATGAAAGTATCATCGATTTAAAGCCAGATTTAATCGTAATCCAAGAATGCGAACATAAGACCAAAATAAAGGAAGCATTTAAAAACATACAATACAACCAGATTATCTGGTATGGAGAAAACATTCACAAAGGAGTTGCTATTATTTCATTTAATGATATACATATTGAGTTAAATAAGAATCATGATCCAAGATATAAATATGTTATTCCGATTCTTTTGACTGTAAAAAATAAAAAGATAAATCTTTTTGCAGTTTGGGCAATGCCTAATAAAAATGATAAGTCTAAAAATTATGTTGGACAAGTTTGGGGTGCCATTAGTTGCTATAAAAAACTACTTAATGAAGATTCGATTTTAGTAGGAGATTTTAATAGTAATGCCTTTTGGGATAATAAAATAAAAAATGGAAATCACACAGATGTTGTTAATTACTTGTCTGATAAAAATATCTCAAGTGTCTATCATAAACTAAACAATGTCGATCATGGTAAAGAGTCAGAACCAACATTCTATCTGGTAAAAAATATTAAAAAACCTTATCACTTAGATTATTGTTTTTTAAGTGATGGGATGTTTTCTAGCAAAACTAAAATATCAGTTGGGACATATCACGATTGGATAAGACTGAGTGACCATACTCCGATCATAATTGAAAATGTTGAAATCTAAAATTCTTTGAAAGTAACGATCGAGCCATACAATCCCAATTGGGAATTAGAGTTTAAGGAAATACAAAGTGAGCTTTCAAATTTACTAAGTGACCTACATCCAATCATTGAACATTTTGGTAGTACTTCAGTACCAGGGCTATCAGCAAAACCCATTATTGATGTACTGGTAGGTTTAAGATCAGTAAATGAATTTGATACATTGGTGGAGCTAATGTTAAAAAATGAAAATTATATATATTACAAAGCATTTAATGAGGAGACACCAGAGCGAAGACTTTTTGTTAGATTAAAAGATCATTGTACTAAAAGAAAATTTCCACAACTATTTCAAAAATTGGAAGACATTCCCCATGAGGAAATCAATGAATGGAGACAAGCGCATATTCATGTTTGGCAATATGAATCGTTTGATTGGATACGCCACATTGCTTTTCGAGAATATTTAATTCAGCACAAAGAAGTTTGTAAGGAATATGCTCAGTTAAAATTAAAACTTAGCAAAGAAAATTGGGAAAATGGAATGGCTTATAATGAAGCTAAAAATAACTTTATAAAAATGCACGAATGCAAAGCAATTGATTGGTTTAAAGCCCAAAATCACTGAACATGATTAACTTAATTTAATTAGCACTAATGTATTCCCAAATAAACCAAACAATATCCTAAATTCGCGATACAAATTACAAATATGGAATCCTTAAAAATAAAGAAAATAGTAGAAGAAACGGTCGATACAAAAACATTCTACTTTGATATAAGTAAAGATAGTTCAGTATGGAGCTATAAAGCTGGACAATATATCACAGTCGAGGTACTGGTAAATGATGAGAAATTGCGTAGGTCATACTCTATGTCCACTGCTCCGTTTTCTAACGAATTGGGCATTACCATTAAAAAGGTAGAAAACGGTAAAGTATCTACCTACATGAATGAAGTTATAACAGAAGGACAAACGCTAGGATTACTTAAACCAGCAGGAAAATTTAAACTATTGCCAGATCCATCTGCAAGAACAGACTATTATTTTTTTGCTGCAGGTAGTGGAATAACTCCGATCATGTCAATGATCCGAACAGTACTGGAAGAGGAACCATTAAGTACCTGTTATTTGTTATATGGAAATAGGTCAGAGGACAATATTATTTTTGATGAAGAATTAAAATCATTATCTGAAAGCCATAAAGATCAGTTGGTAGTCATACATACTTTGAGTAAGCCTAATGAACAAAAGAAGTCAGGAATTTCTGGCCTATTGGGAGGAAAACAAATCTCTTGGAAAGGATGGAAAGGTAGAATTGATAAAAATAAGGTGTCAGAATTTTTAGCCAAAAATCCAACAAAAACTAGAAATAAAAAATCATTCATCTGTGGCCCAGGAAGCATGATAGACGAAGTGGAAGCAGCCCTAGTTTATAACGATTTTGCAAAAGATCAAATCTTTAGAGAATATTTTAGTTCGCCAGATACACCTAAAGAAGCAAAAACAATTGAAGCAGTCGATGGTCAAATCACTTTAAAAGTCCAACTAGATGGAGAAACTTTTGAGTTAGTACACAACAACGAACAAACTGTTTTAGAAACGATCATTAACGCGGGTAAAAATCCACCTTATTCTTGTACTGCAGGAGCTTGTTCTACTTGTGTCGCTAAAAAATTAAGCGGTGATGTAGAGATGGACAGTTGCTTTTCTTTAGATGATGATGAGATAGCGGATGGATACATTTTGACTTGCCAATCGAGGATTACTTCGCCTACTGTAGAAATAAAGTTTGAAGGATAATAAGTGTAGAATTTATAAAAGCCTTAACACCTTTTATCAATAAATTAGATCAAATTTGCTTTAAATAAAAAATACAACTATGAAAACAATAATTAACACATTCGTATTAATGCTTTTGGCATTTCCATTCTTTGCACAAGAAATCAATGAAATGGATAAAATCATGAGCCTAGGAAATAAAAATGCATTTGTTATCGACCATGATAGAGCTAACAAGAAAATGGCAGAAAAATGCTGGGAATCATATATGAAAGAATACGGAAAAGCAAAAAGAAACCGTAAGGCAAAGGAGTATGAGACCTTAGAAGCAAAAATATCTTTAATCTCTTCTGATAAACTTGGAGTTTATTATATCGCTGAAGAAGGAAATGGACAAGCGACAAGTTTTATATTTTTTGACGATGGATCACAATTTATGAGTTCTGAAAATGCTGGAGATAAAATAGAATCTATCTATACATTTTTAACACCATTCGTATTCGAAGTAGAAAAAGCTGTTATCCAAGAAGATTTAGATAACGAAGAAAAAACCTTAAAAGGATTAAATAAAGATCTCGAAAAATTAGAAAAGACAAACAAAAACTTGCACAAAGACATCGAGGATTGGAAAAAGAAAATTGCAGAAGCAGAAGCTGCAATAGAACAAAATTTAGTAGATCAGGAAAATAAAAAAACAGAAATATCCAATCAAGAAGGAGTAGTAGAAAAAACAATTGATAAATTGAATAGTGTAGGAAGAGGATAATACACATTAGGTTAATTTATATACATTAATCTTTCAACAAGTCCAATATCTGAACAGGCAGATATTGGACTTTTCTTTTTTATGGGTATTAGGATAATAAAATATTCATAGTTAATGACATACATATATAAATCAGTAGAACTATAATCAATTTTGGTTTGTTAGCAATAGTAGATTAAGCAAGAGAAAAAATCTTATCAACAAATTATCGTAGATATCAACATTTTATTAAGAATTGCTTTTCTTGCACTCCGAAAAAGCTATACCGTTGTTAGCTATCTTTACGCAAGCATAAACCCAAAATTATTTCTCCCAAAATGGCAGACAATCCTAACTATCAGAATTATAAAGACAAGAAGAAGAAAGAGTATGGCGATATTTCTATGGCAAGGATTATGCCTCAAGCTACTGACTTAGAAGAAGCTGTTTTAGGAGCTGCAATGCTCGATAAAGATGCATTTCCGATTGTTGTAGAATTTTTAAAACCCGAAGTTTTTTATCTACCTGCACACCAAACTATTTTCTCAACGATGAGAACATTGTTTGATAAGCAATCACCGATAGATATCTTGACAGTAAGAGAAGCATTGCATAAAGATGGAGAGCTAAACAAAGTAGGCGGCATAACTTACTTAATGGAATTAAACAATAAAGTAGCTTCTGCAGCCAATATAGAATATCATGCTAGAATCGTACTCCAAAAATACATTCAGCGAGAGCTAATAAATATCTCCAACAATACGATAAAAGATGCATTTGAAGATGCGAAAGATGTATTAGAACTGCTAGACGATGCGGAACAAGGTCTGTATCAAATTTCTGACAACAACTTAAATACTGGTTTTAAACCAGTAAGTGAGATTGCCGTAAATGTGAGAAAAGAATTAGAGGAAATCAGCAAAAGAGGAGATGCAATTGTCGGGGTACCTTCTGGGTTTGAAGATTTAGATAAAGTAACCAATGGATGGCAATCGTCGGATTTAATTATTGTTGCAGCTAGACCTGGTATGGGTAAGACAGCATTCACTTTGTCACTCGCCAAAAATGCGGCAGAACGCGGTCATGCAGTAGCAATATTCTCACTGGAGATGGAAGACGTACAGCTAGTCCAACGTCTCATTGCAATGGATACGGAGATTGATACATCCAGGATTAGAGCAGCTAAGATGAATCCTACAGAATGGAATACCTTTTATCAATCTGTAGAAAAAATGTCAGAAATGCCAATCTATATCGACGATACTCCGGGGATAAATATTTTTGAACTTAGAGCTAAGTGTAGGCGTCTACGACAAAACCACAATATAGAAATGGTCATCATCGACTACCTACAACTGATGAGTGGTGACAAAGGAAGTGGAAAAGGCGCAAACAGAGAACAACAGATTAGTAACATTTCTCGTGGATTGAAAGGCCTCGCCAAGGAGCTAAAAGTTCCAGTAATGGCACTTTCACAGTTGTCACGTGCCGTGGAAACCAGAGGTGGAAACAAGCGTCCAATGCTTTCGGATTTGAGAGAGTCGGGAGCGATCGAGCAGGATGCAGATATTGTAACATTTATCTATCGGCCAGATTATTACGACATGGAAGAAGAAAGTGATCTGCCAGAAGATGTTGCACAGATCATCATAGCTAAACACAGGAACGGTGAGGTAGGAGATGTTAATCTTAGGTTCTTAAAAAGCTTCGTTAAATTTACTTCGTTGGGCGATGCTGGATACAATCGTCTACGCCCATTGGGTGAAACCAAGGAAGATCCTTTTGGCCCAATAGACTCAAGCGTCATCTTACAATCCAGAATGAATGATGATGTTATCTTTGACGATTAATACAGCTATACATGATTTATAAATTTCGACTCAATAAATTCGTTGCACATTGTGGAATATGCTCTCGTAGAAAAGCTGCAGAACTGGTAAAGGAAGGAAAGATAAAAGTAAATGGAATTGTAGAAACCAATCCTGCAATAGAAGTCACTAGAGATGATAAAATAGAATACGAGGATAATGTGATTGTGATGGAAGAAAAACTCGTCTATCTTTTACTGAATAAACCAAGGAATGCAGTCACTACTATGGATGACGAACAAGGCCGCAAAACGGTATGGGATATTGTAAAGGATAAAGTGGATGTTAGGGTTTTTCCAGTGGGAAGATTGGACAGAAATACGACTGGACTTTTATTACTGACTAATGATGGAGACCTTGCACATAAGCTTTCTCATCCCAGTTATAAGGTGAAGAAAATATATCAGGTTACCACTGATAAAGATGTTACTCAAGCACATTTAGATCAGATCGCTGATGGGCTTACGTTACATGACGGTCTTGCAATGGTTGATGGAGTTTCTCATGTAAGAGGA
Source organism: Saprospiraceae bacterium (assembly GCA_020630525.1). Classification (GTDB taxonomy): domain Bacteria; phylum Bacteroidota; class Bacteroidia; order Chitinophagales; family Saprospiraceae; genus JAHDBF01. The sequence continues at coordinate 9,307 of JAHDBF010000102.1, forward strand.
GGACAAAAAAACGAAGTTGGGATTGATATCCACATCGGGAAAAACAGAATTGTCCGAAGGATATTTGAGCATCTCGGTTATGAAGTGGTAAAGCTGGATCGTGTTTTTTACGCTGGTCTGACTAAGAAAGATTTACCAAGAGGGTGGAGTAGGTTTTTAAGTGAGAAAGAAGTGATTATGCTTAAGCATTTTAGTGTTAGAAAGTAGGTGGGATTTTATTATGATCTAGTGAATCTGGTTTTGTGCAAATAGAATATTTTATAAAATATGAAAAATAAGAAGTTAGGAACTGCAAATTCTAGTATTGATAAATATGAAAAATTCTACTTGCCTTGTTTATGGTTAATAGGAGTTTTGGTATTTGCACCAATATTTACTAAGTCTTTTGTGAATCTTGACGATAATTGGTTTTTAATGGAAAACCCATATATTACCCAATTTGATATAGTAGGTGCTTTTGGAAATTTTTATAAGGGCCAGTACTCTCCTGTTGTTTCTCTTTTGATTGGAGGCTTTTATAAAATATTTGGTGATAACGTAGTCCCGTATAATTTCCTTAGTTTATTTATTCATCTTATTAATGGAAGTCTGTGTTTTATATTACTTAAAAAATTGAGTAATAAAAGTCTTTTGGCTTTTTGTGTATCATTAGTTTTTTTGATTCATCCTTTACAAGTAGAAAGTGTTGCTTGGTCTTCTGCGGCATTTAAAATGGCACTGTTTGCCTGTCCTTTTTTAGGAGGATTGATTATGTATACAAAATTTATTGACACCAATAAACTCAAGTATTATTTTCTGGCTTTAGTCTTTATGGTAATTGCTGTTCTTATTAAAGAACAAGCTATAATGTTTACTTTTTGTTTATTTCTCATTGATTATATTTTACAGAAACCAATTTTTAATGTAAAAGGAATTGTAAAAAAAATCCCTTTTTTAATCGTCTCTATTATAGGTGGAATTATTACACTTATGGCATCCGCTTCTTTTAAAGATGGGAGTATAAAAATGATAGATTTTTCATTTTTTGAAAAAATTGTAGCGATGAGTTTTTCAATGTTTGATTATCTATATAAAATATTATTCCCTAAAAATTTGTCCATCTTTTATCCTACACCAACACTAGAGAATATAAATGGTATTTACATTTTATCCTTAGCAGTACCAATCTTATTAATGCTTGCAATATATTTCTTTTGGTCAAAAGATAAAAAATACCAATTGTTTGGAATCCTATTTCTATTGATAAATCTTGCTTTAGCTTTTGCAATAATTATTTTTAATGTAAGAGATACATTTGTTGCAGATCGCTATTTGTATGTTCCTATTATTGGATTTTATTTCAGCTTATTTAGCATAATTTCTGAATATGCAAAACAGAACAAGTCAGTTTCTAATGTTTTGAGATATGTATTTGTTGGGTATGTAATTATATTATCATTCCTTAGTTTTAATCGAGTTCAAGTTTGGGAAAACAGTGAAGTCTTGTGGTCTGATGCGATAAGAAAATATCCCGAAAAAGTCATTGTCCCATACAATAGTAGAGGTGATTATTATGCCAAGCAAAAACAATATGAGAAAGCCTTAAAAGATTTTAATGTAGCAATCAAGTTAAGTGGAAAATCATCAGCAAAGCCCCATCGGAATAGAGGGATTGTTTTTATGAAAATGAATAAATTTGATGAAGGAATAAGCGATTTATCTAGAGCAATTCAGATAGATCCGAAAGATGTAAAAAGTTATAGTGAACGATCATTGGCTTATTTTAAACAAAAGAAATATGATATGGCATTAAATGATGCCAACATCGCATTGGGCCTAGACGATAAGTATATTAATTCTTATTTGGACCGTGCTTTTATTTACAGTGCGACTAATAATCATAATATGGCAATTAAAGACTATACTACTTATATCAGCTACAAATCTGACAACGATAAAATATATTTGTATAGAGGATTAGAATTCGCCAAGTTAAATCAACTACCAAATGCCCTTAATGATTTAAATAAGGCAATAGAAATTAATAGCCAAGATCCTTCACATTATGAATTGAGATCACAAATTTATGCCAGTATGGGAGAGGAAGTAAAATCTCAAGCAGATATTGCAAAGGTCAATTTATTGAGAAAAAAGTAAAAGCAGCTTCTATACAAGAGAAGAGAAAGATCGGAATTATTAAAATTAGAACATACTGAACTCTTAAATACATTGTCTATTTTTATTTGATTAAAATTTTGATACTATTTCCTTATACGTTTTCCCAATAGGTAGTTGCTTATCTCCAATATCTACTACTTCTTTGTTGAATGATTGAATGTGATTTTTGTTAACAACAAAGGACTTGTGGATGCGCAAAAAAGATTGGTTTAGTTTTTTAGTAAATTCACCTAGGCTTGAGTAAACGATATGAGAACTATCTGCAAGATGGATGATAATATAATTATTCATTGATTCTATAAATAGAATTTTGTCTTGATTAATTTTAATAGTTTTACGTTCGCTCCTCACATATAGTACAGGTTCTTTTTTTTCTTGTTGAGGAATGGATTCATTATTTTGATTATTAGGTTGAGATTTTAAGAACTTGCTAATCGCCTTAAAAAACCGATCAAAAGATATTGGTTTTAATAAATAATCAATAACATCTAATTCATAACTCTCTAAAGCATACTCCCGATATGCAGTTGTAATAATCACTTTTGGTGGGTGACTTAATACGCGTAAAAAATCTAATCCTTTAAGTTTTGGCATTTCAATATCTAAGAACATTAAATCTATTTTTGAATTATTTAAAATCTCTATGGCATCTATTGCATGCAAGCAAGTTCCAACTAATTCAAAATTTGGAATATCAGCAAGGTAGGATGTAATGATTCTTTGAGCCACTGGTTCGTCATCGACTATTAAACATCTTATATTATTCATCCTAATGTAATTTTTAAGCAACTAATATAATTGCCATCCTTTTTAATTGTTGTAAAAGAATGCGATTCGGGATAAACTAAATCTAATCTACGCCTCAAATTTGATAACCCAAGACCATGCTTTTTATTTTTAGAAAGAGTAATGTTTTCAGATATTTTATTTTTAACTTCAAATATAAATTTTTCATTTTCCATCATTCCATTGATGCTGATAAGCTCTCCCTGCATTGCTTCTTTAACACCATGTTTGAATGCATTTTCTACCAAAGGAATTAATAGTAATGGAGCTATTTGTTTTGATTGATCTACATTGGGATGTAAAGAAAAAATTACGTTTACTCTATCTTCATAACGTTCTTTTTCTAAACTAATAAAGTCTTTTATCAAATCTAATTCTTTACCTATCGATATTCTATCAACATTAGATTCGTATAAAGTATAGCTCAGAAGGTCAGAAAGTTTAAGAATCATACCAGGTACTTTTTTCGACTCCTCTAGCGAAAGACCATACAGATTATTCAAAATGTTAAAAAGGAAGTGGGGATTAATCTGCGCTTTTAAGTAATTGAGTTCTGCTTCTTTTTGTTGAGCGATAATTTGTTTTGATTTATAGCTTTCTATATACCATGTTTTTGCAAGATAGATGGCTAAAGAACAAAAAACAGGTAGCGCTATAAATGTGAAATATTGGGTAAAAGTTCCAAGCCTGAATATAAGATCAAATAAATTATGAAATTTTCCACCACCCGAAAAGAAAATTGGTAAAAACAAAAACTCTGCAAGTATGCGTTGTAATATCGTAAGGGCAAATAATAATCCTAATAGTAAGATTGTAAATGATTTATACTTTTTTTCGATTATATATTTAGGTATTAGATAATACCAACTTGTATAGCTAGCTATTAACCAGACGGGAAGGAACATAGCTCTATTTATAATTGATAATTGTAGATTTTTATAATATGGATACACTGTCATAGTTCCTATAATCATAATTATAAGCCAGAATATTAAATGCCATGCTATTTCTTTTCTATACATTAATGGTAAAAATAACTTAAGTTATACGATTCTTTTTATGTTTTATGTTAACTGTTGTTTTTACATGGCAAATGGATTTTTAGAACGATTACCATGAATATTTGGCTATTTACATAAATAATAAATTTGAGTATAAAATTGCGTTTATGTTTGGAGTAAATAATTTTGACATGAAGAATATTATTTTATTTCTTTTACTTATTCTAATTACTGCAGGTTGTTGTTTTGATAATGGAGAAATTATACCCCAAAATCAAAAAGATCAGTTGATTATTCATGATGATATAATTAATTTTTTGGATGCTTTTGATAATATTCAAACCACCAATGATTCCATTTTGCAAGTAAAAATATTAGAAGATAAATTTCTGAATAAAGCTTCTATTGGTCAAAGTCGAATGATAAAAGCTAGAAATTATTCTGCTGCTGATTATATTTCTAGTATTAGAAATAACCCTAAATTTTGGAGATCAATTAGAACAAATTTGGAAAATTTTGACAAACACAATGATTTGATTAAAAATGGAATTAAGAAACTAAAAAACATATACCCTTCACTCACTACATCACAGATATATTATACCATTGGAGCACATCGTTCACCAGGAACAGGAGTGGATAATATGGTTTTG
>JAHDBF010000103.1 GCA_020630525.1 Saprospiraceae bacterium
CTTACTCACTTATGCCATACAATCTACACCTAGCAGAACGAATCAATCAAATCCTAACAGAAAAGAAAGCCAACTTTTATGAAAAGAAAATGTTCGGCGGTTTGTGTTTTATGGTTAATGACAAAATGTGTTGCGGGATAGTCAGTGATGAAATGATGGCTCGAATCAATCCAGAAATTTACGAATCCTCTTTAGAAAAAGAAGGCGTTAACAAAATGAATTTTACAGGTAGACCAATGAAAGGATATGTATTTTTACAACCAGAAGCAATAGATATGGATGATGATTTGAGTTATTGGATTCAATTATGTTTAGACTTTAATCCATTGGCGAAAGCAAGCAAAAAAAGAAAACCTAAGTCAGCAAAATAACATATTAAATATATTTATTATATGAAAAGCAAGGCTCAAAAGATTTTTGATAAAATGATGGAGAAAGATTTTTGTAGCCAATGGTTGGGAATAGAGCTGATCGAAATCGCTGAGGGATATTGCAAAATTAAAATGATAGTCCGTAAGGAAATGCTGAATGGTCATGGCATTATGCACGGAGGAATCGCATTTACATTTGCCGATAGTGCTTTTGCATTTGCATCAAATTCGTATGGAAGAGTCGCAGTATCAATAAATGGCAATATGGATTATGCAAAATCAGCAATGGAAGGACAATGCCTAATCGCAGAAGCCAAAGCACTCAATGTATCTTACAAAACTGCGACTTTTGACGTAAATATTATTGACCAAATGTCCAATGAAGTCTTCTACCGATTTAGAGGAACAGTATACAGAAGTTCAAAAGAAGTGCTAGAATAATCTTATAAAAAAACGTTTTATTCTATATTTACAACCATGAATAATGCACAACTAATTGGACCATTTAAGCAGATAGTAACTTTAGAAAATTCTCCCTTAAAAGGTGCTTTACAAGATAAGGATATCGCCATAATTGAAGATGGAGCAATCATTTTACAAGGCGAAAAAATCAAAGAGGTAGGCAGTTTTGACTTATTAAAAAAAGACAATAACCATCTCGATTTTATAGAAATTAAACATGATGCAATATGCATTCCAGGAATAATAGATTGCCATACCCACATTTGCTTTGCTGGTTCAAGAGCAAGAGACTATGCAATGCGAAATGCAGGTAAAACATATTTAGAAATTGCCAAAATGGGCGGAGGCATCTGGGATACAGTACAACATACCAGAAAAGCTTCGAAAGAAGAATTAACGGAAGGCATTATAAATCGTGCGAACACATTGTTATCAAGAGGAATCACAACTGTAGAAGTAAAAAGTGGCTATGGATTATCCATTGATGACGAATTAAAAATGCTTGAAGCAATTAAAGTGGCAAATAATAAATGTACTACAGAATTGATTTCTACTTGCTTAGCTGCACATATCAAACCTAAAGATTTTGATGGAAATCATAAGACATATTTGGAATATATTTCATCGAACTTGTTTCCGATATTAAAACAAAAATCTTTAACAAATAGAATAGATATTTTTATAGAAGATGAAGCTTTTGACATTGATATTTCGAGGGAATATCTCAAAAAAGCAAAAGATCATGGATTTGAAATAACAATACATGCTGATCAATTTACTCCAGGTGGCTCCAGACTCGCTGTCGAATTAAATGCATTAAGTGCTGATCACTTAGAAGCGAGTGGTGAACCTGAAATAACTGTACTGGCGAATAGTGATGTTATATCTGTGGCGCTTCCAGGAGCAAGCATAGGACTCGGCTGTGCTTTTACTCCAGCAAGAAAATTATTAGATGCAGGTGCATCGTTAGCAATCTCAAGTGATTGGAATCCAGGATCAGCACCCATGGGAGATTTAGTACTACAGGCAGCAATATTGGGGACTTTTGAGAAGTTATCAAATGCAGAACTTCTGGCAGGAATAACGTACCGTGCAGCTGCTGCATTAAACTTAACAGATCGAGGCACCATTTCCAAAGATAAAAAAGCTGATTTTTGCATCTACGATACAGATCATTACAATGAAATATTTTATCATCAAGGCAAATTACTGCCTAGCATTGTATTTAAAAATGGTAAAATAGCACATTCCACAAACTATTAAAACTAGACAAATCGTCATTTCATATGATTACTAACGATATAAATTTTAAGGAAGAAATAAAGCAAGGCATACCATCTACGTTACCAGATGCCAGACCATATCCTATTGGCGTAAATAGTGCTCCGAAAAGAAAAGAAATACTGAGTGACGCAGAAAAGAAATTAGCCATACGGAATGCTTTAAGGTATTTTCCTAGCGAATGGCACAGGGTTTTGGCTCAGGAGTTTTTACAAGAACTCCAAGACACTGGAAGAATTTATATGTTCAGATTTAAGCCTACTTATGATATCTATGCACGGCCTTTAGAATCATACCCAGCAGAATCTAAACAAGCAGCAGGAATTATGCTCATGATTCAAAACAATCTAGACCCAAAGGTAGCACAACATCCAATGGAGTTGATAACATATGGAGGCAACGGTGCTGTATTCCAAAACTGGGCACAATACTTACTTACAATGCAGTACTTAAGTAAAATGACAGATGAGCAAACACTGCATATATATTCTGGACATCCAATGGGGTTATTCCCTTCATCAACGGACGCACCTAGAGTTATTGTCACAAATGGAATGATGATCCCAAATTATTCCACGCCAGACGATTGGGAAAAATACAATGCACTAGGCGTAACTCAATATGGGCAAATGACTGCTGGCTCCTATATGTATATTGGACCACAAGGAATCGTGCACGGAACGACCATCACAGTAATGAATGCATTTAGGAAAACACTAAAAGAAGGAGAAACTAGTCAAGGAAAAATATTTCTGACTGCAGGATTAGGAGGCATGAGTGGCGCGCAACCTAAAGCGGGTAATATTGCTGGATGTATCACAATATGTGCGGAAGTAAATGATAAAGCGTCTCAAAAAAGATACGATCAAGGATGGGTGGATCACTTGGTGTCTAATATAGATGAGTTGGTTTTACTTACAAAAAAATTACAAGCAGAAAATGCTGTCACTTCGATCGCCTATCAAGGTAACGTAATAGATGTATGGGAAAGGTTTTACGAAGAAGAAATATTTATCCATCTCGGATCTGATCAAACCTCTCTACACAATCCTTGGGCTGGTGGTTACTACCCTATCGGATTGACTTATGAAGCGTCTAATGAATTGATGAGTTCAGACCCCGAAAGTTTTAAACAAAAAGTACAAGCTTCTTTAAGAAGGCATGCAACGGCCATAAATAAACATTGTGCAAAAGGAACATATTTCTTTGATTATGGAAATGCATTTTTATTGGAGAGTTCTCGTGCGGGTGCAGATGTACTTGCAGACAATAAGCTAGATTTTAAATATCCATCGTATGTCCAAGATATATTGGGACCAATGTGCTTTGACTATGGCTTTGGACCTTTCAGATGGGTATGTGCATCTGGTGACCCTAAGGATTTAAAAACTACAGATAATATCGCTGCTGGAGTAATGAAAGAAATTCTTAAGTCAGCTCCCAAAGAAATCCAGCTACAGTTGCAGGATAACATCAAGTGGATTGAAGATGCAGAGGACAACAAATTAGTGGTCGGATCGCAGGCAAGAATATTATATGCTGACGCAGAAGGTAGAATCAAAATTGCAGAAGCCTTTAATGAAGCAATAAAGTCTGGAGAAGTTTCAGGACCAATCGTACTTGGAAGAGATCACCATGACGTTAGCGGGACTGACTCTCCATATCGAGAAACGAGCAATATTTATGACGGAAGTAGGTTTACCGCTGACATGGCAATCCATAATGTGATTGGCGATAGTTTCCGTGGGGCAACTTGGGTATCAATACATAACGGTGGTGGTGTTGGTTGGGGTGAAGTAATTAATGGAGGTTTTGGTTTGTTACTAGATGGATCCGTTGAAGCGAAAGCGAAATTGCGCAATATGCTTTTTTATGACGTAAACAATGGAATAGCCAGAAGGAGTTGGGCAAGAAATAGTGGAGCAAAGTTTGCCATCCAAAGAGAAATGAAAAGGACACCAGGTCTAGAGGTTACTGTCTCTGAATTGGTTGATGATGGTGTTATTGATGGATTAGGGTTGTAATTACAAACCTAAATTTTTATCATTGAGAATAATGTATTATTAAGATTAAGTACTAATATAAACTAACCAAATTTAAAAGTATTACCAAGAATGACTTGAATATCAAACTTGGTAATAATTTATAATAAAGAATATAAGGATTAATAATATTTAAGAATCCTAATATAAGAGTTCAAGTCAGAAAAATTATATCCCTTCTTTTGCTGCTTCTTAATCATCTTTGGAGTAAGCTCATGCATCTTTGCTTTTTTAATAGAATGCAAATCCATTTCATAAACGCCTAACGCTATAAAGGATTGCAAATATTCCATAGACACTTCATGGGCACTCAACATCGAAATATCATCTAAGGTAAAATCAGGAAACAGTTCATTCATCGTTTTTACATAATTAATACTTGCATCATGCCAAGTAAGTCTGCCTAATTCTGTGATGGTAGGTTTAAACCCAAGATCAATAATATTCTGAATGTAAGATTCACTAATATCCCCCAAAAATAATTTAAAATAATACAAATCATTATTGAGTTCAATACCTTTTGATTTTAAAAATCGAACGAAATCATCATTCTTTTCAAAAGAAAAATCACCAGTATTATTCGTATTTTTTTCTAATGACAAAACTCCAGATCTTCTAACAATATTATAACCTACATCAGCTTCAGATTTTATTTCGCTTTTATCAAAGCAATTTTCAATCATATAGTGTTGTTGTTCTCCATTGACTTTATCCATTAGTTGTATGCAGTAAAAATCATCATTAATATCAAGTGCATAATGTCCAAAATCTACTTTAGGATTAGGTAAGTATTTATTAAAAGAGATAACGTTCATTTTATTGGAATAATTCATTGTACTGCTATTTCCTTGAGCGATCATATAAGTAGAAAAAAATCCAAATAGTAAGAAAGTTAAAAATGTGTTTTTCATAATATTAAATTTTGCTAAACTTGTTTTTAAATTTATAGCATTGAGCGGTTTAATTAAATTATCTACAGTCCATTGATTTAAAACAGACTGTAGAAAAAATTTAAGGCAATTAAACCTAAATATCAAAATTTTAATTTAACCAATAACGATATTAGTATATGTTAAAAAATATTTATTGAGAAACGTGTGCTATCTCCGTTTCCCCAATAATAATTCCTCGATTTAAATTTGCATTTCCAGAATAATTAATTGTAGACTCGCCAAATGAAGTGACATTTAATTTCTTAGACACATTAATATGAAAATCACTTTCTCCATATGTTATTAGCTTAGTTTCGGAATTCTTTACTTTAATTATATCAACAATATTTTCTCCATATGAAGTGCATTTTAATTTCTTAATTTCTCCTTGCTTAACTTCCAAGTTGTTTTCTCCAAACAATGAAAGTTTTAAATTTTGAATATCTGCTTCAACAAAATAAACATCTGACTCTCCATATATTTTCATTTTCATATCTTCCGCATTCAATTTATCTTCAAATATAAAATCTTCTTCTCCTCTCAAATCTATACTACTCAATTCATTATATGTAACAACGGCTTTAACTACCGTTCCATCATAATCAGAATCCTTCTTACAGTACCCATCTTTAAAATCATCTTTATCGGTAGAAACTATTTTCGCACCTTCGAGAAAAACATTCAGTCTTTTATTTTTTACTTCGATATTTAATTTTTCCATAGGAACAGAAATTGATTCTATCACTATTGACTCTGTTTCTCCTTGTCTAAATACGACTTCAATATGTGGGCTAATTACAATTTCATCAAAGGATTCAACAGGAATGGTTTTTTGCTGAGCAAAAGATTGTGATGAACAAAAAATAAAACTTAAAAGTGGTAAGTATCCAATAAATGTATGCATTATTAATCGTAGGTTTTTATAGCTTTTATACATTGTTATATATTTAAGTGATAAGATAAAATTATTTCAGTTTTTATAAAATTAAACGATAGGTAGCTTTCATTAAGAAAATATTCTCTTTGGTGTTTCCTAATATTTGATTATCTAAACTTTTAAACAAACCGTCTTTAGGGCTTGCCAAACCAGATGTCCCTTGCGACCATACCAAATAAAATTCAGAACCAGGTTTATACTCCCACCGTAACACTAAATTAGACCTAAATTGGACAAATGAAAAATCAGGATTTTGAATGTTTCTAATTTCAGTACCATCTTCTAACACATCAATAAAGTACGACTGTTCATCTTCACTTAATGTTATTGACTCTGAGGAAATGGGATTTAATTTTTGGGTTAGATCTATACTATAAGCATCTCCAATCCATTTAAAGTCGCTATATCTTCCCCTTGATATAAATGGTTGCCCATAATATTGGATGGTAAGATTTGGATTAATCGTATAATTAATTCTCATTGAAAATGACAAAGTTTTTTGATCTAATTCTGAAACCAAATAATTCATTTTACCATTGTGATTTACCTGTGTGACATATTGCATCTCTGTATTATTACTGTTGTAATTTTGGTTAATGCTAATACTTAAAGCATTGGTTGGCATATATGAAATGAAGAAGTTTTGACCAAAAGATTTTTCTGCGTTTCGAATTGAAGTACCTCCAAATAAGTCACCACCAAATCTAAACTTCTTTCTACTGTCGGATTCAAACCAAACCCAACCGTTATAATTTGGCATTTTTCTAAAACGAGGACCTCCTCTCAACTCACTATAAGAATACTCTAAGGGATTTAGATTTGTACCTGTTCCTCCGCTCCAATTATTTTTGAAGATCATATTACAATTCAAATTAACGGAAATGGCATTTAGGTTCCCAGCAAAATTAGTTACTACCCAATGATTATAATTTAAAGACAATTGATTAAAAATATAAAATGGCTGCCTCCATCTATATCCCATCCAATGGTGATGACGTAAGTCATCAGAAACTCTTTGAAACCCAATATCATTCAATTCCAATTCTGGTGTTCTCCAAGCAAAACCACTCTGAAAAATAAAGTCTCCACCTCCATTTTTTCCTAGGCGCAGACTACCTCCGTTACCAGTCAAGTTTGTTCGAGAAGTATCTACATTTATATGAGTAGCATCCTGTCTTTGAAATAAATGTCTGATTGATGTTTGAGTATTAGTAATTGCATTTTTACTGCCATATACCGAACTCATAACAAAGTCCCCTTCGATATACCAAGTCCTATCATTCCAAAAGTGCCTAAAGTCCAATCCACCAGTAAAAGCATTTTTATGAAGAAAATCCAATTGACCATTCAGCTTTCTGTTGGTTGAGGTAAATATTCCTCCAATTGAGGTATTCCGGCTATTAAATTCTTTTGCGATTCGGCTAACAAAATAATTTGTCAATGGCTCCACCAATTCTTTGCGTTCTCCGTTGGCACCACTTATTTTGGCATATTCATTTGAAGTTAACGTTTCTAGAATTCCTACAGACCAACCGTTTTTTGTCTTACCACTTAATTTTGCAGCACCTAGAATTGTAGTATTAGTTGGAGTTTCTGCATATTCATTTTCGGCCAACGACGGATAGCTTGATGGGTTCTTCCCTATTCTTCTAGAATAAAAAAGATTATCATTTCCGAATGTACCGCCAGAAGCAGAGCTAGAAACCGCATAATCAAAAATGTTCTTATTTTCTATAAAAAATGGTCTTTGCTCATTAAAAAATATCTGAAATCCATCTAAGGCAATCGCCGCAGGATCTGCCTCTACTTGACCAAAATCAGGATTAATGGTAAAGTCTAAAGTTAGGTCATTAGTGATTCCAATTTTCCCATCCAAACCAGCACTTACGCCCTTTTTTATTCCAGTACGATAAGGATTTCCTTCTTGTTTTTCATGAGTTTCTAATTTTGCGACGGTATAAGGTTGTAACTCTATTTGTCTTTTAGGACTTACGTTTTTGAGTCCATTTAATTTTCCAAAGTTACTGACCCATCCAGGTGCATCCGCTGCAACAAATTGCCATAATGAGCGTTCTTCTTTCCTTAATAATTTTCGCATCACTTGCAATCCCCATTGTTGATTTTCATCAGCAGTAAATCTCAATTGACTAAAAGGAATTTTCATTTCAGCATTCCATCCTTCTGAATCTATGGTTGTCTTTGTATACCATATCGGATTCCAATTCACATCAGAATTACTACCGTCATTTGACAAAAATTCATCCCCTTTTACACCAGCTGCAGTAACAATAAATGTAAATGAAGTACTCAAATCATGATAACTATCAAAACACATCATTACCCAATCCCCTTGAAAACCATCCCTGCGTGACAACCTACTTTCTATCAATTCTGGTTCAGAGTCTAGACATTGTATCGCCACATAAATATAACTATCATCATACAATATTTTAAATCGCGTATCTTGCGTAGCCGACGCACCATTATCTGGTCTATGTTGTACAAAATCACCTGTCCATTCAACGCTATCCCAGTCTTTTTCATTAATATTCCCATCTATTTTAAGGGAATGATTACTAGAAATATATTTAGTAGTATAATTCTTTTTTTCTTTGTTTTGGCCATATATAAATTGACTAAGAGCAAAGCAAAGCCACATGGAAAATATGATCTTTCTCATCTTAATAATATATTTTTTTTTGATTACACCATTTGTAATTTTTCATCTGCAATACTTTTGGGGCATGCAAAATATTTCGACTTATTACTGACTACGATTACATTTTAGTAATTCTACTCTGTATCTAAAGCACTAGATACAAAAGCTAATAAGTCATACATTTTAAAAATCAAATGGCATTTAAATTTATCTATGGACATAGCTATCCTACTCCACAATTGAAATGTGATAAAGTGTTCTAAAAAAGTTAAAAAATCAATAAACGCTTATACGTAATTAGATTAAAATCCGTGGATTTTTAAGTCAATATATTCTTCTAAAGTTTTGGGATTATATCCTCTTTCTCTTGCTCGCTTTACAAAGCGTGGCGAAACGCCGTGAATCTTTCCATTCTTTGCTTCTTTAAAACTGATTCCAGTTACACCAAGTGCTTTAAGCTCTGAAATATATTTACCAGTAACGCCATGAATTCTGCCTTCGACTAAGTTGCTCACGCTTAAGTTATTAATACCAGCTTTTTGAAGTTCACTGATATAGTAACTATCCACCCCATGAATAGCAAATTCAATTAGGTCCCTTAAGTCCGCCTCATCAAATCCAAGCTCATTCATTTTCCTAACATCTGAAACGCTTACTCCATGGATCGCTGCTTCTACTATCTTATTTGGATTAACGCCATCAATACCCAATTCTAAAAATCCTTGAATGTATTCTGGCGTAACACCATGTATCTCAAAAGCGACCATATCATCTTCTGAAATTGAACCAATATTCATTTTTGAATACTTAGCTAACCTATCAGGTTTGACACCGTGTATTCCAAACTCAATTAAAGATTTTGGATTATTTTTATCATAACCTGCATCGCTATAAGCTATGATGTCATCCGCTTGTACTCCATGTATACTCATCGCAGTAAGGACATCAGCATCTACATTTTTAAACCCATGATCATTTAATGCATTGATAACATTATTATCGAATCCATGAATTGCTACACTAACAATGTCGTCAATATCTGCATCAGAATCAAATTTCAAAACAGAAAATGCTAATGTTTTATTTACTCCATGAATTTTCATCGCTACCATATCATCTACGTTAGGCGTTATATCTGCATTGGCAAAAATGTCATGATAATCTTTCATATCGGTTCGACTAACTTCATGAATATTTAGTGCTATTAAATCGTCTATGGTAGAATTTAAGCCAAACCAAGAATAAGCCTCTATCCAATCTTTTGTAACGTTATGCACATATAAGTTAAATAAATCTTGATCTTCATAACCATTTATTCCTTTAGACTTTAACATTGCTATATAATCAGGATTTACTTCAAAGTCAAACACACCGTAACCATATTTCCCAGCATAAAGGTCACCATTAAAAGTCAACGTACCTGCATTTCGCTTGATATGGAAAGTTACCTCATCACCTATAGAAAAATTTGATACTACATTGATGTCTTCACATGTATTTATAAACCAACTATCACTATGAGAATTTACAGAGTAATTCAGTGCATAGCATAATTGATCTGCTTTAATTTTTGCTTTGTACATTCCTGGCTTTAGGTCTTTAAATTGCTGTCCTTCATCAGAATTATTACAACAGCCTTTTTTATTAATGCCTTTTTCAACACAAGACTTCTTTTCTATTTTAGTGTCTCTATTTGCTAAATTAATTTCATTTTCATCAATTTTAAATTCAACCGATGCGATATCAGAACCTTTAACTTTTATAGATTCCTTTTTCATATCTATTGTATTGTCATTTGATTCTTTTTGTTCAACGATTCTAGTCAAATCTATTACAGATGTTGAAGCGACAATGTCTTTTGTTTTGTTCTCAAATTTGGTAGTTGAATTAAGTCCGATCAAGCTATTATTTTCATTCTCAATAACAGATTTTTTCTCATCGTTATCAGTCAATTCACTTTCTGGAATTTGTTGGTTTTCCTTAGAACCCTTTTTAGATATGCTATTTGAATTTAGCTTTTGTTTTACTTCGCTTTGCGCTAAATTATCATCCGCATCAGTAGTGCTTTTCTCAGTAGATTCTAAAAATAAATTTTCAGTAAGCTCTACTGGAATGATTGCATTTAAAACTGACATTGATAAACCTATCATTGGGATTACCAGTAAATATTTCCAGCTCGATTTTGCAGAAGACCGCTTAGCGCTCATCATGCGTATGCGTTCAGAAAGAAAAGATTCATTATAATTTGTAGTTAAATCTAAAGCATGTTGTGGGACTGAAACCTTTAATAAACTCATTTGATAGTGTTCCTTCTCAGTACCTTTTTCTAACATCTCATTATCTGTCAAAAATTCCAAATTATTAGAAACTGCTTTTCTATACATCCATACAAATGGATTAAACCACAAAGCAATTACCAATAGTTCTATCACTAATTTATCTATATAATGATATTGCTGTACATGGATTTTTTCGTGTGCCAATATTTGATTAAAAGTATCTAAATCATAAGCACCAGGATTAATAAATATCCAATGCAAAAATGAAAATGGTGCAGTATCATCTGTTAATTCATAAATTGTAAAAGAACCATCTTCTATAAATTCTAATTTAGATTTTCTAAATAGTAATAATACAAATTGAATCAAAAAATTAATTCCAAATAATGCTATTCCTATTAAGTACACTGACCAAATCCACTTTGATAAATTCCAATTTGGGATTAGGGAAGTAAAATAATTGATTGTTTCGGATGATGAATCTGCTTTAGGCGCTACACCAGTGTTAATGGATTCTTCAACTGGATTAGAAGAAAGGATTGTATTCGAATTTGATGCTTTGATTGGCTGTGTCTGAATGTGAGTATTTGTAGTTTCGACAACTGGGATTACTGAAGAAATTTCAGGTTTGTGTATAGAAAAGTCAGCAGGAATCTGTATTGCAGGAATCAGCAAAGACAATGCTATTGTTGCCAATAAGAAATACCTATTTACTTTATAGAATGTTTCTTTCCTGAGTAAAAACCAATATAATATAAATGATGCTGCTAGTAAAATCGAAGTATGAATGATATAAGGTAACATGCGGAAATTTATTTTTTAATCATTTTTAAAATAGATTGTAACTCTTCTTTATTAATCTTTTCCTTTTTAGCAAAGTATGCGACCATTTCTGGAATAGAATTATTAAAGTAACTACCAGCCAAATCATCGACTGCTTTGTTTTGATATTGCTCTTTAGTTATTTTAGCAAAGTATTGATGACTCTTACCAAAAGCTTGATGATCGATAAACCCCTTTTCTTGTAAGATTCTAACCATCGTAGATACTGAGTTATAATGTGGTTTTGGCTCTGGTAAAGCTTCGATAATTTGCTTAACAAATGCAGGCCCAATTTCCCATAGGACTTGCATAATTTGCTCTTCTCTTTGTGCTAATTTTTTCATAGTATTATTTCTATGATTCAAATGTATAACTAATTATTTAGTTTATCAACTAATCAGTTAGTTTTTAAACTAATTTATTAGTTACAAAGCGTTAAAGTTGAAAATATACGATCCAATAGTCAATAAATTAGGCGTTTTTCATTAGAGATAAAAATTACAAAATAGTAATTAATGTATTTTGCCAAGCAGTTGACATTAGGAATATTACATCAGAAAATAATTATGGATGACTAAGCAAATCAAAAATACTTAAAACAACTTAGGAATGAATCTTCCTACTGTTTTTTGATATTCTGCGTACTCAGGATATTTTGACAATGAAATCTCTTCACTGAAATCTGAGCTTCCTTTAAACAAAACGATCAACAATAAGCATCCGATGATTGACCAATTTATCCATTGGCCAGTTGCTGTAATTGTAAATAGATAGAATACTATCCATACAGCTTGTTCTGCAGAGTAATTAGGATGACGCATTTTTGACCAAAAACCAGAGTCAATAAATCCTTTGGAATATGGTGGTGTCAATTTTTCACCATTGTTAATTAATCTGTACTTTTTGGTTTGGAAAGCGTATTGCTGGTTATCAGAAATGTACTCCATAATTACAAATGCAACTACAACTGCAGCAATTATATAATCCAAAATTCCAAGTGCTTCTCCTCCAATTGCTTTCACAATAGGTAAAGTTATTAACAGTACTAATCCCATTTGATAAAGAGAAATGAAAAACAGGTTAAACATGTTCCATCGGAAAGCGCCTTGAAATTCGGGTTTAGCTCTTAATATTGCCCAACGATAATCTTCCTCTCCAGTCCAAAACTTTAGACTATACCCTCCTCTTCTTCCAAAGTTCCAAGTAAGACGCAATCCCCAAATTGTAACTACCAGAGCCATTAGGAATATTCGCTGTTCAAAATTTACCATATAGGCGGCAATCCAAACATAGATGATCGGCATGATAGACCATAACTTATCTACTTGACTATAATTTTTGGTGATTGAACTAACAACATAACAGAGTAAGGCAGCAAACAAATATGTTTTGACCAATATTTCTAAAACGTCTTTTTGTAATTCTGTCAAAGGTGTTCCATAATAAAAGGCAATTATAGGAACGATAATCAAAGAGAAGATTAGTAGCAATACTGTTTTCCACATGATAGAATTTTTAACTTAGAAATTATCAGTCTTTCAAAGTTAAAAATTTTGATGGAACTTCATTGGTCAACCAAACACCATTCTCGGATAAGTAAAATTTATATCCTTGTTTATACATACTTCCGGAATTGACCAATAATATAATTGGTTTGCCGTGCCGAGAACCGACTTGCATTGCAGTAGGTATGTCTACAGAAAGATGAACATGGTTGCGATTCATTTTTGACAACCCTTTTCTCATTATACTTTCAAGAAATTTATTGGTCGTTCCGTGAAATAATTCTTCAGGTGGTTTAACCTCTTTTAATTTTAAATCTATTTTGACAGAATGACCTTGATTTGCTCTGATCTTTAAATTATCATCACTGATTACAAATCTTTTTTTACTGTTATTAACAACTACATAATTCAACTCTTCCCTAGTTATCTCCATTTTGGAAAGTAATATTTCCACATTAGTCCAACCTTCTTCATCTAATGTTATCCCAATGGAATCAGGTCTATGCCTAAGGATATAACTTAGTTTTTTACTTATATACTTTTCCTTCTGATTATCCACTAT
>JAHDBF010000104.1 GCA_020630525.1 Saprospiraceae bacterium
GAAGAAAATCCAATATCTAAATATAAGTAATCTAGTTTCAAGAATCCATATTGCTTTTAACTAATAATAGCCAGGTGTCGTCTAGGATTCTATATCCATGATCATAGCAGTATCTATATTCATTACCACTTTCATTTGTAATATATATGCTTGTAAAATAATTAAAACTAAATCCAGCATTATTCAAAGTAGATATCTTTACTTTTTTAGCGATGCCTTTAGGATTTAATTCTATCAATATTCTATAATTATGGCTTAACCTTTTATTAATTTTTCTGATAATTCTTGCAGATAGTTTATTCCTCAAATTATTAAAACTGACACGGCACTGATCTCCGCAAAACCGTTTATCTGATCTACCAAAAATTTCTTGGTCACAATTATCACATTTTTTAAACTTACCTAACCTACTCATAATCAGCGACATATTCGTTTTTAATCGGATATAAACGGAAGTAATCGGATACTATACGAGTAATAGTAAAGACTGCCTTCATCTTTGTGGTATAAATTTTTTGTTTCATCCGTCTTTTGATTTTAATTAAATAAATACAGAATCAATTGACACAAAAATTAAGTATCATGAATGATTTAAGAAACTCTGTACAATTAATTGGCAATTTGGGCGACGAGGTAACCCTTACTAACTTTGAAAATGGAAATATTTTAGCAAAATTTCCGCTTGCGACTAATGAGTATTACACTGATAAAAAAGGTGAGAAAGCTCAAAACACACAGTGGCACACAGTCGTAGCATGGGGAAAGAAAGCTGAATATATGTCTAAATCGTTAGCAAAAGGCAATCAAGTTCTTATTCATGGAAAGATTGTATATAGATCGTACGAGGACAAAGATGGCATCAAAAGATATTCATCAGAAATCGTTGCGGACTCATTTGTGAAATTCAATTAATCACAAATAGACTTTATCTTTATCTAATCAAAAGTCTAGCAATTAAATGAATTAATAATAGAGCCAGAGGCTGTCGGAAACAGATATAAATTTTAAGGTAAAATCTATTTTCCTCTGGTTCTATTTTTTTCATTAGATTTAATCCCTAATATAGGTGTTAATGTCCTACTAGATGAAGAATTAAAAATGGTAAAATCGAGGCAAAAAACACAGGAATGTCCGTGGATATGACGAGTATTTCTAACGGAGATATCACTTTTTTTATAAACTTTATACGGGGCAATTAATATCATAATTTGTATAAATCAAAAGTCTTTTTCAAAATTCTCGTTTGATTCCGTTAAATAAACAAATCACACTCTAGAAGAAAAAATATTTACCCTTTATTACGCAACAGTACTCATTTTATACTACTAAAAATATTCTATTTCTGCTTGTTGAATTTATCAATATGAATTTAATGCATTATCAAATAGAGACTATTTCTGGTTGTCAAAATTCCACTTTCAAGACTAGAGCTTGAGTATAGTTCTACATTCTTATCAACATGTCCAAACGACTAAAATCATCGTTCCTCTATATGACACCTGACTAATCAATATTACCACCGACAGATAGACCACTCGGTACTTCATTTGGAATAGTCTTATCAAAATTTTCGTCATTTAATGTATTTAAAAATACGATAATTTCTTCTGCTTCTCCGTTACCTAACCGTAAATTTCTGGCATCTCGTGCTATTTGATTTAATGCTACGTTTTGATTTTGAGATTCACCATTTCCTCTAGATAGATCAGCATAAAATCGTAAAACATCCCTTAGGTTATTAAATGCACCGTTATGCATATAAGGAGCTGTGAAGTTTAAGTTTCTTAATGTTGGCGTTCTAAAATCAAAATTACCAGTTGCACCATCGTCTTCTATCAAGGGATTTTCAGGAACACTAAGTGTATGCAGTTGATAATCAGACATCATCGGACCACTGTGACAATTGGCACATCCTACATCAATAAAAGTATTCATCCCACGGATTTCTGCATTGCTCAGTGCATTTACATTTCCATTGGCATATTGATCAAAACGGCTATTATTGGCTACTATATTTCTTTGAAATGTTGCTAAGGCCTTTGATAGTCTATCTTCATTTATCATTTCATCACCAAAAGCAATAGAAAACATAGTTACATAGGCAGGAATTGTACTTAACCGATTGACTATTGTATCTAGAATATCTTCAGCAGCAATGTTTGGTCCACGCATTTCATCGTGATCTAATATTGGCAATAATGCTTGTTCTTCCAATCCGCTGGCTCTATTGTCCCAAAACATGGGTGCAGAACTTGGAGTATAATTACCATTTACATCGATCCCGTTAAACGCAGTATTTATAATCGTAGGTGCATTTCTTTTTATTACCGTACCACGTATTCTATTGGGGCCTATCCCCTCTCCATTTATCCCAGAGGACAAAGATCGACCATCGCCGTAGCCAAAATCTGGATGATGACATGTAGCACAAGATATGTCTTTCATCCCTGACAAAATGGGATCCCAAAATAAACTTTGCCCCAATTCAAACTTAGCTTCTGAATAAGGATTGTCTGATGGAGAGATTATATCTGTTGGCAATGCTGAAATTATTTCTTCATTTTCAAAAACAATTTCTTCCTCATTTTGACAAGAAAATAGAATAAAAATTGTGATTACTAAAAACAAATTTGTCGGGAATTTAATAGTAATAAGCATATCTAATAAAATTTTAATTGGTGTATAGTAAAGACAGGTCTAGCATAAAAAGACCTACTTTTGAGAAATGAATATTAAAATAAGCATCTAACTATTTTGCAAATAATACATAAACCCCGAGATAAGGCATCAACTTTTTTATCCACTTTCTTTAACTTTACGCAATGTATTTCTACGAAGAAAATTTAAAAAAGCTCCAGCGATTCTGCACATACCAAGACCGTTGTCACTCAGAAGTAAGATCAAAACTTATTAAAATCAAAGTGTATGGAGACACCTTAGAACAAATAATGGCGGATTTAATTAAAGATGATTTCTTAAATGAAGAAAGATATGCAAGGTCGTATGTAAGAGGAAAATATAGACAAAGTAAATGGGGAAGACAGAAAATTAAGCAGGGATTAAAGGCAAAACAGGTTTCGGAGTATTGTATAAAAAAGGGATTATTGGAAATCGATCAAGCAGAATATATGGAATACCTGACAGAGAATTTGTCAAAGAAAAAAGACATTTACGAAGGCAGAGGATTAAGCAACTACCCTTTACGTTCCAAACTTTTTCAATACGCTATGTCTCGAGGATTTACCTCAGAAGAAATAAACAATGTACTGACTGACGTTTTAGAATAACTAAAAAATATAACTATTCTTCTTCATCATTATCGACAGATTCTAAGAGGTTTCTAGAATCCAAAAAAGTAAACCATTTAATTACTTTTTTGATGTCGCTCACATACACTCGATCCTCGTCATAGTCAGGGAGTATCTGTTCAAAGTATTCCAACAATACCATTTTATCTGCATTTATTGCAGGAACTGGGAGATCTGATTTTTTATCTTTCATAGATTGAAAAACAGTTTTCAGTTCTGTAGTATCTTCTAATGTATAAATAGCTACAGTTGCCATCGGTGTAAATTGATGCTTTCTTGCAGGATAAAATTTTACCCTCCCTGTGTCTAAGTCTTCTACCAAGATTCCATTAGATCTCGATGAGGCTACTTTATAAACACCAGGCATCCCGCTTATTGCAACAAATTCTTCTATATTCATATCTAATATCTTATGTGCTATTCTTCTTCAGAATTAGCGTTGTCTTTTTCTATCCAAAAATTATTTAATCCTATACCTGAGGTAATTTTTAACAAATGTAAATTTAACATTTCTAGTAAGGCTAAAAAAGTTACGATTGCCTCCATCCGATCTCTCAATCCTGCAAAAAGTCCATCAAAAGACATCCTACCGGAACCCATTCTAAATCTGGTTTTAATATAGCTTCTTTGCGTTTCCAATGTGTAAGGATATTGAACAATTTGATGTACGACGCGATTTACTTTGTTTTCGTGTCTTTGCATTGCATTGTTAAATGCGCTAAAAAGTTTTGCCAACGTAATTGACTCAAGTTCAATATCAACCAAAGCTTTTGTTGCCAGTTTTCTTAATTCTGCCTTTGCATATCCACGCTCATGCATGAGTTTTCTGCGTTCTTCTAATCCAGTAAGATCACCAATTACTCCTTTGAATTGTTGATATTCCAGTAGTTTTTGCACCAATTCTTCTCTAGGATCTATCTCATTTCCTTCCGCATCGATTTCTTTTCGAGGGATTAGCATTTTGGCTTTAATCCTCATTAGTGTAGCTGCTACTAAAATAAATTCACTGGCAACATCAAGATCTAGCTCTTCTAATTTGCGAATATACTCTAGAAAATCATTAGTAATTTTTGAGACTGGAATGTCATTAATATCTAACTCATCTCTCTCAATAAAGAAAAGTAAAAGGTCAAAAGGACCTTCGAATTGTTTTATTTTTATTTTGTAATGATCCACAGCCTGCAAATATACATTTTCTCAATAGCAATTTTCAAGTTAAAAGGAAGTTAAAAGAATCCATGTTAAGTGTATAAAAGAAATAATATATTCGCTACATTCGTCTTTAAGGTTAAACCTCAAACTTGTGATTAAATTTTACGTACTTTTTATACTTAGTATTTTTGTTTCTCTAGGTCTAGCAGCCCAAGAAGAGAAAAAAGTAATCCAGTTTTCTGGGGTAGTAGTTACCGAAAATGATTCTGGAGAAATCGCTCCGTTGCCATATACTAACGTTTCTATTTTAAATACTAGCAGAGGGACTATTACTGAGATTGATGGTTTTTTCTCTCTAGTGGCTCAAGTTGGGGATACAATTGTATTTTCGAGAGTAGGTTTTGATCCAGTAAAAAAAGCCATTCCAGTAGATCTTGACAAGAGTTTTTACTCTTGGTATCAAGTTATGTCAAGAGGAAATATTTTACTTCCAGAAGCAGTAATCTATCCATGGCCTAGTCGCGAACATTACAAATTGGAGTTTTTAGCATTGGATGTAGACCAAGAAATGAGAAAATTTGCAGAAGCTAATTTAGCTCAAAAATTACTAGAAGAAATGAGAACTGTAGTTCCTTCTGATGGAACAGAGGCTTTTGATTATGTGATGCAAAAGCAGATTACTGAATATCAATATTCTGGTCAATACAAACCCCAAAATATCTTTAATCCTGCTGCCTGGGCTCAATTTATAAAAGCTTGGAAAAGAGGTGACTTCAAACGAAAAAAGAAATAAAAGGAATACAAATTAATGGGAGAGCTACAAATTCTTGCAACAGGATTAAGTATAGTTTATATTCTGCTTGCGGTTAAAAATTTGAGAATTTGCTTTCTTTTTGGTGCTTTATCTGCCATTGTTTGGTCGTACGAATCTTTCTTTCATCTTCAGTTAAAATTTGATGCTAGTTTACAGATTTTTTATCTAGGCATGAGTATTTATGGTTGGATCATTTGGAAAGGTCAACAAGATCAAGCGCACACTCCAATCAAGAAAATGACTGTAATAGAACATGTTTCTTTAATTTCATTAGGAATAAGTTTTTCGATAGGTATTGCTTTTTTAGGTCAATATTTTTTTGAGACAAATATGCCTTATTTGGATGCAATAACCAGTGGATTTTCGATAATTGCCACTTATTTATTGGCTAAAAGATATATTGATAATTGGATTTATTGGTTGGTCCTCGATCCTATGTATATGTACATTTATGGTAAAAGCGAGGCTTGGATTTTTGTGGATATGATGGGAATCTATACCATCATGTCAATTGCTGGATTGATTAATTGGCAAAAAATATTGGAGGAGCAAAAAAGAGATTTAGCTTAATTTTCTTTGGGCTTAAAAGCAATGGAAATAAATAAAATCGCCAGCGCAATAGTACAACCGACTATTATAATATCTTTAATTCCTGAAATTCCAGCATAAATCTTTGCACCCCCGATAACGAGATTGAAGATGGCTAAAAGTATATAGATGTATTTATCGTTCATTTTATTTTTTACAGCGGACTAAAAGTCTTTCACAAAAATAAGTCATCATATCTTCAATCTGCTTTCGTTTATCTTCTCCACATTGAATCTCCGTCAAAGAAGGAAGATTCGACGAACAAAAATTATTGCTTATTGACATTTCTATCAAAGAAGTTGCCATCGTTATTGGATATTTAAAATCGGGATCAATCTCTTTTATGATATCAGAAATACTGGTACAAAGTCGCTTAAAGCTTTCAAAATACCCTGATTCATTATGAGAAGAGCAACGCTTAGTCCGTGTGATTTTGTAAAATTCTTGAGTAACAATGGCTTGTAACTGATGCAACTCTAATATGTTTTGACTTTGCATTTCTTCTGTAACATTAACCAATGCTTTAATTGCTTTAGTCAATTTTTCTCGTGGATCGGTAATGCTGTTCGTCTTAGAAACAATTAAGTAGTTTTTTGTCTCCCAATACCACGCTGAAAGATAAATCAATAATCTTTCTTTATTGGGAAAGTACCTATAGATAGAGGCTTCAGTAGATTTGATTTCAGCACCTAATTTTTTAAAATTAAATTTATCAAAGCCCAAAGTATTTACCAGATTTACAGAAGAGAAGATAATCTTCTTTCCAAGATCGGATTGAATTGGATCTTTTAGATAAATATCTTCGTTAATCCTTGGATTTACGTAGACTTGCATAGGCAATTGGTTTTGAAGTCAGTTATTTTAAGCGATTTTTCTTTCTACCAAATAATTTCTTAGATATAACACTCTTGCTTGCAATCTTTTTCTGGCCTTATGGATAAAGCTTTTTACACTTCCTAAAGGCATCCTTAATTCTGCAGCAATTTCTTTATATGCATATCCGTCAACCATCATTCTAAATGGTATTTTTAAATTATCAGGTAAACTTTCTACTTCTTTTTCTAGCATTTCCAACATCACTGAACTTTCTCCTGTATTCTCAACGTGCATATTTTTAGTAGAATATGGGATATAGCTTGTAATTTCTTCCCGACCTACAAATCTGCTGTTTTTTCTGATGTCATTGATGAAGTTGTTTCTCATGATGGTAAACAACCAAGCTTTCAGATTAGTGCCTTGTCTAAACTGATGGATTTTATCAAATGCTTTTAACATTGTTTGTTGCACAAGATCTTTTCCATTTGTCTCATCCTTGGTTAGAGAATATGCGTAGTTTTCTAATTGAGGTTTGAGTTGTATTATTTTTGTGTTTAATGCTTCAGCTGTCATAACCTTTACTGTTTGTTAATACAAATATATGATAGTATTACTATCATTGTCAATAGTTGCTCAATTTATTTTGATAGTATTGGCATGATTTTGGAGTTTTTAGGTGATTTTTTTATAAAAAAGTTCATTTTAACGCACATTATAACGTTTTGTTAGCATTATAGAAATGGTTTTTACATTTCCGATAAAGTGTAATTCTCTTTTTCTAACAGGTAATTATGCACCTTTAACACTTGCTTTATCAGGGAATGTTGCTCATCATTGACAATTTCCCAACTTACATGCTTCCGTTTAAATTGTTCGGAAGTTTGTTTATTTATACGGTCAATAACTTGATCTCTTGAAATATTGTTTCTTTTCATTACTCTACTAATTCTCAATTCTTTGGGTGCTGAGACGAGAATAATTTCATCAAAAAAATCGGTGTTGCCTGCTTCTATAATCAATGCTGCTTCTTCGATAGCATAAGGTGAGTATTGAGCAGCAAACCAAGAAATCAAATCCTTATGGACGGCAGGATGTACTATTTGATTTAACTCTTGTAATTTACTTTGATCTTTGAAAACAATTCCTCCGAGGTGAACTTTATTGAGGCTACCATCTGCATTATAAACCTCTTCTCCAAATAAATCTTTTATTTCCGAGATAACATTTTCATTGGTTACCATTATTCTTTTAGCTTCAATATCAGCATAATAAACAGGTATCCCTAATAATTCGAATAGACTACATACTAATGATTTTCCTGCGCCTATACCTCCAGTAATTCCAATTTTTATGGGTCTTTTTGATTTAACCATTACACCACTTCTTTTCTTTATTCATTTGTCGTTGATTTAATTTTCTTTGTTTTTTTCGTTATAAAAGCTAATTTCTAATGTATAAATCAAGGTAAGAAATAAGAATTAAACTCTGAGTTTAAATGAAAATTAATAAAGAAATTTAACTTTGCATGGTTCAATAAATATTCAATTCGATAATGTTAACAGATATTCCCACAAGTCACGAAGTCAGATCTCATGAGGACGTATCTGTGCCACTATTTGAAAATAAGTTTTTAGATAAATTTTCTAGAGTCGCTTGGTATGTGCCGATATTGCTATTTACTCCAGTAATTATCTATTTCTTATATTTATCATTTAGTGATCCATCATTGAATATTTTTAAGATTTTGGGATTGTTTCTTTTCGGAATGTTGGTTTGGACTAGTGCGGAATATTTTTTCCATCGATTTGTATTTCATTACGAAGCAAAATCTAAATTTGGTAAAAAGATATTTTTTTTAATTCATGGGATTCATCATGCATTTCCTGCGGATTCTATGAGATTAGTAATGCCACCTATTATGAGCATTCCTTTGGCGGTTAGTTTTTATTTTGTTTTCAGTTTTTTATTTGGGAGCTTATTGGTAGCAATATTTCCTGGGTTTCTACTTGGATATGTATTGTATGATACCATGCATTATGCGATTCATCATTTTGATTTTATAAAGCATCCATTCTTTCTGAAAATGAAAAAGCATCACATGAGACATCATTATGCAGAACCAGATATGGGTTTTGGGGTAAGTTCTGATTTTTGGGATAATCTTATGCGGACTACGTTTAAGAAAAAAGACTAATTTATCGTAAGGTTTTTACTTTTCCTCGGGATATTCTATTCTTACATGGTAAACACTTTGTAACAATTTTTTCATCACCGTTTTACATGTCTTAAATTCGCTGAATGTTAAATTGGAATTATCCAGTTGACCATGATCTCTTTTCGCATCACAGATTTTATCAATAAATGCATCTAATTCTTCAGCGGAAGGATTTTTTAAGCTTTTACATGCAGCCTCGACGGTATCAGCCAGCATTAGAATAGCTTCTTCTTTGGTTCTTGGTTTTGGTCCTGGGTAAGTAAATATAGTCTCGTCAATGATCTTATCGGGATTGGCATTTTTTTCATTTCGATAAAAATATTCTACTCGGGTTGTTCCATGATGAGTTAAAATAAAATCAACAATTTCTTTAGGTAATTTTCCTTTTTTTGCTTTCTCCAGACCATTTGTAACGTGTCCAATGATAATCTTTGCACTTTCTACGTTGTTATTTAACGCGGCATGTAGATTGTTATTTGGGTTATTTTCTATAAAATATTGGGGATTTGCCAATTTCCCAATGTCATGATAAAGTGCTGCTGTTCTGACAAGCAATGCATTAGCTCCTATTGCATCCGCAGCTGCTTCACACAAATTTGCGACTTGAAGAGAATGTTGTAATGTTCCCGGTGCCATGGTAGACAATTCCTTAAGTAACGGGTTGTTCATATCCGCTAATTCTGCCAATCTTATACTCGATGTAAAACCAAACATGCGTTCTATCATTGGGATGAAAGGATATGCCAATAATAGTAAAAATCCATTTACTGCAAGCCATCCAAAAACAGGTAGATCAGACCATACTGCACCTTGCTCTTGAATAAGATTTATTCCCAAAAATCCTAATGCATAAGTTGCTAAAATTAATATTACCGCTTTAAAAAACTGATCCCACCTCCGCGTTTCTGAAACTAGAAGAACGGTCACTATACCTGCTAGGATTTGAATAAATATAAACTCATATCCTAATCCTGACAAATAGCTTGCAATAAGCACAATAACGATATGTATAAACAAAGCTAATCGCTCTCCAAAGAAGTTTTTTACTACTATAGGAACCAAACAAAATGGTAAAATATAAGGGCTTAATGTCGAAGTCGATGTAACTGCAAATACCAAAAAACTAAAAAATATTGGCCAAAGTAAAACAAAGGCAACTCCTGAAACACTATTGTATAATTCAGGAAAATACTCTTTTAAATAAAGCATCAAAACACCAATAATCAGACATGTTAAAATCAAATACCCCAGATATTGAAGGATGCTAAATGCACCACCTAACCAAGGAGATTTTGCACTTCCTTGTACTGCATTTATTAAAGGTAGATTCTCTGCGGTTACTCTTTCTCCTGACTTAATGATTGATTGCCCAGATTTTACAATAGATACTCTATTGGTCTCTGCTTCAAAAATTTGATTTATAACGCTAGCAGTATATGCCTTATCAGAAACCAAATTGGGTTTTAGCATATCTATCATCGATGCATCGTCAATGCCAAGTTGTATAAACTTAGTTTTCAAACTATCTTTTACAGCGTCTAAGCCTACAATCTCATTTACATTTAAAAATGATTTTTCTGCTCTACCTTTTAAGATAAAATAGGGAATATCTTGTTTCTTATCTTCAAGAATATTTGCACTATAGATTTGATTGACTTCAGGAATAATCTGGTCACGGTAAGGGTGATTATTTCCTAGCGCATTTAGAATATCTTGGGCAGGATTTTTCACTTTTTTTAGCAAATACTGATATTCATTTTGTATTTCAACCAATCGAGATTTTAATACTGGATCTTTAATTTCAAGATTGATTTGCGCTTGTGCAATCAATTCTTGACTAGACCAAATATCTCCGACTTTTACTTCTGTTGTATTGTACGCACCAGTAAATAATAGGCTAATAAGTACTATCGTAAGCCCAATTAGAAAATATCTAAATGAGTCTTTTAACACAAATTTCTTTTCAGACTGAATACTCATGCCCCAAATGTATATAAAATTTGTGTATCAGAATTATGATTTCTTGGTCGGAATCCAAGGAATCTCCTTTGATCCTTCTAATTTGCTGATAAATCGAGAAAGAACGAATAAATAATCAGATAATCTATTGAGAAAAATCACGATTAAGTCATACTTTTCCTCTAGTTTATTTAATGTTACTACCCTTCTCTCTGCCCTTCTGCATACGGTTCGGCATACATGACATTGTGCTACTGATTTTGATCCGCCAGGTAAAATGAATGTTTTTAAAGGCTCAAGTTTTGTTTCCATCTCGTCGATAGCTACTTCCAAGTCCTTGGTCATTTCATCTGTTAATGGCGGCAAAGCTGGATGATTTAAATCTTCAGATGCAAGGTACGATCCTATATCAAATAGTCTCGACTGTAAAATTTGTAACTTTTTATCCAAATCCTCATTACCCAATAGCGCAGAGAGCAATCCAAGATGAGCATTTAATTCATCTACAGTACCATAAGATTCTATTCTTACATCATCTTTATTTACTCTTTGGCCACCTAATAAACTCGTGCCACCTTTATCTCCAGTCTTAGTATATATTTTCATTTAATATTTCAATTTTCGTTGTAACGGTGAGTTGGGTCTGCTGACCTAACTACATTTTCATTCTTTACATCAGATTCTACAATTCCATCTCTCAGTCTTATAATTCTATGTGCATGTTCTGCGATATCAGGTTCGTGTGTAACCAAAATAACGGTGTTGCCTGCGTCATGGATTTTTTCAAAGATCTGCATGATCTCAATTGATGTTTTGGTATCGAGATTTCCTGTGGGTTCGTCTGCAAGGATAATGGAAGGATCATTGACTAAGGCTCTTGCAATAGCGACTCTTTGTCTCTGCCCTCCAGACAATTCATTGGGTCTGTGATCTACTCTATCTCCTAATCCAACACTTTCTAGGACTATTCTCGCTTTCTCTTCCCTATCCTTTTTTCTTAATCCACTATACACCAATGGTAATGCTACATTATCTAAAGCAGTCATCCGTGGAAGGAGATTAAAGGTCTGAAAAACAAATCCAATTTCTTTGTTTCTCACTGCAGCTAGTTCGTCGTCTGACATACTGCTGACATTGGTGTCATTCAAAAAATACTTTCCAGATGTTGGTGTGTCTAAACAACCCAATAAATTCATTAAAGTAGATTTTCCACTTCCTGATGGTCCCATTAAGGCAGCATATTCGTTTTTGTTTATATCAATATTCACTCCATTTAAGGCACGCACTTCTGTTGTACCCATCACGTAGATTTTCTTTAGGTCTGAAATACTGATTATGGCATTACTCATTTAATGATTTTTGGAACGGTAAAAAAGTTACCTTCTGTATTGTCAGAATTCTCTAAAGCTATCTTTCTATCCAAATGAGTTTCTGGAATATCTGATGCTAATTTTTGCGGTTCGATGTTAATATGTGTTCTTGGTTCGACTCCATCAGTATCTAACTCAGAAAGTTTATCAAACATTTGCACGATGTTTTGTAAATCGTCTTTTATGGTTTTTCTTTCTTCATCAGAAAGTTTTAGCATTGCCAATTTCTCAATATGACTGAAAGTCTTTTCATCAATTGTTTTCACTTGCAATCAATTTCTTTTTCATTAAATCAAATTCTTCATCAGTTAGAATGCCATCTTCTTTTAATTGTTGTAATCCTTGCATCTGCTCTACAAAACTTTTCCGCTTTTTAGTATTTGTTGCTTTTGGTTCTGAAATAGCTGATGGCTCCGCGGAATCTACAATTTCTGCATCTTGTACTACAACTGTATTGGCATTTTGATTTTCTTTGATATCCTTTGCCATCGCTTTGCCTTTCTCAAACTTTTCATCATAATAGGCCTTTAATCGAGAAGGGTCAAAATCTAGAAACGTTCCTCCTGTTTCAAAATGTTTTTTAAATACTTCTCCCAAAGCATAGGTAGTCCCTCCTGAAAGTACAGCCAGTGTTACACCACCAAGCACTGAACCAACTCCAGGAATAAACTTGACAGCTCTTGCGCCCAATCTCGCGAGTCCAGATCCTGTAAGACTGGTAATTAATGCCTTGCCTTCTGTTTCTTTAAAGTCAATATCATAGAGTTTGCAAAGCTGTCTAATCATATCCAACTGTATAGCACTAACGGCAAAGAAATCGGCAATTGGCACTGGAATAAAGCCTGCACCCATTGACCAAATCATGTGATTCTTAATGACAGAATTTGCGTTTTCTGATTTAATATTTTCGTCTGACATGTTCTCTTTTTTAATAGATAATACATAAATACTGAAATTCGTTTCAAATTCCTATAATATTCGATAGGAAATGATGAAGTATCGATGAGTAGCACTTAGCTTTACTTTCACGAAAACCAATATTGATATGATTCTTAAAGATATTTTGATGTATTTAATGGCATTTTTTTATGTCTATGCAGGATATATGCACTTTAAGAAGCCTTGGTTTTACTATAAAATTACTCCGCCAATCCTACAGAAATATAATAAGCCGATTAATGTCGTTGTCGGAATTGCAGAGATTTTGGGAGGCATTGGATTGGTTATTCCACAAACGCAATCAATGGCGGCATGGGGAATTATACTTTTGCTAATCGCTGTTTTTCCTGCCAATATCTACATGCTCATGGCTAATGGCGCGGGAATGAAAATTAGTAAAACGCTGCTGTGGATTCGATTACCATTGCAGTTTGTTTTGATTGCTTGGGCTTGGTGGTATGTTTAGGGGTTTTTTAGTTTTTAGTGAGTCAGTTTTTAGTTTTTTAGTGATTAGTGATTAGTTTTTTAGTGATTAGTTACTAGTTTTTTTAGTGGATTAGGGTTACT
>JAHDBF010000002.1:0-16281 GCA_020630525.1 Saprospiraceae bacterium
AGATACAAATTCATCCAAATGAGCACGACAATCTGGATCAACTTTCATCAACTCCCTAACTAAATATCGCCAATAAGCCAATTGACCAGAATACTTCACATTAACATCCTGACTCCGCATACAACAAATGTAGCCAATAAAATTGCAATCAGATTCGTGTGTGATTCCATAGCCATGCGCCATTTCATGTGCCAATGTAAATGGCCATTGTCGAAAATATAATCCACCATCTACATGTCCTTCAAATGCATGAGGAATATAAATTCCAGAAGTTCGGATATGCAAAAGTGAACCACCAGGCAATTTTCTAACCCGCACTCTTCCTATAGTACTGTATCCACATTCATCTAAAAAACCAGATTGAATCTCACGAATTGGGTCTTCTAAATCATGGAATTGCAAAGTATCAGAATTTACGGAATCTCTTAGCGTGGAAAGTCTCTGTCCTTCAATAGTTACTAGATCTCTTAGTGTCCAATAATCTAACTCTGGAACTGACAATTCGAGCTTCTTATCGATGGATGTTGAAGCATAATTTATTCCCCAAGACCAATAAAAAATCACCAATAACCAAAGAAATATTAGAAACAAATTAATCAAGGCTTTGAGTATCGAGCCAGCCTTAAATACAAACTTCCACAGACATAAAATCAAAATACCAACAGAAATGACAATCGTAGGAATCGGTAAAAAACCTAAAGTATAATCATGAATAATACGAATAAGCTGGAATAATCCATTGAGGTAAAATTTATCCACAATATTGGCTGCTAAATTACTGCTTAACAGAGCTATACTCAGTAAAACAAGCGGAATTCCAAATTTAAATCTTAAGCTTTTCATAATGTTAGCTCAATAAAGCAATTATTTTTATTTTAGCAGAACTTTATGAGAACTCATGGCGTTACTGCTTTGAATCTTTAATAAAACAATAAATTTAAATAATTATGGCTTTCGAATTTACAGATTCTAACTTTCAAGAATCAGCCTTAGACAGCGACAAATTAGTAGTTGTAGATTTTTGGGCAGAATGGTGTGGTCCTTGTCGTTTGGTTTCTCCAATTATTGACGAATTATCAACAGAATATGATGGCAAAGCAGTAATCGGGAAAGTAAATGTTGACGACAATGCAGGAGTAGCTTCAAAATACAGCGTAAGAAGTATCCCTACTATCCTATTTATAAAAAATGGTGAAGTAGTAGATAAGCAAGTTGGAGCGACAACAAAGGCAGCACTTGAGCAAAAAATCGCTGCTCACGTATAATTAAAATTAATAAACGTATACATTAAAGTCCTTGCTTGATTCGTTGAGTAAGGACTTTATAGTTTTTATATCTTTGATTTATGAGTTTTTTTGATTCTTTTGACCTAAAACAACTTTCTAATTTGGAGTTGTTGGCAAAACAAGTGGTAGAGGGGTTTATCATCGGTTTACATAAAAGTCCTTTTCATGGATTTTCTGTAGAATTTGCAGAACATAGGATTTATAATCCTGGTGAATCCACTAAGAATATTGACTGGAAAGTATATGCCAGGACTGACAAACTATTTACTAAAAGGTTTGAAGAAGAAACGAATTTGCGGTGTCAAATAGTAATCGATACTTCGTCATCAATGTATTTTCCAAAAGAAAGGAAAGACAACGAGTTAAATAAACTCCAGTTTTCTGCTTTGGCGGCAGCATCATTAATGAATTTGCTAAAAAAGCAGAGAGATGCTTTTGGATTGAGTCTTTTTGATTCTAAAGTCGATATGCATACCAAAGCTAAGTCTAGCACTACCCATTATAGATTGCTAATGACTTATCTAGATAAATTAATCAAAGATGATACCCTCAACAAACAAACACTTGCTGCAAATGCATTGCACGAAGTAGCGGACAAAACCCATCGACGATCATTGGTCATGATTTTTAGTGACATGTTCGAAGGTGGAGAAAATGCAGATGAATTGTTTTCCGCATTGCAACATCTGAAATACAACAAACACGAAGTAGTCCTATTCCATGTAACAGATGCAGCCAAAGAGTTGTCTTTTGAATTTGAAAACCGACCATACGAATTTGTAGATATGGAAAGTGGAGAATCTGTAAAACTACAATCAAATGAAGTTAAAGAATATTACTCCACAAAGATTAAGGAATATAAAGATAACTTAAGAATGAAATGTCTTCAATATAAAATTGATTTTATAGAAACGGATATTAACAAAGGGTTCTACCCTATTCTAGAATCTTATTTAGTAAAAAGAAAGAAAATGCGTGTGTAATGGCTAAAATAAAAATTGCAAAGCTACCAACGAAAGCTCCTAAAGGATCGGATAAAGATTTAATCAAAGAAAAAAGAAGATTGATCGCTAAGGAAATCGGCGAACTTGCATTAAAAATGCATGCTGAGAAAAAACATTCTATCCTTGTTGTTTTACAAGGCATGGACTCAAGTGGTAAAGATGGGGTTACAAGAAAGGTTTTCAGATACTGTAGTCCGTCATTCACAAAAGCAAAGGGATACAAAAAACCTACCGACGAAGAATTTGCGCATGACTTTTTATGGCGTGTCCACAAACATGCACCTGCAAAAGGAAACATCCAACTATTTGTACGATCTCACTATGAAGACATCTTAATACAACGTGTACATGGATGGATAGACGAAGATAGAGTGACGGCAAGGATAGACGCCATCAATGCTTTTGAAACTTTACTACAAAAAGACAACAATACCACTGTTTTAAAATTCTTTCTAAACATCTCTAAAGAAAGACAATTAGAAAAACTACAAGAAAGAATTGACGATCCAGAAAGAAACTGGAAACACAATGACGGTGATTGGGCGGAAAGAAAACATTGGAATAAATACATGAAATGTTATGAAGATGCAATGAATAGATGCACCACACCTTGGATAAATGTGCCTGCGGATAATAGATGGTATAGAGATTATTTTGTGGCAAAAGAAGTATTGAAGGTTTTGAAAGAAATGAATCCTCAACTTCCTCGCTTAAAAGAAAAACCACAGTTAGATTAAAGATGTCTACTACAAGAATTGATAAATGGTTGTGGTCTGTGCGAATTTTCAAATCCAGATCAAAGGCAACTGATGCATGCAAAAGCAAAAAAATTTCAATCAACGAAAAAACAGCAAAACCATCTACCTTAGTTGCTGTCGGAGATAAAATCATAGCCAAAAAGGATGGATTCAATTTTGAATTTTTGGTAAAAGACATAATATCAAAAAGAGTATCGGCTACATTAGCAGAACCATGCTACGAAAATATTACACCAGAATCAGAAATCAATAAATATAAAAATTGGTTTATTGGTAAAGGTGCTCCAGAACGAAGAGATAAAGGTGCAGGCAGACCGACAAAAAAAGAAAGGCGAGAAATTGAAGAATTTAAGGAAATTGATTTTAATGACTTTTTTGATGAAGAATGATTATTTAGTTACAAGTTGAAAGTGTACAGATTACAGTTTTAAATTCTTAACCATTGAATTATGATCATCCATAATTAACAGTCATCCATACCATGAAAAAGATCAAGTTTTCGGACAGTCATAAAGAGAAAGCCTTTCACTTTTTCAACAATTTGAATCACCCACATTATTCTATTACTTCAAAAGTTAAGATTGGCAACATAAAAAAGTTTGCCATGAAAAAAGAAACTTCCATACATATTGCCATTGTTTATTTTATAGCAAAAGCAGCAAACAATATTCCTGAACTCAAACGGAGAATAAGAAACAATGAAACTATTCAACATAAAAAAGTAAACCCTTCATTTACCATTGAAACGAAAGCTTCAGATACTTTTAGCTTTTGCACTGTACCGTTCAATAAGAAGTTTTCAAAGTTTAAAAAATCTGCAGATAGAACTTACGCTTTAATGCAATCAAATCCTTCTTTCGAGGATACACCAGGAAAAGATGATTATTTATTTTTATCTGCAATACCTTGGATAGATTTTAGTTCGATTAGCCATGCCATGAATTATCACCCTCATGATTCTGTACCGAGAATTACTTGGGGCAAAATCATGAAAAAGAAAAAATACCAATATATTTCTGTAAATATCCAAGTCCACCATGCATTGGTAAATGGAAGGGAATTGGCTCAGTTTTTTAGATTACTCGAAAGCTACTTAATAGCCTTATAAACATAAGCTTATCCAGAAAAAAACATCAATCACTAGTTGGTTTGTATAAATCAGTGTATTTTAGATTTTAAGAATAAAATACAAATCATGCAACTAGCCGACTTAAAATACTTGATTGCTTACTTCATGCCTTTGGCTGCTTTTTTTGCGATTTCAGTTGGTGGATATTGGACGTATATTGTTTTGGGGTCACTATTTATAGCTATTCCAATCATCGAAACTTTATTGCCTCCAAATATTTTGAATCTTACAACAGAGGAATATGACAAAAAGAAAGGTAAGTTGTTTTTTGATTTACTTTTATATCTCAATATTCCTATCATTTACGGGGCGATTTACTTAACCCTAATTACAGTTCCTACGCTTACTCAGACCTGGGAGATCATCGGGATTGTATTGACTTGTGGTGTTCTTATGAGTGCTTCTGGAATTAATGTTGCGCATGAGTTGGGACATAAACCTAGTTGGGTTGCTCAGACAGCATCAAAGATCTTGTACTTACCGTGTTTGTACATGCATTTTTTCATCGAACATAATCGAGGTCACCATGTACGTGTTGCAACGCCAGAAGATCCTGCAACATCGAGAAAAAATGAACTGCTATATACTTTTTGGTTTAGGTCAGTAATCGGAGGATATCTTCATGCTTGGGAATTAGAATCTCGAAAATTAAAAAGATTAAACAAGTCTACAATATCACTTCATAACGAAATGATCATTTATCACATAATTCAATTAGCGTATCTGGGTACCGTTACTTACTTTTTTGGCACAACAGGTTTAATCACTGCGATCGCAATTGCAGTAATCTCATTCCTGCTTTTAGAAACTATAAACTATATTGAACATTATGGTTTACAAAGAAAAAAATTACCTAGTGGACGTTATGAATCCGTTGATAAAATCCATTCTTGGAATTCGGATCACCAGATTGGAAGAATATTACTTTATGAACTAACGCGTCATTCTGACCATCATTATAAAGCTGCAAAACCATATCAAACATTATTGCATTATGATGCTAGTCCACAGTTGCCGCTTGGATATCCTGGATCTGTTATGATATCATTTTTTCCTCCATTGTGGTTTAAATTAATGAACCCAAAAGTTGACGCATTTAACGCTATTGAGGCCACTGATAGATAGGATAAGCCTTATAGGAATTATTGCAGGTATTATTACGCTGCCCATTGTACTATGTAATCAAATTCACTGGACATTTGAATTATTTTCTCATGGCACCATACATCTTGTTTATGGATTGATAATTTTATCACTTAGTCGTATACTACTTAAGTTATCAATTAAGAAATTCAATAAAATTGTTCTCGGTCTTTCCATCATCTTACTTTGTTGGTTTAAATTTTCATATTTATGGAATGATTTTACAGCTTCAGATTGCAACAAAGAAAATATGATAAGAATAGTAGATGCAAATCTATATTCAGGAAATAAAGATTACAATGCATTTAAAAATCTGATTCTTAAAACTGATCCTGACATCATCCTACTACAAGAATATACGCCCGAATGGAAAAACCAAATTGGGTCAATATCTGATTATAACTATAAGTTCGAAAATCCTAGAAGAGGAAATTTTGGAATAGCTACTTTTTCAAAAATAAATATTTTGAGAGATAGTCTTATTTATTTAGAAAATAATTACTACCCTGCGCTATTAACAGAAATTGAAACTATAGACGGAAAAGTAGGAATATTGAACCTCCATTTAGAACCTCCTGGCAGTGCAATCCAACATAAGATCAGAACAAAGCAATTCAAACAATTAGAAACATTCGTCAACAGCTATTATTTACCGTTACTAGTTATCGGAGATTTTAATATTACAAAGTATGCATCAACTTTTAAAGGACTTATCCATAATACCAACTTGCAATCGTGGAATGAGGAATGTGGATATGGTGCGACTTGGCCTACACGATTAGGAAATTTTGGGATTGCGATAGATCATTGTCTAACGAAGGATATAAGGATAAATTCCATTGAGCTAGGAAATGATATTGGTTCTGATCATATGCCTTTGGTTATTGATGCTTGTTTATTTTAATCAAAATTAGATGTTATTATAAATTTCCAACATAGAACGAATAGCATTTTTGTCAATATGTTAAAAAAACGGTTATATAAATGGTTTTGCATTTATAACTATTAGTTTTGGAACAGATTCCTGACAGACTTTCTTCGATACTGTTTTGCAAGTATCAAGTTAGTGTTTAAATGAATATTTTATTTATATAACCAAATGATATGAAAAATAAGTTTTTGTTGTTTATTCTAATATTCGTTGGGACTCAAACCAATGGTCAAAAATTAGGACTATCAAGTTTTTCAAGTAGTTCTCAAAGAAACATAGAAGATAGTCATAGACTTTACACGAATATCGGAGAACCTATTATTAATTCAACAACGAATGAATATTCGATTATTCAAAATGGATTATTAAATGCTAATACAGTAAAAGATCAAGGCAGTGTAAATTTACAGGTTAGATTCTATTTTGATGAAAATCAAAATGGGCTTAAAGATCTTACAGAATATTATTTAGAGCAGGGTGCATTTTCAATTAACAATAGAAGATATCAAAACTTTTCAAAAGATGGCGTCTTTTTCACTGCGACAAATGGGACATATAATGTCACTTATGAGACTGGAGCAAACGACTTTTGGGAATTATCCTCTGCGGAGACTGTAACAATAACAATATCAGATTCTAATTTTGAAGATGTCAGATTTGGATTGCATCCGATTGAAGAAAATTCCAAATTAAATACTTATTTGATTTCTGACAATTTTAGATGTGGATTTTCTGTCGGATATTCTATACTAATTTCTAATCTTGGTTCGGTAGAAGAAGAAAAAATCGTCAGACTAAGCATTGATGATAGAATCAATAACATAAACTATTATGAAGAACCAGATATCGAAATTGATGAACATAATGTTGGATGGTTCATTAATTTAAAGCCATTCGAATCGAGAGTAATAGAATATTGGGTACGCGCACCTTTAATTCAGGAAGTTGGTTTTGGCTCAATTTTTAATACATGTGTTTGGGTTGAAAATGCGACTCCTAGAACTGATTTTTGTTTAAATCAAGAAATGAGATGTGCTTATGATCCTAATGACAAATTGGTAAATCCATCCAGACCAGATAGTCTATCACTTTTAAGAACACCATTAACCTACACTTTGAGGTTTCAAAATACGGGAAATGACTATGCAGAAGATGTTGTTGTAAGTGATACGATAAGTGAATATCTAGATATTTCGACATTTCGAGTCCTCCATACCAGTCATCCGAATCAATTAACTGTTATCCAAGACTATGACAACCCTAGGTTTGTTGATTTCAGATTTGACAACATTTACCTTCCAGACAGTACAACAAACTTAATAGGCAGTAATGGTCATGTAATGTTTACAATTACTCCGCTCGAAGGGCTGCCCGAGGACACAGAAATTAACAATACAGGACATATATATTTTGACTTTAATCCAGCAATTGTAACCAATACAACGAGTACTACTTTGGTAGAATCATTCCCAACATCATCGACATTCTCCGAAGGAAAATTAAATGAATTGTATGCTTTCCCCAATCCTACAAAAGGCATAATATTCTTAAATAAACCCTATGAGAAAATTGATATTCTTAACATCAATGGAGCAGTAATGGGTACTTTTAAAAATACAAATCAAATTAATATTGCTGGTTACATTCCTGGTAATTATGTCTTAAAACTTCAATCTGAATTAAAGGAGGTTTATAAAAGGGAATACATAAAGATTATTCTAGTAGACTAAACGAAAACCAATGAGAAAAAAGCAAAAAATAATATATTCGATTTTAGCAATCCTTATATCAAGTGTCTATAATTTTGGCATATCTCAAACAGAGGCTATTCCATACTTAACTGTTATAAAAGACTTTGATGGCGGACCATTAAAACTTTTAGAAATTGAATTTATAGTAGACATCATCCAAGACACAGACCAAGGATCTATAGTTTATTCAGAAACGCATAACTCTGTTACGAATATTGATGGACAAGTAGAACTTGAAGTTGGTAATGGAGAACCTACTTTTATGAGTTTTGATGATATAGATTGGACAAAGCCGAATTTCATCTCAATATCTTATAAACCTGAAGGGTTTAATAATTTTTTCAATAACGACGTAGTCCAATTATTATCGGTGCCATATGCAATTTTTACTTTAAAGGTAACTTGCCTGGAAGGATGCCCTGGACCACCAGGTGTAGATGGCATTGATGGTATTCCAGGGCCGCAAGGACCACAAGGACCACAAGGTCCTCCTGGGTTTCCGGGACCGAGAGGTGACGATGGCCTTAGTGGAATTGAAAGTCTTGTTCTAACTAGTGAAGTACCACAAAATCCAGAAACTGGAAGATTTTACCTTGACGATGGGACCAATAGAGAAGATGGATTAATTGGTCTAAGAGTATTTAATGGTTCTGAATGGTTAGATTTTTAAATTTTTGAATTATGAAAAATACTTATTTTCTAATATTATTTTTGCTATCCAGCTTTCTTTCAGCGCAAGTTGTTAAACCAGTATGTGATGATGCGACTCAGATACCATTAACATTTAAATATACTGGATTTATCATAGCAGATGGGGCAACCAATACTGAATTACAGTTACAAAACTCTAGTCAAAGCTTAACTTTCACTATTACCAAAGATACTCCAAATGGTGATGTTCTCTTTGAGGAAAGACATTTTGTAAATCGAGATTTTACTGGTTTTTTTAGTGTGGATATAGGAAGCAGAGAAAAATATGATTTCTACGAATTTTTAACATTTGTAAATTTAAATCAAGGAATTACTTACTTCATAAATGTAATAACCTATGATTCTGGAAATAACGAAATAAAACTAGGGTCAAAGAAAATATTGTCTGTTCCGTACGCATATGTAGCGAATGCACTAGGTGGGATTGGATCGAAAGGTCAGGACAGTGAGCCTGGCCCTCAAGGACCTCCTGGAGAGATAGGTATTCAAGGAGAACAAGGTCCTCAAGGTCCTCAAGGTAATCCTGGGTTGAATGGAATTCCTCCTTCTGTTTGGAGAAGCTCCCCTCCCACTTCTGGAAATAGAAAATATTATATCAATAACGGATCATCCACTTCTGATGGCAACCCACACATGATGTTGAGAGTTAATGGCCAATGGATTGAGATATAAATTGAAAAATTATGAAAATACCTATTATACATTATTTACTTTTTTTAGTTAGTTTTTCCCAATTGGGATATAGTCAAACTGAAAATTTATTTACTTATCAAGGATTACTTCTGGATGAAGATAGAAATCCACTATCTGATAGAACTGTAGATTTTTTCATCATTGTAACTTCATCTAGTGGAAGTGAATTGTATCTCGAAGAATACCATTCCTTAACTACTTCCGAATCTGGAAACTTTAGCTTATCCATTGGTACAGGGGAAAACATATCGGGATCAATTGGTGATATAAATTGGTTATCTTCAATTCCATTGATTTCAGTTTCTTATGATTTATTAGATGGAAGTGAAATCCAAGAATTAGGACAAGCCTCTTTTAGCTCCGTCCCTTTTGCGCTATATTCCGAAAAAGTAATTTGTCAACAAGGTTTTCCAGGTGAAACAATAACTGGCCCGCCAGGGGTACAAGGTCCTCAAGGAATTATGGCATTTAGTGGACCAAAAGGTCCAAAAGGTGATCCAGGTTTACCGATTTCAACAATCTTAAATGTTCCTCCAACTATAGACCTATCAACGTTAAACCCAATAGAAAATGGTTCGATTTACTTAGACGACGGCACAAACCGAGCTGATGGAAAACCAGGTTTTAGATATTATGATAAGCCAAACAATAACGAAGATGGTGTTTGGGTAGATTTGTAAACCTTAATTACATAATATATAAATCATATACTGCCTCCGTTTCTGGTTCAATAGTAACTAATTGTGAATAGTTATGTGATTCATCATCATCAGGATAAAAGTTATCGTTCTTATCTTCAAAAGCAGTTAAATAATATTTACCTGGATGTAAATAAGTTAGAACGTATTCACTTTCGCCATTATTAAGTCTAATAGGTCGTATTATATTCTGTGTCATTGGAAAGTTTAAACCTGCTGGATTAGATTCAATATATTTATCTAGCGTTACAAAGAGCCAAATATTTTCTGCATCCAATAATTCAGAATTATTAATGTTTACCTTTAACTCTGACAAATGCCCATGATCCGCCTTTGGAAAAGGATCACTTTCTTCTGTTAAAAACAAAGCAGAATCTGGATCAATCAAATTATCAAAAGCACCATTTAAGTTTACTTCACTAACTTCTTGAGGAAAGTTGAATAATGCAGTAGCTTCATCATCTACGGATTCCGAAATTTTATTGCCATTATAATCCATATGGAGAATTGGCTCATCAAGACTTCCAGAATTATCTTTATATGCTTTAAATTGAAAATTTGATCCATTAAAAATTAATTCTACATAAGCTCTTTTTTGACCGCCAACTGCATCCACTAATCTATAGTATTTTCCTTCAGTTCTATCCTCAGCAATATCCATTACAAAATATGTCGCCCTATATTGATTACCTAACCATCCTCCGTTTCGGGACATTACTTGCAATTCACCATTGTGCTCTGCGACGAAAAAAGAATTTATAATGTTGCTATTAAATCCACTTTCATAAATAGAGTGAACATGCGAAGCACTAATCGGTCTAAAGTCAAAGATGAAATTATCAAAAGTTCCAAAAGAAGTATTATTTAGTCCACTCCACAATCCTGAGATATCTTCTAATAATTCAAAGCCCAAAATACCGTTGTCACTAATTATCGAATTTTCATTTTTCTCTTTTCCACAAGAGAAAAACAAAGTAAATATAATACTCAGAATAAATGCCTTTTCCATAATTTATCATTTTAGAATTAAAAGATTAGAACGAAAAAATTATTTTTCGTTTGGTTATCACAATACTATTTCTACCAATATATTCTAAAAATAAGCTTAGGAGTCCTTCCTAAGTAATTCCTAGAGACATTATATACTTCTGGTTCTTCATCTTCTTCCAAATCTGCAAGGAGATAATTTCTTTGAAATACATTTTTAGTATCGAATATATTTACAACGGTAAGTCCAAGTTCGAATTGGAGCTTATCATTATAAAAAGCATTACGGTAGTTAATACTAAAATCAAAACGATAGTAATTTCCCAATCTGCTTGTATTTATTCCTTCATAATTTATTTCGTAATCATCTTCATCTTCTTCTAGCTCGCTAAATTCAGAAAAAGGCAAGCCAGTTTTATATTGATACACCAACGAGAAGTTTAGCTTTTTGAGTTGATAATTGTTTACTACAGATAGATTATGTAATTGGTCATTGGAAGCAGGAAATGAAAAATCTAATAAATTTGGAAACAGAAAATAATTTTTGCTAATCGTGTAATTAAACCACAATTGGTAATTGCTCCATTTCTTCTTTAAAAGGACATCCAATCCATGCATTAAAGATTCTCCCAAATCATTGTCCCCTAGCTCCAGATTTGACAACACTGTATTTATCGTCGCTAAGCCTCTATTCTGATAACGGTATGCCTCTACGTCGAACAAAAATCCATGCTTTTGATAACTAGCACCTATTGATATTTTCCGAGCTTCCATCGGTCCAAAATCTTCTCCATCACGCAAAGTCCAAATACCACTATTAACCAAAAAGTCTTCTGACTCAACATCTATTATCTCATTAATATATTGATAATATATGCCTGCACTTGTTTTAAGTTTTATTGCATCACCAATTGCATATGACAACCCAAATCTTGGTGAATGATTTACAGAATTATTATTTTGTTGCAA
This sequence comes from Saprospiraceae bacterium, assembly GCA_020630525.1. GTDB lineage: Bacteria > Bacteroidota > Bacteroidia > Chitinophagales > Saprospiraceae > JAHDBF01. The sequence continues at coordinate 12,061 of JAHDBF010000002.1, forward strand.
TATCAATCTATACCCAAAGTCTAGACTAAATTTATTAAAATCATAATCAGATAAAAAAAACAAATTGTGAAATGTACTAGAAATTTCTGATTCGTCAATTAACTCTTCTTCAAATGTGTTTATCTCCGCATAATCAAATATTACAGATTTCTTTTCAAAGTTGTACCCTATCGCAGTATTAATTCTTGGAAGTTTATATGATTGTATAACGGATAGCTGTATGTCATTGATTTCATTAAACAATGATTCTTCTCGCACAAGCTCATTTTTTTCAGAATCATCAAATCGTAAATATACTTGGTTACTTAGTCTTGAATTAGAAAATTTGAATTTAGTGCTTAAGTTATTATTCCACTGCAAATTTAATTGATTAGAAAACAATTCATTCATCAGTTGTGAATTGTTTATATTCTCAATTTTACCATCATTAAATAAGCCATCATAATTAAACTCATTTTTGGTGTTTAAATATGAAGAAGTAAAAGCAATTTTATCTGACGGACGGAATATCAATTTTCCGTTAATATCATAATAATCAATTGCTAACTCTGAATCATCAGGTCTCAATTCTTCTTCTATTACCTCAAATTTTTCTATTTGGAAAACACGCTTACTATAACTATTCACTGTTGGATTCCCTTCAAACAAATTAGCGTTGGAGCGTCGACCAGAAGCGATAATAGATAGTTTGTTTTTAACTATAGGTATATCAAGAAAAGCATGAGATTCCGTCATTGTCAATCCTGCGCCGCCAGATAATTTATTACTTATTTTATCGGAGAGTTTTATATCCACAATACCTCCAACTCTATTGTCAAAAGAAGAGTCAAACCCATCTTTATATACTGTCATATCTTTAATTACAAAAGGATTGATTATCGAAATCATTCCATAAAAGTGTCCAGAATTATATAACGGTGCACCATCCCAAAGTATTAAATTTTGGTCTGAAGTAGAGCCTCTAATATTTAAATTTGACGCAGTCTCATCCGCACTTGTAATTCCAGGTAGTAACTGAACATTGTATAACACATCTTGTTCATTAGTTATACTTTCCTGACTCAACTTCTTATAATCAATATCATAAGCGTTAAAATTGCCATCATTAGTAATTCCTTTTACTAGATAATCTTTAATCACAATTTCCTCACCGATTAATGTCACATCATGCTCCAGCAATATGGACAAACAATCTTTTTTGGGAAAATCTTGGACCATAATTTCCGTAGTAACAAATCCAATAAAACTTATACTGATCTTATCATTTTTGAAAGCGTCAATTTCTTGTTTAAAAAATCCACTTTCGTCAGATTGGGCTATAGATTTGCCATTTACAGATATTGTCGCATACGACAAAGGGTCACCGTTAGCATTAATTATTTTTCCACAAGTTGTATAACTGGAAATTCTATCTTCAATAACTAAAATTGTATTTCCATTTACTTCAAAATCAAACTTACTTTTGTAAAATAATTCTTTTAAACTTTGATCAATGTCTTCTAAATTAATCTGAGCCTTATTACAGATTAACGAATCGCAAAGGATTGGATTATAGTTAAATGAATAAGAAGAATTCAGCTCTATCTCATTAAATACTGTAGTATATGAGACACCATCAAAGGTGATTATTTGACTAATTGCTTTTTGTTGCCATAGAAAAAACAAACAAGCATTGATTAATAATAAATATATTCGATAGTGATTATTCAAACACGCGTACAGTTTTCTTATCTGGGTAAATGGTATAATGCATACTCAACGGTCTAGTTATCTGATCTAGTGCATCATTTAAATTTTTATGCGTAAAAGATCCTGAAAAAGTTCTTCCATCAGCAGTAAAATCTATATCCACATCGTATTGTCTCTCTACCTCATTCAATACAAGCCGCATATCAACATTTTGAAATTTTGTTGCCCCAATTTTCCATAAGGGTTGCTCCATCAATAGTTGACCATCTTTGCAAACGCCATTATTATTACAACTGGTAAATTTGCTTTTTGTTAGTATTGTTTCATCGCCAAATGCGCTTACTTTTACTTTTCCAGAATAACATTCGACAATTAATTTATTATCCCAATCACGTACATTGAATTTTGTCCCCAATACTTCAACGGTACCAATATCCGTTTCTACAATAAAAGGTACACCTTTAGTAACATAAAATTCTGCTTCTCCCTTGAGCTTTACTACCCTTCTTTTATTCCAACTTTTTTTATCATAAGTTAATTGTGATCCTGCGTTTAGACTTACTACAGATTTATCTCTAAATTCGTGGGTGAATTCATTGGCATAACTGGCCGATAAATTCATCTCATTATTGCTAAACAATGACCATACTCCCATAACCAACAAGCTAGCTGCAACACCACTTAAGTATACTAAAATTCGACGAGGCGCTTTACTTTTAACTTCAGTAGCTTTTTTCTCGTTTTCTGACTTATTAGAATTTAAGTAGTCCTTTTTTCTTTCTTGTAATTTTTGAAAACCAGTTTCTTTATTGACTTCTGGCAAGGTCAAATTTTCAGTAGCCAGTCTTATTTTTTCTAATGCTTCCCACTCTCCAGAATCTTTTAATTTTGATTCTTCCTCTGCTGTCAATTCGCCACTTAAATATCTTGCGTATATATTCTCTTCATATAACATTTTAATATTTTGAAATTAATTATTGGCAATATTAGATTATACTTTTTGGTGTACTTTTCTAAGGGTCGCTAAGGCATTATGCATTCGTTTTTCTACCGCTTTTACACTTATGGAAAGCAATGAAGCGATTTCCTTATATTTTAATTTATCAATCCTATTCAATAAGAAAACTTCTCTTTGCTTTTCAGGTAAATCAGAAATTGCCTTCTCGAGTTTTTTCTTAAATTCTTTCTCTTCTAGTAAGTATGCTGGATCTTTTATATCTGCTTCTGAATGTGGTTTTTGTTCAAATTTCAAAACTACTTTCTGATGCTTAACTTTATTTAGAAAAAGATTATTTGCAACAGTATACAAATAAGATTTAGCTTTTTCCTTTGTAACGTTAGTGCAATTTTCCCACATTTTTATAAATGCATCTTGACCCAAATCCTCAGCAAGTTTCAAGTCACCACATTTATAATAAATAAAATTTCTTAGCGGTGTTACGTATTGATTATAAACAGCTTTATATTGATTTTCTTCGCAAATGTTCTCACTCATTAAATATTGTTAATTTAATTAGGGAAATCCTGCACAATATAAAAAACTGAATGCGTATCATTGGTATTCCTTATTAAAAGAAAAGAAAACAAAAAAATACTCCAAATATTTATCACCTATGAAAAAAAATCCATAGGTGATAAATGTATTATTTATTCGCAATCCTCCAGTAATGATTCAAAAGCATCATCTGAATCTACAGATAGATTAGTTCCATCTTGGAGTACGACATCGATTGGGTAAACTATTTCTGGTTCTTCTTCTGATTCTTCATTTGTTTCATACCATCTTTCAAATATTGATTCTACATCTTCTATACTACCTGCTTCCTCAATCGTTCCATCTGGCAATGCAATATTTATTGGAAACAATACTTCAAAACAAAGCTCAAATTCTTCTTCATCTTCATAGTCGTCATCATTTTCATTTTCATCATCGTCCTCATCATCGCCCTCACATTCTTCTAATAAACGCTCCAATTCCTCTTCGCTGTTGATAGTGATTAACTCGTCATCAAACTTGACTTCTACAGGAAATTGCAAAGTAAGATCTTCTTCCATTTCTTCACTCTCATCTTCAAATTCTTCATAAAATTTATCAATGGCATCCCATAGTTCTTCTTCTGTAGACAATGCTAATGTTTCTCCATTCGGATACACAATAGTTAATGGGAAAACAAAATCAAAACATAATTCTTCTTCCCATTCATCTTCTTCACAATCTTCATCATCTTCATCATCTTCATCGTGGTCTTCGTCTTCTTCATCCTCTCCGTCATATTGTTCTTCACAAAAATCTTCTAACTCAAAAAATTCATCCATTGATGATAATTCCTTATTAGTTCCATCTTCTAAAGTAACTGATATTGGAAAAACAAAACTTGGCTCCTCTTCTGAATCTTCATTAGATTCAAACCAATTTTCAATTCCATTTTCCAAACCATCCTCAGAATCATAACTTTCTTGAATTCCATCAGGATAAATAACAGAAACTGGAAAATCAAAAGTAAAACATTCTCTTTCATCTTCATCTTCATC
>JAHDBF010000002.1:16381-23656 GCA_020630525.1 Saprospiraceae bacterium
TTCATCTTCATCTTCATCATCACCTCCTGAGGACAATGTATCATCGCCACCGCTAGATAAAACTATATTACCATCAGTTTGCGGATCCATATCAAACTCATCTTTGGAGCATGAAATCATTAATAGACCAAAAAGCAGAAAAACTAAACTTTGCTTTAACATATTTTGTAATGTCATGAAATAAAATTTTTAATGTTTATAATTGTTTGTCAATAATGAAACAATCACCTTCAATTCTACCCTACCTAAATTTCAATAAAATATTAAACTTTGATTTTTAGGAAAGTCGATCCTCAATTTAAAGCAAAAATTAAGGCATCAATTAATTAGCATAATTAAATGTTTCTGAACAAATAATTATTGTATTTATTCCTCAATTCATCATGCTCCGTTAATAAAATTAGGACTTTCTTTGGTATTAAACTATTTAATTTCGTAATTTGATCTTCGCAATATATTATTATTAAAAATCAAGTCATCTTATGACACATACAAAAGAAGTTAAAAATTTTATAGCGGGAAAATTCGTTAGAAATGGACAAGCCAGCATGGATGTATTATCTCCACTGGATGGCACAATCATTTCTACACTACCTTTAAGCGGAGCAAAAGAATTAGAAGAAGCAGTCCTAGCAGCTGAGGAAGCATATATCTCATGGTCTCAATTAACCTTAAAAGACAGAGTCCAAATATTTTTTAAATATCGACAGTTGTTAGAAGCCAATATGGATGAATTATCCAAGTTAGTTCAATTAGAAAATGGAAAAACTTATTCTGAAGCAAAGGCTGAAGTAATGAAGAGTATGGAATTGTGTGAATTTGCTGTTTCCATGCCACAGATCGTTACTAACGAAATCCAAGAAGTGAGTCGTGGAGTAGAATGTCGTATTGAAAGAAAGCCTTTGGGAGTTGTTGCTTGTATAACTCCTTTTAACTTTCCGAATATGGTGCCGCATTGGACAGTTCCAAATGCACTTGTCTTAGGAAATACTGTTATCTTAAAACCTTCAGAATTAGTACCACTAAGTGCAATACGCATGGCGGAGCTACTTCAAGAGGCTGGATTACCAGATGGGGTTTTAAATATTGTTAATGGTGGAAAAGAAATTGTTGAAGCCATATGCGATCACCCAAGAATTAAGGCTACTTCTTTTGTCGGATCAACACATGTGGCTAAGATCGTCTATAAAAGAGCAAGCAGCAACTTACAAAGGTGTGTGGCACTCGGTGGCGCGAAAAATCACCTATTGGTACTACCCGATGCAAATCCAGAAATGACGGCAAATAATGTTGTCGCTTCTATGGCAGGCTGTGCTGGTCAAAGATGTATGGCCGCATCTGTAATGGTAGGTGTAGACAAAGTACAGCACATTATTGATAAAATGGTTGATGAAGCAAATGCCATTGTCCCTGGCGATAACCTTGGTTCTGTAATTAGCAAAGAAGCTAAAGAAAGAATTGAAAGATACATCTCTGAAGCAGAAGCGCAAGGAGCTAAAATTTTAGTAGATGGAAGAAACCATATAGTAGAAGGAAAAGAAAATGGATTTTATGTAGGTCCTACAATCATAGATCATGTAAAACCAGATATGGCAGTAGCTAAGGAAGAAATTTTCGGACCTGTAATATCAATCATCAGAGCTAAGGATCTGGATGAAGCCATAAAAATTGAAAACAGTTCTAATTACGGAAATGCAGCTGCGGTATTTACTCAAAGTGGATCATTAGCCAAACGGGTAATGGAAAAAGCAAGTGCTGGTATGATCGGGGTAAACATCGGTGTACCTGTACCACGTGAACCATTCTCTTTTGGTGGGTGGAATGAATCAAAATTTGGGGTTGGTGATATTACTGGAAAAAGCTCGATTGAGTTTTGGACACAAAATAAAAAAACAACCACTAAATGGAATGCAGAAGATAAGAGAGATTGGATGAGCTAATTTCATTTTTAATTAATTAAACAAAAAATATGTCTGTAGTAACAGAACAGTCACAAATAGTAAAAAACAACTTAGACTACACCCTATTCTCTTGGTCAAAACAAGGTGGATTAAATCCACTAGATATTGAAAAAGCCAAAGGGGTCTATATGTGGGATAGAGATGGAAAGAAATACATCGACTTCTCTTCGCAATTGATGAATGTAAACATCGGACATGGCGATCAACGAATAACAGATGCTGTCGCAAATCAAATGAAAGAATTGAGCTTTGTATATCCTGGAGCGACTACAAAAGTGCGAGGAGAATTAGGTAAAAAGATTGCAGAAATTACCCCAGGCAATCTTACAAAAACATTCTTTACATTAGGTGGTGCAGAGGCTGTAGAAAACTCAATTAAGGTTGCAAGAATGTATACCGGCAGGTCAAAAATCATATGTCAATACAGATCTTATCATGGGGCAACATATGGAGCAATTTCTGCAGGCGGTGATCCTAGAAAACACGCCGTAGACAATTATGCTGCACCAAATTTTGTCCATGTCGAAAACCCATATGCTTACCGTTGTCCTTGGAATACGAATTCTATGGAAGAATGCGGAGAAATGGCATTGCGCAATTTAGAAAATGTTATTAAATACCAAAATCCCGACAGCGTAGCAGCAATACTTATGGAAGGAGAATCTGGTTCGTCTGGATGTATAAAATATCCTAAAAACTACTGGCAAGGTTTACGCAAAATTGCAGATAAATATGGAATCCTCTTAATCTGCGATGAAGTAATGAGTGGATTTGGTAGAACAGGAAAGTGGTTTGGCATAGACCACCATAACGTTACTCCCGATATAATGGCTATTGCAAAGGGATTAACTTCAGGATATTTGCCGCTCGGAGGAACAGTGGTTACAGATACTATCGCAAAGCATTTTGATGAAAATAATTTGACCATCGGATTAACGTATTCTGCGCATCCAGTTTCTTGTGCCGCAGGAATAGCCAATTTAAAAATTATGCAAGATGAGAATATGGTGGAAAATGCGGCGATAAAAGGAAAATACATTGAAGAGCTTGTAGAGCAATTAAAAGACAAGCATCCTTCGATCGGGGATTTTAGAAACACAGGATTACTCGGATGTATTGAGTTGGTAAAAGATAGACAAACTAAAGAACCAGTGACACATTGGAATGCAAAACCTATAGATTCAAAAATAACCTATCAAATTGCAGGAAAAATTCGAGAACTAGGCATGTTTACCTTTGTTAAATGGAATTTTATATTTATTGCTCCTCCTTTAAACATTACCAAAGATCAAATTGATGAAGGAATGAATATAATTTCTCAAGCAATTAGTCTAGCAGACGCACATTACACAGGCGCATGAACAATGAAATAATTGAATTAAAAGAAGACCTTTCACACTCTGATCTTTATAGTGATGATTTAGCACCTGTCAAAAAGGAAGATAGAACGTGGTCTACTTGGTCATTAGCTGCCTTATGGGTAGGAATGGCTGTTTGTATACCAACCTACTTTATGGCTGCTCTAATGATCAGTAACGGTATGGGTTGGTTAGAATCATTAATTATAATTGGCTTAGCTAATATTATCATTACTGTTCCAATGGTACTTAATGGTCATGCTGGCGTGAAATATGGTATCCCATTTCCTGTGATAGGTCGTGCATCGTTTGGCATTTTAGGTGTACATATACCATCAATTGTCAGGGCATTAGTTGCATGTGGATGGTTTGGAATTCAGACTTGGATTGGTGGTCTTGCTATCTATGCGATATATAATGTATGTGTTGGTGGTGTACCCTCTGATGATTTATCGATAGGTAAATTCATTGGTTTCGGGATCTTCTGGTTAGTCAATATGTATTTCATTTTTAAAGGAACAGAAAGCATCAAATTCCTTGAATTATATTCTGCCCCAATATTATTGATAATGGGAGTGATCCTTATCGGTTGGGGTGCAATGTATGGTGGAGGATTCTCAAACGTCTTGAGTCAATCTAATCACTTGACTGCGCCAACATTGGGTTCTGATGGTAAAACAATAAATATTAATGCTGCGATTGACAAAGATGGAAATATAAAAGCCCAAGAATACAGAATCAACATTGATGGCAAAAATGGCAGTTGGCAATCTTTAACGAATCAAACCATTAATGTAAGTCCTTTTGGTGATGCAAATGCCAATATCCAATTAAGAAGCAAAAATGGTGATGATTATATCACTTCAAAATCTGTAGACATTACTTTAGCAAGTGTAACAGATGGAACTAGCGCTAAACTTTGGAACTACATTGTGTGGCTTACAATTATGGTTGGATTTTGGGCAACGATGTCATTAAGTATTGCAGATATTACTCGATATGCTGGTTCACAAAAAGAACAAGTCATGGGTCAATTTATTGGCCTACCAGGCACGATGATGTTTTATTCCTTTGTTGCCATTTTTGTTAGTTGTGCAGCAGTGGTCATATTTGATGACTTACTTTTGGGGCAATCTATGCCAATAGATCCAGTGTCACTTTTAGCAAGATTTGATAACCCAATTGTTGTAGTTGTTTCACAAATATTTATGATCATTGCAACATTGAGTACCAATATTGCTGCAAATGTAATTGCACCTGCCAATGCATTTTCTAATCTTAATCCGAAAAATATTCCGTTCAAATATGGAGGTCTAATTACTGGAATAATTGGGATTTTAATTTGCCCTTGGTACTTAATGAATGAAGTTAGTGATATCTTGGTTTTTGTCAGTGGGCTCTTAGGACCGGTATTGGGAATAATGCTTGCTGATTATTACTTAGTACGAAAAACAGAATTACCAATAGCGGAATTATATAAGGAAGAAGGAATTTTCAAATACGTCAATGGATTCAATATTAACGCAATGATCGCACTTACTTTAGGTGTATTGGTTGCCATCATTGGATATTTTGTTCCTGCGCTTGAGGCACTATATAAACTATCTTGGTTTACAGGTTTCTTAGCTTCTTTTATTATTTATTATATTTTAATGAAAAATTCAAACACAAAATAAATGTCAATACTTATAAAAAATGGTCGAGTCGTAACTGCAGAGTCAGATTATATAGCCGACGTATACATAGAGGGTGAACAAATAGTTGCCATAGGAAAAGACCTCCCTTACAAAGCGGAAAAAACAATTAATGCAAAAGATAAATTGGTTTTCCCTGGAGGAATAGATCCTCACGTACATTTAGATATGCCATTTATGGGTACATCATCAAGTGATGATTATGAGAATGGAACTCGAGCTGCCCTTTTTGGTGGAACTACTATGGTCATAGATTTTATCTTACAAACTCAAGGCGACACCTTAAAAAACGCGTTAAGAACTTGGCAGGAAAAATCTAAAGGAAAAGCTATTGGAGATTATTCATACCATATGGCAGTGACTGACTTTAATAAAAAGGTAGAAAAAGAAGTCATCAGAATGATTGAGAATGAAGGAATTACTTCTTTCAAAACATTTATGGCATATAAAGGTGCCTTGATGATTGATGACGGACAGATGGTACGTCTCATGAAAGTTGTAAAAGAGCATGGTGGATTAGTTACTGTGCATGCTACCAATGGTGATGTTATTGATTCTCTCGTTGCAAAGAATAGAGCTGAAGGAAACCTTAGTCCGTTATATCATTATTTATCCCAACCCGAAGTAACGGAGTCGGAGGCGTCAGCAAGATTTGCAGATATGTTGCATTATACAGACTGCCCAGGATATATTGTTCATATGACTTGTGAAGGTGCATTAAACGCAGTAAGAAATGCCACTACTAGAAATCAAAAAGTATTTGTAGAAACTTGCACTCAATATCTGACATTGGATGCATCACTATATAAAAGAAAAGATGGTGCAAAATGGGTTATGAGTCCTCCTCTAAGAGAAAAGAAAGATCAAGAAGCATTATGGTCAGGAATTAATCAAGGATTAGTACAGGTTGTAGGGACAGATCATTGTCCATTTACGTGGAAACAAAAACAAATGGGGAAAAATGATTTCTCAAAAATTCCTAATGGACATCCTGCTATTGAACATAGAATGGAGTTACTATTTTCTGAAGGAGTAAACAAGGGCAGAATTTCATTAAACAAATTTGTAGAAGTCAGTTCGACAAATGCTGCGAAAATTTTTGGGATGTACCCAACAAAAGGCACAATTTCTATTGGCGCAGACGCCGATATCGTTATTTTCAACCCAAAGAAAAGACACGTGCTTTCAGTTAAAACACATCATATGAATGCTGATTATTCTTCTTATGAAGGATTTAAAGTTCAAGGAAAAACGGAGACAGTTTTACTAAGAGGAAAGGTTGCTATCGAAAAGAACAAATGTAACTTAGAAGCAGGATATGGAAAGTTCATAAAAAGAGGAAAAACCTCATTAACCATTTAATAATTTTAGAATAATTAAAAATAAACATATGCCTAGAAATGTAAAATCAGGATTAATACAAATGAGTCTCCCAATGACAGAAGGTGAAGGTTCGATACAAGAGATTTGCGAAGCGATGATAGAAAAGCACATTCCTTACATAGAAGAAGCAGGAGAAAAAGGGGTGCAAATTTTATGCTTACAAGAAATATTTAATACACCATATTTTTGTCCTGGACAAGATCGGAAATGGTACGCTTCGGCAGAGTCAGTTCCTGGACCTACAGTAGAACGGATGCAGTATTATGCTAAGAAATATGATATGGTTATGATTGTGCCAATCTATGAAAAAGAGCAACCAGGCGTCTTATACAATACGGCTGCCGTTATTGATGCAGATGGAAAGTATTTAGGTAAGTATAGAAAAAATCATATTCCCCATACAACTGGATTTTGGGAAAAATTCTTCTTTAAACCTGGTAACTTAGGCTATCCTGTCTTCCAAACGAAATATGCTAAGGTTGGTGTTTACATTTGTTATGATAGACACTTCCCAGATGGTGCAAGAGCGCTTGGACTTAACGGTGCTGAAATTGTGTATAATCCTTCGGCAACTGTTGCTGGGCTTTCTCAATACCTTTGGAAACTAGAACAACCAGCGCATGCAGCAGCTAACGGATACTTCATGGGTTGCATAAACAGAGTGGGTGAAGAAAAACCTTGGGATTTAGGAAGGTTTTATGGTACTTCATATTTCGTGGATCCAAGAGGACAAATTTTTGCTGAAGCTTCAGAATTTGATGATGAATTATTGATTGCAGATTTTGATTTGGATATGATAGAAGAAGTTAGATCGACTTGGCAGTTTTATAGAGATCGTAGACCTGAGACTTATGGTCGGTTGACGGATTTGTAATTTAG
>JAHDBF010000002.1:23756-62407 GCA_020630525.1 Saprospiraceae bacterium
GTGGAAAATTTAGAGTGGAAAGTTTTTAGTTTATAGTTTAAAGTGGATAGTGGAAAATTTAAAGTGGAAAGTTTTTAGTTATTTCTATCGATCAAATTAACTTTAATGAAAAAGAGTATTCTTGACGAGAAAGCTGTTTTGTTTGCAATACACATCATTAAATTATCTAAAGTTCTAAATGAACAAAGAGACTTTATAATTAGTAAACAAATATTACGAAGTGGCACTTCAATAGGTGCTAACATTCGTGAATCTCAATCTGCTGAATCTTCTAAAGATTTTATTCATAAACTAAGTATATCTTTAAAAGAAGCGAATGAAACACTTTATTGGCTTGAACTATTAACAAAATCAGAAATGATTAACAAAGAACTCTATACAATGCTAAACTTTAAATGCACTGAATTACAAAAGATGTTAACAAGTAGTATTTTAACAATGAAAAAGAAATTGAAATAGAATTAAAAAGTAAAGTTTAAAAATGAACATCGACAAAAAAATTTTAACTGTACACTTTAAACTTTAATCTTTAAACTGTAAACTGTAAAACATGGCAGAATATAAACAACCCAAAACTGAAGCAGAATTCCAAGAAAATTTTGCACAGAAAAAACCTTTAATGAATGACACAGAAGCATTTTATGAAAGTTCGCGCTGTTTGTTTTGCTATGATGCTCCGTGTATGACTGCGTGTCCGACAGGAATTGACGTACCTCTTTTTATTAAACAAATTAATACAGGAAATAAAGTAGGTGCAGCGAAAACCATCTTTGATTCTAACTGGTTGGGAAATGCTTGTGGAACGATATGTCCAACTGGAGTTTTGTGCGAAGGAGCTTGTGTGTACAATCACCAAGATGTTCCATCTATTCAAATAGGGAGATTACAAAATCATGCGACTAATGTGGTAATCAAAGAAAACATTCAAATATTCAAACCAGGAAAAAGCAATGGTAAAAAAGTAGCAGTAATTGGTGCTGGACCGGCTGGAATAGCTTGTGCTTGCGAATTAAGAACGATGGGATATGAAGTAGACATTTTCGAAGCAAAAGACAAGCCTTCAGGACTTACAGTATACGGTATCGCTCCTTATAAAATTACAAACAAGGAAGTATTAGATGAGATGGAATATTTACAATCCCAACTAAAATATAATATTCACTATAATCACAAAATTGAAAGTAAAGAACAATTACAAAAATTAGAACAAGATTATGATGCAATCTATCTAGGAGTAGGATTAGGCGCAACCGCTGAACTTGGACTAAATGGAGAAGACAAATCAAATGTTATTGGTGCGGTAGAATTTATAGAAGAATTAAGGATGAAACATCATGAAGTAAAAGTACCTTCTACTGTTGTAGTAATCGGTGGTGGTAATACCGCAATGGACGCAGCCTCTGAAGCAGCAAGGATGGGTGCAGAAACAGTGACCCTAGCCTACCGTAGATCAAAGGAAAGTATGGGTGCTTATGGATTTGAATACAAGCTTGCCGTTAGTTCAGGAGTAAAAGGAGTTTTCAATGCACAACCAGTTGAAATTATTGGAAATGGCGCGGCAACAGGAGTAAAGTTTATAAAAACTGAAGTAAAAGATGGAAAATTGAATTACATAGAAGGAAGCGAATTTGTCATTCCTGCCGAAATGGTAATAATGGCTACTGGTCAAGCCAAGCAAGGAAGTTTCTTATCATTAATTGATGGATTAGAATTGGACAAAAGAAATAAAATTGTTGTTAATACAGAAACTTATCAAACAACAAATCCAAAATACTTTGCAGGAGGCGATGCTGTCAATGGCGGTGCAGAAGTGGTAAATGCTGCTTACGAAGGCAAGCGTGCTGCTCATGGGATAGAACAACATTTACACTCAATCTTAAACGCATAAATCAAAAAGAATATGGACTTATCAATAAATTTTGCAGGAATAAAATCTCCCAATCCTTTTTGGTTAGCATCAGCACCACCGACAAACTCAGGCTATCAAGTAATGAAAGCATTTGACGCCGGTTGGGGAGGTGCGGTATGGAAAACGCTAGGTGTACCCGTCATCAATGTATCAAGCAGATATGGATCTATAAATTATCGAAATACAAGAATGGCTGGTTTCAATAATATTGAATTAATTACAGATCGACCACTTGCTGATAACTTAAAAGAGATCGAAGAAGTAAAAAAGCATTGGCCAGATCATGCCGTCATTGCTTCATTAATGGTAGAAACAAAAGCGGAATGGCACCAAATAATAAAAGACGTAGAAAATGCTGGAGCTGATGGTATAGAATTAAATTTTGGCTGTCCGCATGGTATGTGTGAACGGGGAATGGGCTCAGCAGTGGGACAAGAACCAGCAGTGTTAAAAACAATCGTTGAGTGGGTAATGGAAGTTGCTAAAATTCCAGTCATCACCAAACTTACCCCAAATATTTCTCATATCGAAGAACCAGGACTAGCAGCTGTGCAAGGAGGAACAGATGCATTATCATTAATCAATACCATTAAAAGTATAGTTGGGATAGACTTAGATAGTTACGCGCCCTATCCTGTAGTCGATGGTAAAGGTACTAATGGTGGATATTGTGGTCCAGCGGTAAAACCTATAGCCATGCAAATGCTTAAAGAATTGGCGCAGCATAAAGAAATAAAAGACACGCCTATATCTGGAATAGGAGGAATAGAAACCTGGAGAGATGTCGTAGAATTTATTTTGCTAGGTGCAGAATCTGTCCAAGTTTGTACTGCAGCTATGCACTACGGATTTGGAATAGTCAGAGAAATGGAAGCAGGGTTAAAGCAATTTATGTCTGACAAAGGATACAATACTATTTATGACTTCAAAGGAAAAGCATTGCCTAATGTAACAGAATGGAAACACTTAAATCTCAAACATAAAGTAGTCGCTGAAATTGACAAAGATAAATGTGTTGGTTGTGATCTATGCTATATCGCATGTGATGATGGTGCACATCAAGCGATAAGAATTCCAGAAGGTAATGGTAATAGAATTCCAGAAATCATTGACGAGAATTGCGTTGGTTGTAATCTTTGTTCCTTGGTTTGTCCAGTAGAAGAATGTATCACAATGGTAAAGCGCGATGATGGATCACAGCATGTAACTTGGAATGAAAAATCCATGGCTGATGAAATTCCAACCACTTTTAATGATGACAGAGCAGGCGGAAAAGGACATTTTGTCCCTTCTGTTGAAGATGCATTAAAACATAGAAAATAAATGGATAGATTTATGGAAGAGGCCATCCGCCAAGCAAGAAAAAGCTTAAACGAAGGCGGCATACCTATCGGATCAGTTATTGTAAGAAATGAGGAAATACTTGCTGTAGGACATAACAAAAGGGTGCAAGAAAAAAATCCGATTTTACATGGAGAAATGGATTGTTTAAATAACCTAGGGCGTATTGGTTCGTTTAAAGATTGTACAATCTACTCTACCCTGATGCCATGTTATATGTGCGGAGGGACAATTGTTCAGTTTAAAATCCCAAAAGTAATTGTCGGAGAAAACAAAACTTTCGAAGGATCGCAAGCATTTATGGAATCGCATGGCATAAAAGTTACCAATCTAATGCTCCCAGAATGCATTGAGATGATGGAACAATTTATTAAAGAAAATCCAGACCTTTGGTTTGAAGATATTGGTGAACTATAGAAACATTATAAGTGAATAAACAAAGTATATTTTTACATATTCCTAAAACGGGAGGCACTACGCTTGAGTGTACCATACGAGGAACTAAGTGGTTAAAAAATGACAATAAATTAACCTATCGACATCTCGTAATGGAGTCTGGAAAATCTGATGCAGGTGATGTTTTCTTACCAGAAAACTTTGATAAATATTCAAATTTCAATATTTATACTATGCTCCGCCATCCAGTTGATCGATTGGTGTCAGAATACTATTTTGCAAAAGACAGACAAGGTCACTTATCTAAAATCAAAAGTAAACCCAAAACCCTAAAACAATTTGTCTCTACTAATGAAAGTGCAAATTATATGACAAGATTTTTTCTTGGTCAGAAAATATACAGTCCGATAAAGTTAAAACAAGCAGATGTAGATAAAGTAATTAATGTGATAGATCGTCTTCCTATCCATGTGGGCATTTTCGAACAATTTGACAAATCATTAGCCTACCTTTCTCAAGTTTTAGGATTTAAAATCCCAAAAAAAATTGAAGTAAAAAGAGTTACGCTTAATAGACCTAAGGTCAATGAAATTTCCGACGAAATAAGAGAAATCATTATAAATAAAAATGATTTAGATTTTCAATTGTATAATCATTGTGTCGAAAAACTGAATCAAGTAAACGTAAAATCTGCAAATATAAAATTTGAAAAAGACAGACATTCTTATGTCATGAAATATACACAACGATTTATTCTCGTAGATTCTTTTTTGAATGACAAAACTTTTATTCACAGAAATAAAGCATTTTTTGATGCACTAAATTTATACCTTCATAAGCATCTGCCATTCTCTGGTGGCAAACAATATACACATTCATGGAATGCAACTGTTGTAAAAGCGATTAGTAAACAATTACCTACATTTGGCAGTAACATTATTCTCGATAACAATGAAAATGATCCTTTAATTAACACAGCGTTGATTGCCTCAGAAATTGAAATATTTTCAAAAGAAAACAAAAACTTTAAAAAGATACTTTTAAAACCCGAAGAAAGTAACTTTATTATTTCTCCTAAAGGAGCTGAAAAAAAATCTCTTTTTGGGAAATTGTTTGGAAAATAAATAAATCCTCAACGTTAGAATAAAGTATCTTAACATTTTATCACCCTGCAATCTCCCCAAACTCAACCGCCTCAGAGTATGCCATTTTAACACCTGCTTTACCCAATGCTTTTTTCACATTCGCAGTAGAGTCAAAGAACACTTGCTCGTAATCTTTAACTTTCGCATACGGCCGTACCGCAACCTGTATAAAATGTGTATCAAAAACAGAAATACCAACCTCTGGTGCAGGATCTGAAATCACATTTGACGTTTCTTTTAATGCATCTAATATCACTTTACCTACCCTATCAAAACTTTCGTTGTAAGGCATATTTATCATAAACTCTAATCTTGTATAACCGTCATCTCCAGTTGAATTAATAATCACATCACTAATTGCCGTTCCGTTGGGAATAATAACTATTTCGTTTTCTAACGTACGTATGTATGTGTTGATGATTTGAATCTCCTCGACAAATCCTTTATGATCTCCTATACTTATAAAATCACCAATTTTATATTGTTTAAAAATCAACAACAAGATACCAGCTGCAATGTGACTTAAGCTTCCCTGCAGTGCCATTCCTACAGCAAAACTTGCAGCAGCCAACGCAGCTACAAAAGAAGAAGTAGGAATCCCTACTTTCTCAACAACAATAAAAATGACCAATACTTTTAACAGTGTCCCAACGACAGATTTTAGAAATGGCTTCAACTCATCTCCTAGCGAACTTCCATCTAAAAATTTGTTGAATACATTTAAGATTTTCCCAACCAACCAAAAACCTATTACCAACATTAATAATGCGATAATGACATTCATGACTGTTTCTGTAAAAGACGCTGAAGTAACAAAATCTTTTAATTGCATTAAGATAGCTTCCATTGATATATATTAAATTTATCTAATATATACGAAGTTATAATTTTGAAAGGAAAAAATGCAATGCTTTCCGCTTTAGAGGTGTTAAAGTGTAGCTAATGTGCTCATTTAGATAAGTTTTGTAATCTATCTTATCACTTTTAAGTCCTAGAATTACATTTTCCATATTCATTGTACCAAATGAAAGAATGTCTTCCAGTTTAGTATCAAATTTTATATCCAACTCCTTTTTGGCAATCCATACTGCAAAAGTGAATGGCAAATTAGTATGCTCATTCCATACTGCACCAAGATCATATTTAAATTCATAATTGTGTTCTTCTTCAAAAACTTTATCTCCGATCATCAAGATTGCTTCATTTTCTTTGATTGAAACTTGCTCATTCGCAACATCGATAGTCTCATATTTTACTTCTTGTCTCCAATACTCATCAATTAGAATTCTAGTCAATCCAGCAGAACTAACTGAATGATTATCAAGGAAAATTTTGCTTATTTCATTAATCGGCGCATTAGACAACAAGCAAACGGTGTATACTGGAGATATACAGCCAATACAGTGCTCAGTAATAATTCTATAATCTGTTCTTCCTTTTAAAAACCCAACTGGCACCAGCGCAATATCTGCTTCTCCATTTGCAAAGCTTTTTGCGCAATCAGCAGGATGTTTTAATGTTAAATCAAATTGATTGGCAAGTTCATGATTTTCAAATCCAAACATAAATGGCTTAGTATTGGAATAGTTTACCATGACTACTTTAGGATTGTTTGGCATTTTAATCATATCACAATTAAACAACTTATTTTGAGTAATGTTGGTGCGAATTTGGGCTTTTTATGACGTTATACCTAATATATTTTTAATAATATGCACTATAAATCACAAGCCAATTAACGATAAGCGATTAATATTCAATACGTTACGCAAAATTTTGTCTTTGGTACAAATTAGTCATATATGTTTAATCATAAATAAAGACAATGAATTTTCTATAATACCTGTAAATTAGTATTACAAAATAGACTTTGAGATGGAAGATATGTTTTCGCAATCACAGAAATTACTTAATGGAGAATGTGGGTTACCTGCCAACTATCCAGTACCTAAATGTGAAAACCTATTGTTCTATATGCAACACAATAACAATACAAACACAGTAATTTACACCCCAAATCTCGATGATTTTGGGGAGTTAATTGTGGATAGACCAATAAATGTTAATTGGAAATGCTATGCTCAAGGTGGCATCAATAAAAAACTAAATCAAATTCAAGAAAAATTGGCCTATGGGTACAATTCTAGAATGACGCGAAAAAACTGTTATGAATTTCACTTAGTATCTTATAATAAAGTCATTTTTTACTTAAGGAAAATTGATGGAAGATTTAGGATAATAACCAAAATCAATGGACTTTGGTCATTCGTTGAAAACATTTACGTATTTACAGAAAACTTAGGCATATTTCCACAAGTAAAATATGCAGAAATTTACGGTACAGGCATGAGATATAATCTCCCTGTATATTATAAAATTGACACTAATTTATAAACAATAAAATAGTTTATTATGCAACTTACAGATAGAACAAAAGCATACGACATTCCCCAAAAAATAGAAGCAATGGGTTTATACCCTTACTTCCGTACTATTCAGTCAGACCAAGATACTGTTGTTAAAATCAATGGAAAAGATGTAATTATGTTTGGCTCCAATAGCTACTTAGGGCTAACCAATCATCCAGTAATAAAAGAAGCTTCCAAGGCGGCAATTGACAAATACGGAAGTGGTTGCGCAGGCTCAAGATTTCTAAATGGTACTTTGGATTTACATTTAGAGTTGGAGGAAAAATTGGCAAAATTTGTAGGGAAAGAAGGGGCATTGGTTTTTTCTACTGGATTCCAAGTTAACCTTGGTGTGATATCTTCTGTTACAAGACGTAATGACTATATTATAGTTGATGACTTAGTGCATGCTTGCATCATTGATGGAGCAAGACTTTCTTTTTCTAAAGTTTTAAAATACAGACATAATGATATGGCTTCTCTAGAGAAAGTTTTGTCAAAATGTGAGGAAGACAGAATTAAATTAATAGCTGTAGATGGTGTATTTAGCATGGAAGGAGACTTAGCCAAAATGCCAGAAATCGTACAATTAGCAAAAAAATATAAAGCAAATATTTTTCTCGATGATGCACATGGACTTGGTGTAATGGGGAATTTAGGAAGAGGAACTGCTGACCATTTTGGAGTTACTGATGATGTAGATTTAATTATGGGAACATTTAGTAAATCACTTGCATCTATTGGTGGGTTTGTCGCCTCAGATAATGCAACAATAAATTTCCTAAAACATAATGCACGTTCTTTAATATTCTCAGCAAGCATCGCTCCTAGTAATGCAGGTGCAGTCGTTGCTGCTTTAGATATTATGCAATCAGAGCCAGAGCGATTAGAAAAACTATGGAGTAATACCAGACTTGCAATGAAAATGCTTAAGGATTTTGGTTTTGATACTGGTCATACAGAAACACCTATTATTCCAATAATGGTAAGAGATGATTTAAAAACATTTCAATTGACAAAAGAATTATTAGACGAAGGTGTGTTTGTAAATCCTGTAGTTTCTCCTGCAGTTCCTAGTTCTAGTTCACTAATCAGGTTCTCACTCATGGCTACGCATACAGAAGATATGATACAAGAAGGCATAGAGAAGATTTATAAAATAGCAAAAAAATTAGGCATTTTAGATTTGGAAAAAACAATTGCATGAGCCTAACGATTAAAGAAATATTTACCGATAAAGAAAAGAAAAAATTCATAGATTTTCCGCATGACCTATATGCATCTGATCCTAATTATGTTCCTGAATTACACATAGGGCAAGCTGAGCTAATGAGTCCAAAGAAAAATCCATTCTTTGAAAATGCAAAAGTAAGTTTGTTCCTTGCGCTTAGAAATGAAAAAATAGTTGGAAGAATTTCTGCAATCAAAAACAACAATTATAATGACTACCACAATTGTAATGTCGGTTTTTTTGGCTTCTTTGATTGTATTGATGATGATGAAGTTGGCGCGCTTTTATTCAAAACCGTAAAAGAGTGGCACATTGCAGAAGAGCATGATGCAATCCTAGGTCCAACTAATTTTAGTACCAATGATACTGCTGGTTTATTGATAGAAGGTTTTGATTTACCCCCAGTTGTTATGATGACATACAATCAACCTTACTATATTAGACTTGTAGAAAATGCAGGTTACAAAAAAGAGATGGACTTATTCGCTTATCGAATAAATACAAATTCAGTCTCAGAAAAAAGTCTTCGAATTTCAGGAATGCTCGAAGAACGATTAAAGAAAAAAAACATCACACTCAGATCGCTAAATCTCAAAAACTTTGATTCCGAAGTAGAAAAACTTAGAGAAATCTACAATAAGGCTTGGGCAAAAAATTGGGGATTTGTTCCTTTCACTCCTGCGGAATTTGACCACTTAGCAGATGGATTAAAAATGATCGTGGATCCGAAATATGCATACATTGCAGAAGATGGAGACAAAGTTGCTGGCTTTATGATTGCGCTACCGAATATCAATGAGATAATGATCAAAAACAAAAGAGGCAGATTATTCCCTTTTGGTATTTTTAGATTGTTATTCGGTAAAAGTAAAACTAAAATCCTACGAATAATAACCTTAGGGGTAGTCGATGAATATCGAAAACTGGGTATAGAAGGATTGTTTTATGCCAAGGTTATCCGTGCCGCCAAAGAAAACAATATCGAGTATGGAGAAGCATCATGGATTCTGGAAAATAATGAAATGATGGTCCAGGGTGCAAAAAACCTAAATGGAGAAAAATACAAGACCTACCGAATCTATAGCCATTCATTAAAATAGATTTTCGATGGGAAATAAAAAACTCTTGATTACTGGAGCCAACGGTTTCGTGGGAAGTTTCCTAGTAGAGCATGCCATTAATGAAGGCTATGACACTTATATTGGTATCAGAAAATCTTCTGACCTTACTTTTCTAGATGGTTTATCATTTGGTAAAATCTTTATTGATTTTGAAAACGAAGAACTTCTAAGAGCACAATTGGTCGAAAATAAATTTGACTACATCATTCACAATGCTGGAATTACACGTGCCAAATCTGAGGCAGAATTTCATAAGGTAAATGCCAGTTATGTGTACAAAATGGGAAAGCTACTTATAGAAGAAAATATCATTCCTAAAAAGTTTGTTTTCACCAGTAGCTTGGCCTCTTATGGACCCGCAGATAACACTCCAGATAACATTGTAAATTATAAAGTTTTCCCAAAACCTATCACACAATATGGTCGATCAAAACTCCAAGCAGAGGAATTTTTATATGGTCTTAAAAAACTACCCGTTTTAATATTTAGACCCACAGCAGTTTATGGACCGAGAGAAAAGGATATTTTCATTGCCATAGACTCTATCAATAAAGGCATCTGTTTAAAAATCGGAAAAGAGACTCAATTGGGTTCTTTTATCTACGTCAAAGATTTGGCAAGTCTAATGGTGAAAAGTTTATCTTCTGACGTTTCTCAAAAAGGTTATTTTGTAAGTGACGGTAACACGTATCCGATCAAAAATTTTAACGCCTTAATTTCCAATATCTTAAATAAAAAACCACTAAAATTAACAGTCCCTATTTCCTTTCTAAAACCCATAGCGTACATTTCCGAAACGTTAGGTAGAATCACAGGAAAATCAACAATTATAAATCGTGATAAAGTAGCAGAGTTAAGTGCGAGAAACTGGAATTGCGACATCAAAGATTTAAAAGAAGATTTTGATTGGGAACCTAAGTACAGCTTAGAACAAGGGATGAAGGAGACCATTGAATGGTATAAGCGTGAAGGATGGATTAAGTGATTAGATTTTCAACCATATGTCAACACAATACGTTATATACTACCAATAGGTTATAAATTTTTCTTAAGCGTCAATAATTAAAATATGGATCAATAACAATGTCTTCTTCAAAGGACAATATTTGCTTTCTTACCAATTTCCTATACTCAACAGAACCATTCCCTCTAGTTCTATAAATTTGATTTAGGTTGTAGGAATAGGCAGATACTAGATTTACTTTCCATCGCTCCTCTGCTTTACTCATATTTATGTCAAAAGCAATTTGTTCTCTTTTATCTAAAAGGTCTGAAACTTTTATAAGTTTTACTGTAGCAACAGAATCTGAATCTAACGTAACTCCATTTATTTTTACGCTAGCATGTAAATCTTCGATCGACAGAAAACCTCGATTAAATAATTTTAAAAAGAATATATAATCAGACAATTTTTTCTTTGCTTGCGATAATCTCTTTTGAGATTTTGCTTTATCATTTTCATCTAAATAAACATATTTCGTCATCAATGCCAATTCATAAATTAAAGGGTTATTCTTATAATCCTTGGTTAAAATAGTCCTTAACTCATCTTCGGGCTTAGTAGATTGTAACAATATGTTCTTATAAAATTCTATACTTTCTGCATCTATCATTGACATCAAACTATCTATCTTGTTGTGATTTAACAAAAAATGATTTAGGTCACTTACAACTCGAGCTTCGATATTCTTGTCTAAAAAAGGAACAGGTTTAGATTCATCAACCAATATAATATCACGAATTGTAAAGCTTTTACCATCTGTTGGTAGAAGTCTTGGATTGACCTTTATTGGTTTTTGAACTTTATTATTAAATCTAGGGAAGGCACCCAATAAATCAGTTTTTGCAAAAGCAATATTTTGCATTGGATTATTGCCTTTATAATAGCCAAAAGCCCAATTTTCATCACCCCATTTTTTCTTATTATTATCTACAGGAGCATAAAAATAAATACTATCAGCATCATGTCGATTTACATTGATTGCAATTTTTTTGTAGTCATAATTCAATATATAGATATGGCTTGTATCTGGATTATTAATATGATCAGTAAATCGTTCTGCCCTATCAATTATATTAGATTGTAATTCATTTTTCTTGGTGTTGTCTTTTATAATACTTCCTAAGAAAATAAAAATAAAAATCGCACCAAATAAAATTAAACCAAAAAAAGAATACCAAGGATCATTAGATTGTCCAAATTTCCTTTCAACAATCCTATAGACGCTATGTGGTGCCATGTAACTATTTCCCCCTTTTTCATAAACCCAAAGTCTTTTAATCGGAAAAATAGGCAAAAACATTAAATGTCCAACTCTTACTTTTTCAGCAATTTCAGTATTAGGTGGTAATTCTATTTCTGGTAATTCTTTTTGCGAGAAAGAACGCATTGTTATGTGATAGTATCCGAATATCATCTGATTCCAATATGGTTAAAAATGTTAATCTAATGTAAACAAAACTTTTGGATTTTGAGAATTGGAGACAAAACATCTAACAAAAATATAATTACAAATAAATTCACTATTTTGCCTTAGATGAATGCAAAAAAATCAATTCTTCCAACAATAGTTATCGCCCAATTCTTATGTACGTCATTGTGGTTTGCTGGGAATGCGGTGATGAATAATCTGATTGTTGATTTTGGATTAGAGACTACAGCATTGGGACATCTTACATCAGCCGTTCAATTTGGATTTATACTTGGGACTTTGATTTTTGCCATATTTACCATTGCAGATAGATTTTCGCCCTCTAGCGTATTTTTTGTAAGTGCAATATTAGCTTCAATTTTTAACCTAGGAACAAATTGGGAGGAAAACAATATAACAACACTACTTATCATTAGATTTTGCACTGGATTTTTCCTCGCTGGAATCTATCCCGTAGGAATGAAAATAGCTGCAGATCATTTTGATAAAAGTCTTGGAAAAGCTTTGGGGTTTTTAGTAGGTGCCTTGGTACTTGGCACTGCTTTTCCACATTTATTAAAAGACATAACTAGCATAACACCCTGGCAATACGTTATTATTGGCACCTCTAGCCTATCACTTATTGGAGGTCTTTTAATGATTGTTATTGTGCCAGATGGACCGTATAGGAAAGCCAGTCAAAAACTAAATATTTTCAGCTTTTTCGGTGTATTCAAAAATAAAAATTTTCAAAAAGCTGCTTTTGGATATTTTGGTCATATGTGGGAACTTTATGCCTTTTGGACTTTTGTCCCATTTATTCTTTCAAGCTACAATAAGGAAAACCAATTATCCATAAACGTTTCGTTATTTTCATTTATCATTATTGGCGTTGGTAGTATTGCATGCATCCTAGTAGGTTTTATTGCAGAAAAAATTGGTACTAAGAAAACAGCCACAACTGCCCTACTTTTATCATGCATTTGTTGTTTGATTTCCCCTATGATATTAAATCAAGAATCATTAATATTGTTTATAGGATTTCTAATTATTTGGGGTGCTGTGGTTATTGCTGATTCACCACTATTCTCTACATTAATTGCCAAAAATGCCAACCCAGAATTAAAAGGTACTGCACTTACGATTGTAAACTGCATTGGCTTCCTTATTACAATTTTTAGCATCCAATTACTTAACTATTTATTTTCTATTGTAGATTCTAATTCAATATATTTAATCCTTGCTATTGGTCCATTGCTAGGCTTAGCAAATTTATTTCGCAAATAGTTCAGTAAAATCAATACACGTTTCAATTCCAATATGCCATTTACAATTCATTAAGAATTAATACAATCCATAAGCCTATATTTGCTGTACAAATTATCATCTTTATGAGAATCTTATTCACATTAGTAGCACTATTTATTAGCTTTAACATATTTGCTCAAAAAGAAAAATTTCTAGTAAAAGGCACTGTAATAGAAGCTAGCTCTCAAGAAGCAATAGATTATGCATCTGTCATTATAAAACAAAAATCTACTGGAGAATTACTCGCAGGAACGACTACTGAAAATGGAGGAAACTTCTTGCTAGAATCTGAAAGTAAAGAAATAATTATTGAAATAAGTTTTATAGGATTGAGTACCTCAGAATTTACTGCAGTCACTTTTAAAAATAATATTGCAGATCTCGGTATTGTTGCATTGCGATCAGATGCTAAATTAATAGATGAGGTATTAATATCAGCAGAAAAATCGACAACGGAATTTAAATTAGATAAGCGGGTTTTCAATGTAGGAACAGATCTCAGTAGCACAGGTGCAAGCGCATTAGAAGTATTGAATAATGTACCTTCTGTTAATGTCAATATCGAAGGTGAAATATCATTGAGGGGTTCGTCAGGAGTGCAGATTTTGGTAAATGGCAAACCATCTATTTTATCGGATGAATCTAGTAATGCCCTCGGAACGATCACTGCAGATATGATAGAAAAAATAGAAGTCATCACCAATCCTTCTGCAAAATACGAAGCTGAAGGAACAGCAGGCATCATCAATATCGTATTAAAGAAAAACGAAAAAAAAGGATTAAATGGGTCAATCTCAATCAATACTGGAATACCGCATAATCACAGTATCGGAGTTAGTCTAAACAAACGTACAGAAAAATTTAATCTCTTTACTCAATTCGGAGCTGGATATAGATCATTACCACGCTACAACGAAAATAGAAACATAGATAAATTAAATATTTCAGAACTCTATTCTGATGGATTAGAATACAGAAATGAAAATTTTTACAACATAATATTAGGCTCAGATTATTATATCAATCCACAAAACGTAGTTACACTTTCAGGAAGTTTTGCCTATGAAATCGAAGATCAACCCTCAGAAACTGAATTTGAATTTAGCAGAAATAATTTCATCGAAAGTAGATGGACAAGAAAAGAAGTAACTGAAGCAACCAATCCTAAGTTGCAATACGAATTGCAATACAAACGAGATTTTAAAGATAATAAAGAACACAAATTATTATTCAGTGCAATAGGCCAATTCTTTGGAAAAGAACTTTCTTCCACTTTTACCAATCAATTAAATTTTGGACAAGCTCAACTTAACAACCAAATTACAGAAACTGCTTTCAAAGAAGGGAAATTTACATTTAATCTAGATTACACTAAACCATTTAACAAAAATTGGACTTTAGAAACAGGTGCACAATTTTTAAAAAATGACGTTAGTAATGATTATGCCGTTAGTGATGAAATTGATGGAACATATATTGCCAATTCAAACTTAACCAATGTTTTTGAATACAATCAAAATGTTTTTGGTGCCTATGGAACAGGGTCGTACGAAAATGAAATTTGGGGATTAAAATTAGGATTACGCACAGAACATACTAATTTAAAAACGCTATTAATTACAACTAATGAATCAAACGAAAACAGATTTACAAATCTATTTCCATCTCTCCATACCTCATTCAAACTATCAGAAAAAACATCATTCCAAGCAGGTTATTCACGTAGAATATACCGTCCTAGGTTATGGGATTTAAATCCATTTTTTAATATAAAAAACAACTTTTCTATCAGAACTGGAAATCCCAATCTGCTTCCAGAATATACAGACAGTTATGAGATCGGAAGTATATTCATATTTGAAAATTTGTCATTAAACATTAATGCTTATTATAGATTTACCACAGATAAAATAGAACGTGTATTCTTTTTTGAAAACAATGTAAATACTGCAAGGCCAGAAAATATAGGAATCAATAAAGCAACTGGACTAGAGACAAATTTTAAATATAGCCTAACAAAAAAAATATCATTTAATGGTGATGCCAACTATAATGTATTCCAAAGAGATGGAGAATTCAATGATCAGATTTTTGATTTTTCCGCTGACAAATGGAATGGAAAATTAACTGTAAAATATAAAATCCGAAAAGGAATAGATATCGAATTTACAGGGAGACACCAATCTAGAGAACAAACAATCCAAGGATTAGTCTCTGCATTTTCAATGTTAGACGCAGGATTAAGAATAAAAATATTGAAAGGTAAAGGCGTATTTAATTTTAGTGCCAGAGATATTTTTGCTTCAAGAATAAGAGAAGCAACCATTGATAATGAAAACTACTTTCTTAATGGACAAGGCAGAAGAGGTCGTTTTTTAACCCTAGGGTTTAGTTATGGATTTGGCAAAGGAGAAGCCATGCAATATTCTGGACGAAGGAGATAATAACAATTTTAAACGATAATAATTCCCACACTTAGATTAATGCGGGTACGTATCGGACGTATACTACTCAATGATTTACCAGAAGGTGGTGTGATAGAAGTTGAGGAACTGGTAGTTTAAATTAAACCTAAATAGTTTTGAGATTTAAAATAAAAAAATATGACTCCAATAATTTCAAAAAGAATTAGCCTTACTAAGATTCAAGCAAATGACATTCCCAAGATTGTTGATTATGCTAACAACGCAAAAATCGCCGAAATGACACTCAATATTCCACATCCTTATTCTGAAGATGATGCCATATTCTGGGTGAATCTATCAAATCAAGGTTTTAAAAATGGCAGTCAGTATACCTTTGCTATTAGATTAAATTCTACAAAAGAATTCATAGGAGGAATGGGATTAATTGTAGAAAAGAAATTTGATTTGGCGAGTATCGGGTATTGGGTTGCTGAGCCATTTTGGAATAATGGTTACGCTTCGGAAGCACTTGGATCATTACTCAAGTTTGGATTTAAGCAAGTAAATTTGAATAAAATTTATGCCACTCACCTAATAGAAAATCCAGCATCAGGAAAGGTTATGATTAAAAATAATATGATTAAAGAAGGGACTTTAGTGGATCATGTTAAAAAAAATGAAGCATATCATTCACTAGTACAATATCGACTTACAAAAAAGGAATACTTAAAAATAAATCCACAGTAAACACTTAATTTTACTATCCATAACCCTAAACTACCATGAGCAATGTTTTATAAAAAGCATCAAATATTAGCATGTAGAGTTTTTGTAGTATCAACCAATATTTGATGTAGTATTTCAAGCTTAGGGAATGTTATTTTCCGATTGTCTATTAGATACATTCCGTAACATAAATCTTTTAGTCATGAAAAATTTAATTTTAATCTTAGGCATATTGTTGAGTTGTTCTATTCTTGTATCAGCTAATAATATTGAAAAAGGGAAAATCAAAATTCTTGATAAAAGTGAAATTGTAGTTAGTGTCAATAGTGATTTTGATTTGAGTTTTATTACTACATCAAAGTACAACACAGATGCTAAAAACTTAGAATTTCAATTTGCTACTGAAGTAAAAACCATTCACGTATTTAATGAAGATGGTGAACTAGAAATGATTCTTCCGATTAACTCCAAAGATCTAAGTCTTGGAATGAGTTTATTTTCTCAAGGAAGTTATAAAATCGGATTTGTAGTTGACAATGATGATGAAATAAAATATACAGACTTATTGGTAAGATAAGTTTACGATAAAAAGGGGTGTTAGTCAATTAGTTTTTTTTGAAAGAGGCTGTGCTTAGAGAAGTACAGCCTCTTTTAGTTCTGAAATTATAATTAAAACATCATATGATCAGTCCTGCCCTAGCAAGATTATAAAGATTCAATAAAAATCCCAATGTAAATATTATTCTTCCGACAATATCATAGTTAATATTCTTATTTGGACCATTTCTAAAATGCCCCATAAAATTAGCTCCTAAAAATATCGCTCCAATTCCCAACGGAACTAAAAATGCAGAACTAGGAACACTATTAAACAACACCCAACCAATAGTTGAGAACGCAATGAAATATAAAATCTCAGGTAAACTGCTTGGCTTATTTTCCTCAGTTATTTCTATATTCTTATGCAGAGCTCGATCAAACAAAAACAATCTTGCACCAAAAGCACTAAAAACTAAAACCGAAATAAACAATTGTATTGACAAAGAAGTGATAAGGCCAATAGTAATTAATATTGGCACCCATACTGTCAATACAGTAATAATTCGAAATGGCCAATATTTTAAATATGAACTAATATTCCCGTTACTAGGAAGCCACCATGACATATAGAGATTTGGAAACAATTCAGCAATCGGAGAAAACAACGATAATAAGAGTATCATATTTATCTAAATTTAGATCATCGGAATAGAGATAGCAATAGACAATAAAATCCAACCTGCCATAAATAATGGTTCTCCTACAGAATATACGATAGGATTAGGATTTACCTCATCATTAATCATCCAATAGTCTCCACGCTTTCGATTACCAAAAACTGTCTTTTGCCCCAAAATGACCAAAATTGCTCCTGGAAATGCTAAGTATCTTGCGATGCCGCCATCATATCCGATGTTGAATGCAAGCGCAAGAAATAATAAGACAAACAACATTGAAAATTTATTCTTCAATCCTGCATTTTTCTTATACAAAGCTGTCTGTATAAATATACCAGCAACTGTGGCTTGTAAAATACAATTTGCCAGCAATAATAATTTACGTGTATCTATTTCTAAGATTGAATTATCAAAAGCCAAAAAACTAGACAAACCAAATAAAGTCCAAAAAGTAAAAAACGGTATTGGTGACTCAAACAATCTTCCAAAGTGCGCTCCGTCTGTTCCCATTCCAACATACTTACCGCCTTCATCATGTGCATAATCTATCATCATTACGATAGGCACCATTCCACATCCAGCTATAAATGCAAGTGCAGTTCTGAAATTAAAATAGAAAGGAATCCCATTTTCCAGTGTACCTGCATTCGTAGATGACATTCCTACCCAAAAAAGAAACCACCCAAATATAAACAATGGTCCACCCATGTTATACACCACTGGATTGGGATTTGGTTTTCCCTCTGCTTCCCAAGCGTCTCCCATTTTTCTATTTTTCCATAATATCTTCATTGATAATATAATAGAAATTGCACCTAGAAAACATAGTATAAATGAAGGAACTCCATTTCCAGTTGAGATACTTGATGCAATAGAAAGTCCAATCCAAGAAACTAAAAACAACATACTAAGCTTCTTCTTTTTACTAGCATTTCTAGTCATCACTGCATCTCCCATTGGTACTGAAGCAACTATACCTAGGATAAGAGAAAAGACAAGTGCAATAATATTTGGAGTCTCAAACTCAGGTTTAAATCCTCCACTTGTTGGGAATAAATAAGAGACCGCAAATAATAACCAACCAATTAGAAAAGCAATTGGAAATGGAAATGCAGCTTTTAATTCTTCTATTGGAATGACAACATTACCATTGTTTTTCCCTTTAAGTAACGCACGGGTATATGCTGCAGAACCTTTTTCATCCCAAGTCCTATCAACATACCATACTCCACTAATAAGTGTAATAACTCCAGCTAATGACAATAATGATCGAGGACCAAATTCAATAAAAATATCAGGCATAATTTTGATGTATTATATTAATAAATAAAATATAAGCGCAAATTAATTTATTATTAATTTAGATGGAACAACAAAACAACCCTGCGTGTCACCTGAAGTAAGTGTAGTAAAATAATCAGTTAAAAAAGTAACATATCGACTTATGTATCATAGTACATAATTGTTTTTTTTCGAAAGTCGAATTTTATAAATCAATAAAATCAATGTATTCCTTTTCATGCATAAAATTTGACATGAATAGTCTTAGCAAAAATGCCAATTACAAAAAACAAGACAATCTTTCAATTCTTACTTTACCCGACAGTATTGAATGGAAACTTAATGATTTAATATAGGAATTAGCTTAATTTTAGATTTGAATATTAAGAATTAAACCTTAAAAAAATCAATATGAATTTCTTTTCAAAATTATTTAAGCAAAAAAACAGCACCCCAAAACTGGATGAAGCTCAACTTGTAGATGCTGCTGTATGCCCCAACTGTTGGGGAAAAATGGAATATGACAATCAATATATAGATTATGTAAAAGATCAAACAAAATCTAACATTAATCATGACAATACAGGGAAGAAAGCTTTTGTACAGCAATTTGTAGAAACACATGTTACAGGAATTCATCTCAAAAAAGATGGAGATCATCTATCTTGTCCAATGTGCAAAGGCAAATATAAAAAGGTAAGCAACAAAGCAAATTAAAATGACAAAAGAATATGACTTAATAGTTATTGGCGCAGGATCTGGTGGATTAGTCGCTGCAACAACAGCACATAGAAAAGGACTTAAGACAGCGCTTATTGAAAAACATAAAATTGGTGGAGAATGTACGCATTTTGGTTGTGTTCCCAGTAAAGCATTAATAAATGCTGCTAAAGCATATCATAGTATTTCTAAAATGGGTAAGCTAGGAATACAAGTTGAAAAACCAAAAGTAGATTTTAAATCTATAATGGAACAAGTCGACGATATTGTACAAGGTATTTACAAACATGAAACTCCAGACATTTTTATAAACATGGGAATAGATGTTTTTGTGGATAACAATGGTGCTCAATTTTTAGACAATAATATGATATCCATTGGCAAAGATACTTTGTCTGCAAAAAACTATATCATATGTACTGGATCATCTCCAAGGCTCCCTAACATTAAAGGCATAGAAAAAGCATCAATATTACACAATGAAAACTTTTGGGAATTAAGAAGTTTTCCAAAGAAAATTGTATTCATAGGTGGTGGTGTAATTTCTGTAGAGTTGGGACAAGCTCTTGCAAGGTTAGGAACTGAAGTTATAATAATTGAACGTAATACTAGAATCTTAAAAGTGACTGATCCTGAGATTGGAGAATATCTAACTAATCAAATTATAGAAGAAGGCGTACAAATCATTTTTAATGCAACAATAAAAGAATTCGAAAGTGAAAATAATTTAGCTTATGAAATAGATGGGATCAAGCACAATATTTCTGCAGATCACTTCTTCTTTGCAACTGGAAGATCAGCAAATACAAATGGTATAAACTTAGAAAATGCAAATATTGAATTTGATCAAAGAGGGATAAAAACTAATGAATTCCTCCAAACTACAAACCCCCATATTTATGCGTGTGGAGATGTAACTACACCATATAAGTTCACACATACTGCATCTCATCAAGCCAATATTTGTATTGACAATATAATAAACGGAAATACAAAATCTAATGATCTCAGCATTTTACCTTGGGCGATATTTACAGAACCAGAAATTGGTCATGTCGGATTAACAGAATTAGAAGCAGAAGAAAAGTTTGGAAAAGAAAATTTAAAAATTTTCAAAGTAGAAGCAGCAATCGATCGATTTATTACCGATAGAAAAACAGGAGGATTATTAAAAGTAATATTTGACAACAACGACTTAGTAGTAGGCGCAGAAGGAGTTGGCACACATGCTGGCGAGTGGATCCAATTTTTTACATTGGTAATTAAGAACAAAATCCCAGCATCAAAAATGGCAGATACAATTTTTGCTTATCCAAGTTATTCGGAAATAGTAAAAAAAGTTTTTAGCAGATATTTAAGAAGTAAATAATGGAAACCAACTATAGTATCTCTGCAATCATAGTTGCGTATAACGAAGAGCTATTAATAGAAAACATCATTTTACAATTGAGAAATCAAGAATACGATGGAGATCTAGAAATCATATTAGCAGATGGCGGCAGTAATGACAATACAGTTGAATTAGCCAAAAAAGAAAACATTTTAATTTCTACTTCGGCCAAAGGGAAAGCAAATCAAATGAATGCTGCGGTAAAGATTGCTTCTGGTGATATTATATTTTTTGTTCATGCAGATATGACTTTGGACAAAAACACAATATCAACCATTAATAAGCACATAAAAGATGGATATAATGGCGGCGGATTTGCAAATGAATTTGATGAAAATAATGAAAAAATCAAACGATTAGGAAATTGGTTTAATTTTAGAATTTTAGATAAAAGAGAACAATCAGACAAAGGCATATTTTATGGAGACAATGGCATTTTTGTAGAGAAATCTGTTTTCCAAAAATTAAATGGATTTAAAGAAATTCCAATAATGGAAGACTACGATTTTTCACTAAGATTGAATCAAGACCATAGTACTATAAAAATCAGAAATCCGATAATCTTGGTATCTTCTCGTAGGCATATAAAAGCTGGGTTTTTAAAAACCAGATTACAATGGGTAATCATCAGGAAGTTATACAAATTAGGAATTTCACCCTTTACATTAGTAAAATGGTATAAAGACGTAAGATGATATATCATCAATTAGTTAGTAAATATTTTTTAATCAAAATTAATATTAGATAATAATGAACGAGCAAAATATAAAATACGGAATAGAAGGTCATCAAGCACCAGAATTGGCGACAGATATTCATTGGATAAATGGAGCCGGTCAAGAAATAGATCCTATCCAATTAAAAGATTACGAAAATAAATTTAAAGTAATATATGCATTCCAATCATGGTGTCCAGGATGTCATAGCAGAGGCTTACCTTCTTTACAGAAAATGGTAAATGCATTAAATGGAAACGACAATGTTGTATTCTTTGCAATGCAAACTGTTTTCGAAGGTTTTAATGCGAACACAAAAGATAAGTTATTAGAAACACAAAATAAATACAATTTACAAATACCGTTTGGACACGATATTGGCAACGACAAAACCAATAATAGGTCTAGCACAATGTATCACTATAGAACTGGTGGAACACCTTGGTTTATTTTGATTGATAAAAGCAATAGAGTTGTTTTTAATGATTTTCAATTGAATACCGAAAAAGCAATTGATTATTTAAAATCGGTAAAATAAATGAAGGATAGAAAAAATGACATTTTACTCTACGGAGCAGACCGTTGCCACAAAACGGTATTTTATTTAGAACTTCTTGAAAGCAAAAATTTAGAATATACTTTTCTAGATGTAGAAAAAAATCTGAATGCAGCACAAGAGTTAAGAGCGATGTATTCAAGTGGGAAATTAAATTTTCCAACTTTAGTTATTCATGGAAAAAAATTAAGAAATCCATCAGTCAAAGACATAAATAAATGGCTAGATAAAAAAGAAATTAAATCATGTTAGCATCCGATTATATATTTTCTCACAACAAGGAATCACAACAATTCATTCTTCAAATTGATAAAGAAAACAGCGCAGTTATTGAATATACTTTAAGAGATAATATATTCTATTTAACACATTCTGAAGTACCATCCAACATGCGTGGAAAAGGGATTGGTAAGATATTGGTAGAAAAAACATTTGACTATATTGAACAACAAAATTCAAAAGCAAAAGCCATTTGTAGCTATATTAAAATGGTAGCAATGCGAAGCCAGAAATGGTCTATAATAATTATATAAATGAACTTAAATATAAAAGATAAATTCAATAAAGAATTGCCTGCAGATCCAGACAATTCTAATACTAGGAGACAAGTACATAACGCATGTTTTTCATACGTTACACCTAGAAAACCATCTATGCCAAAACTCCTACACTACTCAGAAGAAATGGCAGCAAATATTGGCTTAGATTCTCAAGATGTTAAATCGTCAGATTTTTTAAAAGTATTTTCTGGCAATGAAGTAATGGAAAACACAAAGCCATACGCTATGTGTTATGGTGGTCATCAATTTGGACAATGGGCTGGGCAACTTGGAGATGGCCGAGCTATCAACCTTGCAGAAGTCGAACACAATGACAAGTCGTGGTCATTGCAACTCAAAGGTGCAGGAGCAACACCCTACTCCAGAACGGCAGATGGATTCGCAGTACTGCGGTCTTCTATCAGAGAGCATCTATGTAGTGAAGCCATGTACCATCTTGGTGTACCGACAACGCGATCCTTATCATTAATGCTATCAGGAGATCAAGTGATGCGTGATATGATGTATGATGGAAATGCAGACTATGAAAAAGGAGCTATCGTTTGCAGAGCTGCAGAATCGTTTATCAGATTCGGGAATTTTGAAATCCTTGCTAGTAGAGGCGAACTAGAAACACTAAAAAAATTGGCAGACTATACAATCAAAAATCACTTCTCAGATATTCAACAAGAAGACAAATCTAAGTATTTAGATTTCTTTAGAGAAGTTACCAATAGAACACAAGAGATGATTGTACATTGGCAAAGAGTCGGATTTGTGCATGGAGTAATGAATACAGATAATATGTCAATCTTAGGATTAACCATCGATTTTGGACCATATGGTTGGCTGGAAGGCTATGAAGAAAATTGGACACCTAATACAACGGATAGACAGATGCGTCGGTATCGTTTTGGCCATCAACCAAGCGTTGCCTTATGGAATTTAGTTAGATTGGCAAATGCAATATACCCTCTTGTAGAAGAGAGTAAAGGTTTTGAGGAAATCTTAAATCAATACCAAGTAAATTATCAACAAGCATACGCAGATATGATGATGTCAAAACTTGGATTAGAAAATAAAGAAAATCTTAAAAAAGACTTGATTCCAAACCTTATCGAAGTATTGCAATTGAGTGAAACTGACATGACGATATTTTTTAGAAAATTGGCAGCATTCACAAAAGAAGGAAATTCAAAAAATGAAGAGATAGATTTCTTAGCACTAATAAAAGATGCCTTTTACAATCCAGAAGAAATAAAAGATGAAGTATATCTTAAATGGCAAAATTGGTTCGAATCATATAGACAACATTTGCAATTAGAATCACTGACTGATAATCAGCGTAAAACAAAAATGAATGCAGTCAATCCCAAATATGTGCTTAGAAACTACATGGCACAATTGGCAATCGACGCAGCAGACAATGGCGATTATTCTGTGATTAATGAATTGCATACTTTATTAAAGAAACCATATCAAGAACAATTAGAAAATGAAAAATGGTTTGTTAAACGACCAGAATGGGCAAGACATAAAGTTGGTTGCTCGATGCTTTCATGTAGCTCATAGGCTTTATGTTAAATTTACTACATAGAACAAAACAATTTTTAAGAATCAATGAAATATCCGAAAATTAAAACACCAAAATCGCAGGCGCTTGACTTAGCTCAGTTCAAAGAGATGGATTATTATACCGTAGAAAATTATAGCTTGCCGATAGAATTGATGATGGAAAATGCGGGATTGCAATTGGCAAATCTTGTGGCAAGTAACACTACTAGTCATAATGAAACTATATTGATCGGCATAGGAAATGGGAATAACGGAGGAGGAGGATTAGTCGCAGCGAGAAGACTTGCTGCTTGGGGTTATAATGTATATCTTGATATTAGTACAGAGATTTCAAAAGAGCTTCCAAAAAAACAATTGGATCGCGCATTGAAGTTTGGTGCCAAATCATCAATGATGTCGAATCCATCAATTTGGGTGGACGCATATCTTGGGTTTTCACAAAGACTGCCTCTTGGAGATAACTTATCAAGTATCATATCCAAGGCAAATAATTGTACATCAAAGAAAATCTCCCTAGACATCCCTACAGGTTTCCTTGGTGATATATCTACAAACTATTTTAAAGCAGACATGGTTTTGAGTCTAGCAGCTTCAAAAAAAATACTCTATTCATTACCACAAAAAACCAAAATATTTATTTCGGACCTAGGCATTCCAAAAGAAATCTATGAAAAATTTGGCACTAAAATTCCTTCCTTTCATTTGAGTAATATGCTATTATTAGAAAGAAGCAATTAATTATATTCATAATACTCAATTATTAAAATTAACTTATATTTTCATTTCATGGTTAACGTTACAAAATTCTGGTTTCTAAAAGACTTCAACTTATTTCATAAAATGGGTAAAAACAATTTAATGGAATTAAGTAAATTGTTAGAAATGATCAATGTAAAAAAAGGAGAAATCTTACACTTTGATAGAAAGGATAAAAAACTAATTTACTTCATAAAAACTGGAGTAATAAAAATTGTTAATAAAAAAAATGACCATACTCAATCTATATTGAAAGCAGGAAATATTTTTGGAGAATTGGCCATTTTCGAAAACGAAAAAAACGATGAGTCACTAGAAAAAGCAATTGTCCTTGAAGACGGTACAGTATGTGTCATAGATTCTGAACAAATGAAAATGATACTAGAAAAACATGACTCTCTAAAAAATCAATTGATTAAATTACATGGATTAAAAATCAGAAAATTACAACGGAACTTAGAAGACCTACTTTACAAGGATAGTGAAACGAGGATCAAAGAATATGTAATAAGTTATATTAAAGAATTTGGAAAAGAAAAAGATGGAGTTCTTGTTGCAAAAAACATAATATCTCATCAAGACATTGCTCAACTAACCAATAACTCAAGACAAACGGTAAGCAACGTTATGAGCAAGCTAAGAAAAAATGGAGACATCGACTATGATAAAAAAGAAATTAGTACTAAGCACTTATAAAAACAAAGAAAAATATGAAAAAAATTAAACTGTGTTCTTATTCAGAATTGGAAGAAAAGAAACCACTTGGCAAACAAGTAAATGGTTTAGATTTAGTAATAATTAAATACGGCAGTGAGGTATCAGTACTCTACGGTAGGTGTCTACATAGAGGAGCACTTATGGCAGATGGTCATGTAGATGGTGACAATATAATCTGCGGTGTCCATAATTGGGATTACAGAATCGATACTGGAGTGAGTGAATATAATAATAAAGAAGCGTTGCATAAATTTCATGCAGAAGTTTCTGACGACACAGTTTATGTTGATGAGAATGAGATTAACGAATATCTGGTCAAGCACCCACAACCATTTAACAGAGATGTTTACTTAGGTCAATATGCAGATACCCACCCAGAACCTACAGAACCATACACAAGCTACATAAAGGAACTTGCACAAAATGGACTAAAGAACTGGGGACATCATGGTCCTTCTGAATCAATGGGCGTAGACAGAAACACATTACCAAAATGGGAAAACATACAATTCTTACCAGCACAATTGGCATCACGTCCACTACTAGATGAAGAGTCTGTAAGCACGAAAGTGACTATCGGTAAAAATGCAAAAAAACCATTATCCTTAGACATTCCACTTTTTGTTTCTGATATGAGTTTTGGTTCACTTTCTAGAGAGGCAAAAATTGCATTATCAATGGGCGCAGAATTATCAGGAACAGGAATTTGCAGTGGAGAAGGTGGTATGTTACCAGAAGAACAGGCCAATAATTCAAGATACTTTTATGAGTTGGCATCTGGGAAATTTGGCTTCTCTTGGGACAAAGTAAAGAAAGCACAGGCGTTTCATTTCAAAGGCGGGCAAGGTGCTAAAACTGGAACTGGAGGACACCTTCCAGGGAATAAAGTCACCGAAGAAATCGCTGAAGTAAGAGGTTTAAAAGTAGGAGAAACTGCAATATCTCCAGCCGCTTTTCCAGATCTATTTACAGCAGAAGATTTTAAGAAATTTGCAAATGAAGTAAGAGAGAAAACTGGTGGAATTCCAATCGGATTTAAAATTGCGGCGAGTCATATCGAAGCTGATATAGACTTTGCAATTAATGTAGGTGTTGACTATATTATCCTTGATGGTAGAGGCGGTGGAACTGGTTCTGCACCGACAATCTTAAGGAACAATATAAATGTACCTACGATTCCTGCATTGGCGAGAGCAAGAAAACATTTGGATAAAATCGGAGCTTCAGATGTTACTTTGATTATTACAGGAGGATTGCGTGTAGCAGAAGATTTTGCTAAAGCAATGATGCTAGGAGCAGATGCCATTGCAGTTTCTAACTCAGCACTCCAAGCGATCGGGTGCTTAGGAATGAGGGCTTGTAATTCTAACAACTGTCCAGTAGGAATAGCTACTCAAAAAGACAACCTAAGGCAGCGATTAATAATAGAAGCATCAGCCAAACAATTGCATAATTTTTTCGATGCAACGAATGAATTAATAAAAGTGGTGGCAAGGTCTTGTGGACATGATGACATTGCTAAATTTAATCACAACGATCTTTCTACTTTTGATTATGACCTACATAGACTTTCTGGAATTAACTATGCTGGAATAACGCACTAAACTTGAAATTATGGAAACCATATTTCACATTTTTAAAATAATAGCTCAAATAATTAATGTCATTGGGATATCTATTTTAATATTTGGATTCAGTAAAGAATTGATTAAATACATTATTACAGAATTCAAAACTGGAATAGGAAAAACTCCGACAAAAGGAATACAAACCATCAGATGCCAATTAGGACTTTACATCCTATTGGCATTAGATTTCCTTATCGCTTCAGACATCATACTAAGTGTTGCAGAACTATCTATGGAAGAACTTATTCAACTTTCAGTCACGATTACACTACGAATTGCAATGGGATATTTCCTAGGAAAAGAGATTGATGAGCTAAATAGTGAATTAAAAAATGACTAAACTCAAAATTGTATTACTTGGAATTCTATTTATTTCAATCATTGCCTTTGGCTATTTAAAGTATAATCATATGAACATTAATGACATAGCTTTAAAAGTGTTAAGTTGGGTAAAAAAAATCAAAGGCGATGCTGTAGATCTGAAAACTATAAACAGTCAACAAACAAATTCTATGAATCACGATCAATGGACTACCCTACTAAAAAAACATGTAACGGATACTGGTAAGGTTAACTATCAAGGATTTATGCAAGATAGCGAATCATTCAAAGCGTATTTATCTGCGCTATCGAGTCATGTTCCAGGAAATAACTGGTCTCAAGATGAAAAATTGGTCTACTGGATTAATGCATACAATGCTTTTACCATTAAACTTATTATTGATAACTATCCACTAAAAAGCATTAAAAATATTGGAGATGGATTACCAATGATTGATTCGCCTTGGGACATTAAATTCTTTAAAATTGGAGATCAAGATTTTGATCTAAATACAATAGAACATGAGATTCTAAGAAAACAGTTTAATGAACCGAGAATTCATTTTGCAATTAACTGTGCGTCGTTCTCTTGTCCGATCATTAGGAATGAAGCTTTCGAAGTCACCAGAATAGATCAACAACTAAATGAGCAAGCATCAAACTTTATTAACAATATACACAAAAACAAAATCGACGCGAGGAATACTAAGTTGTCTAAAATCTTTGATTGGTTTCAAAGTGATTTTGGAGGAGAAGCATCATTATTGAAGTTTATAAAACAATATGCACCATCTCTTAATGAAGCAAATAAAATTGAGTATATTGATTATGATTGGACACTAAATGAGTAATATTCATGGAAGTATTGAAATTTGAAAACTGGTCTAACATTTGGGGTATAATCATTCTGTTAGGGATGCCAATTCTTTTTGGGTTTGCCACAATGATTTATAAAAGGAGAAAACCCAAAGGACACGGTTTAGTTCCGCCTCAGATTATCCGACTTCTATTGATTCCATTTCTTACTACCTATTTAATAATTACCAAAATAATTGGTATTTCAACGGAGCACTTAGGTTCCAAAATTTTGATCACAATAATATCGTTGATCTTAATTTCATTTCTTTTCAATGCGATAAATTATCTATTCTTTTCTGAAAATAATATCCTTACTAAAAAAGAAATCATTCCTAAACTAGGGCGCGACGTTTTACATATTATAGCCATCTCTATAATATCGGCTTGCGTGCTTTCTAGGATTTGGAATTTAGATTTAGGAAATTTACTGACTGCGCTAGGTGTAAGTTCTTTAGTAATTGGTTTAGCATTACAAGAGCCATTAGGAAATTTATTTAATGGGGTTTCTCTACTCATGGCTAATCCATTTAAGAAAGGTGATTGGATCAAGGTTGGCGACGAGATAGGTAAAGTAGCAGAGATAAATTGGAGATCAGTTAAAGTGCACACCAGATTAAATGAGCAAATTATTCTCCCAAATAATATGCTAGGAAAGGAAAAAATTAAAAACCTTAGTCGACCTAATAAAATTCATGCAGAATTATTGGAATTTGGTTTTGGATATAACGATTCGCCTGAGAAAGTAAAATCCATATTACTCGAAGTTGCCAAAAACAACCCAAATGTTTTATCAGAACCGCTACCAATACCTATAACTATTTCGCTAGAT
This sequence comes from Saprospiraceae bacterium, assembly GCA_020630525.1. GTDB lineage: Bacteria > Bacteroidota > Bacteroidia > Chitinophagales > Saprospiraceae > JAHDBF01. Next base: position 53,261 of record JAHDBF010000002.1, read on the forward strand.
GATTTTGCAATCACGTATGGATTAAAATTCTACATTAAAGATTATCAAGATGTAATAGTTGTAAGAGATGAAATCATCACAAGTGTATTCAATGCTGCTGAAGAAAACCAATTAACCATTCCTTATCCCAGGCAAGATATCTCTATTACAATGGAAAAATAATAGTGATGAATCACAAAGAACAATTTAAACTCTAGATCTATTACTGCTTAATTATCATTAATAATAGCACAATCTAGCATTTACTTACAATTTGGCACGGGCAATAATTAATAAAACAACAATTCCCTATCCTGTCATTTACCCCTATGCCAAATTAAAATTCCCTAAAAACATATCGTAATAAATTAATGTAAAGTAGCTTGCACTTGCATGCTAATTACTTATAACACAATAAATTACACCTAAAAAAGAAACCAATTAGTAAAATTTACATACTACCATGTAGGGTTTTTGTAGAGCATGTCTAGCACTTGCGTAGTATTTACCCAATGGGGTTAACATCCATTTTTGTGGTCTATTAAATACAATTACGAACAAATATTATTACCATGAAAAATTTATTAATCTTAGTAGTATTAACATTCAGTTTTTCTGTTTCTGCTTTAGGAAATAACATAGCTGATGGCAAAGTAAAAATCGTTGAAAACGCAAAAGTTGAATTTACTGTAAGCGAAGGATTTGATTTAGACTTTATTCTAAGTTCAGGGTATAATGATGAAAGTGAAAAATTAGAGTTTCTATTTGATGCTACAATAAATATGATTCAAGTCTATAATGATTTAGGAGAGTTAGAAATGGTATTGCCTATTTCATCAAAAAAATTAAGTCTTGGAATGAGTTTATTCGATCAAGGAAATTATAAAATTGGGTTTGTTTTAGACAATACAGATGAAGTTAAATATACAGAACTTCTAGTAAGATAAAGGGTGTTAGTTAATTATAAAAAAGTCGGTGCAAACGTGTACTGACTTTTTTTTATTTTATCAAACTAACTGTACCCGTATAAGTTTCAATTATTCCATCCAAAAATTGTACTTCGACAAACCAAACATAAACTCCAGACAATACATCACTACCACCAGCATAACTGCCATCCCAAGAAGAATTCAAATCATTAGGCATAAAGTTATTTCGATTAAAAATTAAATTTCCCCATCGATCATAAATCTTATAAGTATTTACTTGTGCTGCCTCAATTCCAGCATAAACTACTAGCCTATCATTAGCACCAGTATCATTTACATTAAAAACATTAGGAACATATACACGCCTACGTTTATCTACAAAAACATTGACACTTTCAGTATCTTTACAACCATCATCAGATACAACTGTAAGTACATATGTACTATTATTAAACACATATGAAAATGGATTTAAACAATCATCACAACTTAAGCCTTCATTACCATTCCAAACAACAGAATCAATTTCGATATCGTTTATTATTGGTTCAATTAAAACACTATCTCCCAGATAAATTGTCAAATCTTCTTCAAATGTGATCTCAGGAATATCAGGAGTCACTAAAATACCGCTATCAATTACAACACAATTATTTTCATCCTGCACAGAAAAAAAGTATGCGCCTTCTGGCAAATTTTCATATTCCAATTGTTCAGAAAAAAGACCATCATTTAAAGCAAAAGTGTAGTCAGGAACACCTCCAGAAACTTGATCCAAATTGACAATTCCTGTTATTGGACCATCGCAATTAGGATCTATATAATTAGCTGATAAAATGAGTTCTGGTGCTGAACTCAAAGTATACGACTGCACAATAGAACAGCCAACCATATCTGTTATAGTTACTGTGTACTCTTGAGCAAGTAGATTTTCTGCCGTTTGCACGGATTGTCCATTACTCCATAAATATTCATAAGGTGCAACTCCACCAGATGGCATTGCAGTTAGCTCTCCATCATTGACTGGTACGCCATATGATTCAAAACAACTAACACCATACCCGTTATAATCTAAAGAATCGAAAGCAATTTCTAAAATAGGTGGCTCTGTAACTTCCTGTAGCACAACAACATCATTTCCAAAATCATCAGAAATATAAATCTGATAAGTTCCGACAGGTATATTAGGGATTTGATTATCCACCAATAAATTAGTCATACCATCACCAGTTATTTCTGGCTCAAAAATATTGGTATATGTATAACTTAAAGGAGGTTCTCCTTGATCTACTGAAAATATTAAAGTACCTGTTGCAGTACCATTACAAATTACAGGGATCTCATCTGGTATTCCAATAATTTCGCATTCGATAACCCTCAATTCTAAGAATACAATACTATCACAATCATTACTAGTCAACACTGTATCAACATATGATCCTGTCAAATTATAAGGTGTATCTCCAATAAAATAAGACTGATCATTACATATCCATAGATCAACAAAATCTACAGGCTGCGGAAGAACAGTCAAATTTAAATTAATCAAGCTATCACAACCATTAGGCAACTGAACTGATTCCTGATAAAAACCAGAATTACAAAATTGTGTGCCGTTATACTCTACACATTCACCATCACATACAACTTCCGTTACTTCTAAGTTTCCAAATTCCCGAACTATAATTATAGAGCAGAATTCAGGCCCTTGATTGCATACATTTCCTGGACTAACACAAACCTGATACTCCCCTAATTCATCAAAAGTAATTTCATTTACATTACTATTGCCCGAGACAGTTTGACCATCGACTGACCAAAAATACAACGCTGCGCTAGGCAATTGCTCTGCCGTAAATGTTGTAGGATTGTTGGGACAAGTTTCTGCTGGATGTGTAAATGCGGCTACGTCTTGCAACGGCAAACTTTCTGTACTCCCAGATACAACGTTAAATGTCCATTCACAGGTAGTTCCATTACTTCCATCCATTACAAGATAATAATGCTGTCCTATGGTTAAAGGCGTAAAATTGGAAAAAGTCTGTGATGTAAATTCTCCAACATCAGTATCACACATTGTTATTGGATTAAATTCTATGCAATCTAGACTTTCAAAAAATCCTATTTCCAAACTATTTTGGAAAGTTCCAAAACAATTTCCTACATCCACCCTAATAGTAAGATTTTCAGTACCTGCAACAAATGCGATATATTGTAGCTTATCAAACATTGTTGTACAAAAATCGGGTAAAGGCTGACCTATTGCATTAATGTCATTTATACCAGTAAATCCATCAATATCACAAATGACGCATGCATCAGCACAAAAAGAAGCCATTTGTGGATTTGAACCACATGGCGGTGGTTGAGAAAATGACATTCCAACACTAAAAATAAATATTACAAGGGTATAAAATAATTTCATTCTTAAATTTCTACACTGACTCAACCTTATTTTGGAGTCCAATAATAAAAGTTATGTTCCGTATCAAGTTCAAATCCTGCTTTAGGGTACAATTGATTTCCGATCAAATTATCTTTTGCTGTTTCCAACATTAATCCTGCAGATTTGGTACCAATACTTAATTTTTTTGCTTCGTTAATCAACATATAAGAGATTCCCAAACCACGACTTTCGTAAGAAACAAAAAGATCATTTAACAACCAAAAACGTTTCATTTGAGTAGAAGAAAAAATCGGATATAGTTGCACAAAACCAATTCCTTGTTTATTTCTTCCTTCTGCAATATATATTACAGAATCATCATTTTTTAACCTTTCTTGTATAAATGTCTTTGCACCGATTAAGTCTGATTCTCTTTTATAGAATACGCGATAATTATCAAAAAGCTGCACCACATTTGACAAATCTTTTATTGTAGCTCTTTTTATGATGATTTTTTCCATAAATAAGACAATTTAGTTATTTAAAATTCAATACGATATAACATTAACTCTTCTGGATCATTAGGTAGATTTACAAATTCTATAAATTTTAATCCTAGTCTTTCAATCAGCTTTTGGGAAGGTATATTGTTTTTAGTGGTTATGGCACTTACTAAAGAAATATTGAATTCATTTTTTGCCAATTCCATAATTTTCGTAGCACTCTCAAATGCATATCCCTGTCCTTCATACTCTTCTAATAAGGCAAATCCGATATCTACACCATCTAAACCTTCTCTATCATATAAACCACAACTTCCGATTTTAGTTTGATTTGATTTTAATATTATAGTATTGTTACTGTAACCAAGTCGTTTTAGTTGAGGAAGCATTTTAGTTTCAATGTATTTTTCAGCTTGTACAATTGACTTAACATTTCTATCTCCGATATTTGCAATCCATTTAGGTGTATTCATCAATTTCAACACAAAAGACGCATCGCTAATATCCGTTGGTCTAATAATCAATCTTTCAGTTTCGTACTGCATTATATTTCAATTTTCTGATTGGTCGTTTTGCTTCCGATATTTATATACATTAGTCATATATGCAATTATCAATGGTCCGATAAGAATAACGGATACACCGGTCAAAATTATAAGAACAGTATATGCGCTAGAATGTGGATTTTCTATTCTGATTCCACTCATTACATTAAATACAACCCTATGTAAATTCAATGCAGTTAATATGGAAATAATTAAGCACATTGGCATCAATGCTAAGACAAATATGTTGAAGTAATTCAATCGGGTAAATACATGTAAAAAGTAAAATAACAAAGCCAATCGCCAAATTGCAACAATCAATAAAAACCAAACATTAATGGAATTTGCTAATTGCATTGAAACAAATTTTTCTACAGGAATAGCATAAAATATTGCGGGAAAAGAGGTTAGACTTATGAATGTTAATACCCTAAAATAACTCCATTCCCTTATTCTATAAGGCATCAAAATAAGCCAGATTAAGAGTGCCAATACAAAAATATAAATTACAGACCCTAAGCCTAAATGTTGCATTAACTTAGCTTCTGGATCATCCCAGTATCGCCCCATCCCAACAATCCAAGTCCCAATTAATCCTACTATAAAAGTTGATTTCTCAAAACCCAAAATTTCATTTTTTGTGATTTTAAAAACAAGTAAACGATAGATAGTAGCTATTTGATTTATGATTCTCACACCTTAATTCTTAAATAAATGCTGAAATTAATCCACCAATAATTAGACTCGTGACCAACAGGTATGTAAAATGAAAGAACATCCGTTTCATACTAATTTCTCCTAATATTTTAAGCATCACAAGCATCGGTAAGCAGAATCCGAAAGCAATTATTCCACCATGAAAAACTCCATGAAAAAAATGTCTATGCTTAGTCCCATACTTAGATAAGAATTCATTGACCACTTGTTTTGATTCTTCATTACCCAACATTATGTCTGTAAAAAACAATTCATAAAAACCAAGCTGATGAATAACCAAATTCATATATCCATAAACCATAGTTACACCCATAAAATAATACAACAAGAAGTATTTGAGACTTAAGCTTGGCAAACTATTTAGTTCAATTTTAAATATATTTTTAAACAAAGAATTTTCTGAATACCAGAAATATGATAACATTAATGGCACTAATGAAATAATTGCAAATGCAAAATAATTCAAATTCATAATTTAGATTTTATTCGATAGCAAATACTCACTTTAATTCAGTTTACATATCAATAATATTTACAAGTTGACAAAAGCGATTCCTTCTCTAAACACATCAATCGTTTTCTCTATGTCTTCATCATTTGTCTTCCAAGAACATACACTAATTCTAATGGCAGCTCTACCATCCCATGTTGTTCCACCCAACCAACAAACACCAGATTCTTGAATGTATTTCAACAATGCTTTAGTTTCAGCATCACCTTTGTAAGCAACCATCACTTGATTAAACACAACATCATTAACAATCGTTAATCCGACCTTACTTAATCCACTTTCTAATTCTTTAGCACGTATATACAACCCCGTTACTAGTTCGTCAATTCCTTTTTTTCCTAAATAGCTCAACGTGCTCCATAGGTCTATTGCTCTTGCTCTTTTAGACATTTCTGTAGTATACAATATCGGATCTCTATACTCACTGTACACCAAGTATGCACCAGTAGCTTGTAATGCACTGATCATAGCATCTGGATATCGACACATTACAATCCCTAGATCATAAGGAGTATTCAAAGTTTTATGGCCATCCACTGCCCATGAACTTGCCAATTCTATTCCTTGTGTTAAGTATTTTAGTTTTTCGGAAGCATGCGCCCATAACCCAAATGCACCATCTATATGCACCCATGCATTATATTTATTTGCGATAGTGCAAACTGTTTTAAAATCATCAAAGGCACCAGTATTGGCATTTCCTGCTTGGAGTAAGATTAAGCAACTTGAGTCAATTTCGGGTAATGCATCTACAACTATCCTACCTTGATCATCAGAAGGTATCCATTCAATATTATTTTTTCCATATCCCAATATTACCAATGTCTTTTTGATACTGGCATGTACTTCTCGGTGTGCCAATATTCTCAATTTGGGCGCACCATATAATCCATCCAAATTGATATCCCAACCCAAGTTCTTTAATAATTGATATCTTGCTGCTAGTAAAGCACATAAATTTGCTGTAGAAGTTCCACTGACAAACCCAGCTACCGTTTCTTTAGGTAAATCAAAAATGTCTTTTAGCCAAGATTCACATACAGATTCTAATTTCGCATTAATTGGAGAGGTATTATACAATCCTCCGTTCTGATCCCAAACATCTGCCATCCATTTAGCAGCAAGGCTTACTGGAACTGCACCACCATTTACAAATCCATAGTATCGTCCACCTGTTTGTGCCACAGTATTAGGTGCACCATAATCATTAAGCATTTGTAAAATTTCCATCGAACTTTTACCCTCTTCTATCATCGGCTCCTCAAAATGTTTCAACAACAATTGTGATGCTTTACTTGGAAAGGCTTCCATATCATCTGCAGCATCACTGTAAGCAAGCGCATATTCTTTAGCCTTTTCAAAAATCATTTTGTCTGATAAATCATTTCGCATTTTTTCATGAATACTCATAGGCAGTTCTTTATTATTGATTGAATAAAATTATAATGCTCAAATATATTTTGACGCTTCGCGAATGGTCAATTTGGGTAGATCTGGATTTTCCGTTAAAAATTCGCGAACGGCTTTCGCGTTAAATTTTGAATATTGGCGCAATGCCCAACCTGAAGCTTTGTTTATAAAAAATTCTTTAGATAATTTGTGTTTTAAAATATTAGATTTTAGCAAATCGAAATCTGTTTCTTCCTTGTATTTAAGTTGAAACAATATGGCAGTTCTATTTAACCACATGTTTTCATTATTGATCCATTTTTGATTATAAGAGATAATTAACGCTGGATTATCTTTCATCAATTTCCCAGCAATGTTAGTTGCCAGATAATCTACAGTGTCCCACCAAGATTTATTTAATACTAAATACTCCAACAAAGCAAAATCTTCAATTTTTAAATCAGATTTACATTTACCCATTATTTCCAGCGCCACCATTTGACATTCTCGATACTCACCATTCCAAAGCGCAATTGTTATTTGCCTCCAATCTCTTTTAATTTCTGATTGATAAAAATTCCAAATTTCTTTTAAAATCAATTTTCTTTGTGGAGATGGAACACCATAAAATTCAAAATAATGCTTCATATAAGCTTTCATCTGAATTGCCTTTTTTTCATTTGCAAATTCTGAAAGCGCTAACTCAATTTGTTCAACAATTTGTTCCATAAATTTAAATATAAACCAAAAATTCCATTAGCCTACAGAAATAACATAAATTAGCAACTTGTTAATAATTATGAGCCAAATCAATATTCCACTAGCAGAGCGAATGCGCCCCAAAACCCTAGATGCATACTATGGGCAACAGCATCTTGTAGGGAGTAAAGGTCTATTGTATAGTGTTATAAAATCTGGTCGGATTCCTTCTATGATACTGTGGGGTCCTCCAGGTGTTGGGAAGACTACCTTAGCCAATATTTTCTCTACAGAATTGGATAGGCCATTTTATGCATTAAGTGCTATAAATTCGGGGGTAAAAGATTTGCGTGAAGTAATTTCTACAGCAGAGCGACAACATTTATTTTCAAAACCACATCCGATTCTCTTTATTGATGAAATCCATAGATTCAGTAAATCACAACAAGATGCATTGCTTGGTGCTGTAGAAAAAGGAGTTATTACTTTAGTAGGTGCAACTACAGAAAATCCTTCTTTTGAAGTGATACCAGCGTTATTATCTAGGATGCAGGTTTACGTATTACAACAATTAAAAGAGGAAGAATTGATAGCCTTAGCCAATTATGCTTTGGACAATGACATTCACCTAAATAAATATAGTATAACATTAGCAGAAACTGAGTCATTATTAAAATATAGCACTGGTGATGCCAGGAGATTATTAAATTGCCTAGAACTAGTTATTAATAAAAATTTAGAAGGACAAATATTAAGTATTAATAACGAGATCGTTGAAGATACGATCCAACAAAATATGGTACTTTATGACAAGACTGGTGATCAACATTACAATGTAATTTCTGCTTTTATAAAATCAATAAGAGGTAGTGATCCGAATGCAGCAGTGTACTACCTTGCCAAAATGGTGGAGGCAGGAGAAGATCCACTTTTTATTAGTAGAAGATTGATAATTTCCGCATCGGAGGACATCGGATTGGCAAATCCCAATGCACTACTTATGGCGAATCAATGTTTTCAAGCAGTACATCAGATTGGTTATCCAGAAGCTAGGATTATACTTTCTCAAGCAGCAATTTATCTTGCGATGAGTCCAAAAAGTAATGCTTCGTATATGGCGATTAACTTGGCACAATCAGAAGTACGAAAAAATCCAAACGAACCAATTCCACTTCATTTAAGAAACGCTCCAACTAAGTTGATGAAACAATTAGATTATGGTGCAAATTATAAATATGCGCATGATCATGAAAACAATTTTGTAGATATGAATTATATGCCCGAATATTTAAATGGGCACAAATTTTATGATCCAGGTAACAATCCAATAGAAGAAAAATATAAAAACAAATTGGCTCAGAATTGGGGAAAAAGGTTTGATTATTAAAAGTCATTTTAAATTTTAAGCAATGTATTCAGATATAAAAATAGGCGTTTTAGGAGGAGGACAATTGGGAAGAATGTTTGGTTTGGCTGCTGCCAATTTTGG
>JAHDBF010000105.1:0-4740 GCA_020630525.1 Saprospiraceae bacterium
ATTTTTGTATTTTTATATCCGCCTAAATCTGGATTTGGGTTTATGTATTGTTGATATTCTGGATTGGATAATCTTTTGTTCCAAGCTTTTACATGTTGATCTTCGTATAAGACTCTAATTATGCTTTGCTCATAAACCACTTTAATTTTGAGTAAATTTTCTAGTTCTCTATACGATGATATTGCTTTTGGAATCAAATCATCAATCATCCAACTTTTGACGTATCTTCTCCCCGTTAGCGGATTTATCAAACCAGCGGCTACTCTACTGGCAGCTTGTTCATGTCCTTTATCAATTACTACAAAAGATTTCCCATTTTTAGATAATTCATGACACAGCATTGTACCAGCGACACCTTGACCTACAACTATATAATCAACTTTCATTGAGCAGTTCTAATTCAGATTTTAGTTTTTTGGTCAGCGACTGTACTACAAGATGGTATGAGTGGTCAATTAATTCGTAAATTAATGTATCTGGAATTGATCCGTCTATTTTTACTGTGTTCCAATGTTTTTTATTCATGTGAAAGCCAGGGATAATCGCTTGATACTCTTCTCTAAGTGATATGGCTCTTTCTGGATTACATTTTAAGTTTATGCTCAACTGCTCACTATCCGTAGGCAAAAGGCAGAACATTTTTCCCATAACCTTAAATACCAATGTTACCTGATCAAAAGGAAATGTTTCTTCAACTCCTTTTTTTGAGGAGCAATATTCTACAATATTTTCAATGTGAATCATCTCGAGAATTGTTTAATTGTCTTTGTACAAAATGATCAAACATTTCTTTTTGTTGTGGAATAGATTCATCGTACTCAGAATCATATTTTCCTTTTGCTGTTCTTTGTCTTAATGTTTCAAATAATGATACTGCGCAAGCGACTGAAATATTTAGGCTTTGTACCATCCCAAATTGAGGTATAATAAAATTCCCAGTACAATGAGACAATGCTTCTGCTGAAACACCATCATGTTCGTTACCAAATAACAATGCGGTTGGTTCTGTCAAATTTAATTCATATAAATCTTTACTGTCTTCTCCTAAGTGCGTTGCCCAAATATTTTTGTATTTTCTCTTTACTTCAGTTAGGCATTCTTCAAGGTTTTCGAAGTAATTTATTTTCACCCATTTTTTAGATCCAGATGAACTTGTCTTTGCTACAATACCTTCTTCTTGTAAATGCACTTCAGAAAAAATGACATAAATCTCAGGAATCCCTACCGCATCGCAGGTGCGCATAACCGCTCCAATATTGTGTCGATCATGAACATTCTCCAATACTACAGTGAGGTCAAACTGTCTTCTAGAAATAAGGTTTTTAAACCTAGTAATTCTTCCTTCAGTTAGGTGATCCATCATCTAAGTCTCTGTAGTTTTCCATTTCTAAATTCGATGATATCTACATTAAAATTTTGATAATAATTAATGTTATTAAAATTATCTAGACTTGCATCTTCTTCGTTAAAAACCTTTATGACATCAAAGCTTGCTTGAAGATATTGGCTATTATCCATATGTAAAATATGTTGAAATGTTTTACCATTTCTCCATAGGTTTCCTAAAACGAATTTTGCCATATCATATCCATCATAAGCATCATTTACAGGTAATGCATTATACGTATTAAAGAATCGAGTTCTGAACTGTTGGATTTTATTATCGTTTTTATCTACCCATTTTGCTCTTGCGACTTTAATATTCAGATTGCTATAAAAATCGAAGTTGATGTTCTCGGAATCTAGAGCAATTGGCATAGCATATACTATGACCGTTCTTGCAAGTTTTTCAGCAGATATTTTTCTCAATGCATTGTATATAAAATCCTCATCTTCTCCAGACCAATTTGGTAAAATAAATACTGTAGTTTCATCTGGGCTAAATATTTCATCATAAGTAGTTGCTTCGCTAACCAGAGAATCTGGATTAATGATAAATTCCTGAAAGTATTTTTGCCCCGATTGATCATTTGTTAATGCAGCAGCTGTTTTTTGCATATGATTCATTCTTGCTAAATCTTTTTTATTGTCTCTACCAAGAAGAAATACTTGATCTTTTCGATATTGCTGAACAGCATCTTCTACTATAGCATCGTAATACTTTGTTAAGCTAGGCCTTAACTGGACATAGTAAGGATTATTACTGGTTATTTTAGAACTGGATTGCCAAGGGGAAATATTAACAATTTGATTTTTTTTACAAAACTCGGCTGCTTTTTTTAATTGATTCCTATCATAAGGACCAATTATTATGTCTGCGTCAACTGCAGTATTTAACTTTTTTTGAAAATCTCCAGATTCCGAATCAAATACTTCTACATCAATATTAACACCTTCAAATTTTAAATCATCTAGTGCTAGTTTTACTCCTGCATAGTAGTTGCTAAATCTGTTTTCCGAAGTACCTCCGATCAATAATTTATCAGGGTTGTAATTCCCACTTTTAAAAGGGATAAAGAGTACTACTTTGTATTCTGACTTTTTTTCCATTGGCATGTCTGACATAGGAGAAATTACAGAACCAGATGATTGAACAGAGTTTACTTTCTTTTCGGTCCATTGGATGGTATCAACTTTTGATTTAATGGTGCTTTTGGCATATTTGGGAGAATTATTAACGGGGCGTGTATTGGTCATTGGTTTTTTAGTCTTACATGAAGTAAGTAAAAAACAAAAGAATACTAATCCGAATAATATATTATTCCCACTCAATAGTCGAAGGCGGTTTTGTGCTAATATCATAAACAACTCTATTAATACCTTTTACATGATTTATAATGTCATTAGAAATTGTGCCTAGAAGATCATACGGTAATTCTGACCATTTTGCTGTCATTCCATCTGTTGAGCTTACTGCCCTCAAGGCAATGGTGTACTCATATGTTCTCTCATCTCCCATTACACCAACGGATTTTACTGGTAATAATATTGCTCCAGCTTGCCAAACCTTGTCGTAATATCCTGATTTTCTTAAGTGTGAAATAAAGATATGATCAGCTTCTTTTAACAGATGCAACCTATCTCTGCTTATTGGTCCTAAAAGTCGGATGGATAAGCCTGGTCCAGGGAAAGGATGCCTTCCTATGAGTGAAGATTTTATACCCAATGCCGTTCCTACCCTTCTGACTTCGTCCTTGAACAACATTCTTAAAGGCTCGACGATTTTTAAATTTAGCTTTTCTGGTAAACCTCCGACATTATGGTGACTTTTAATCGTCATGGAAGGACCAATCACTGATGCAGATTCGATGACATCAGGATATATAGTGCCTTGTGCCAAAAACTTGGCTCCATTATGGACTTTAGCTTGAGCATCAAATACTTCGATAAATACTCTACCAATAATTTTACGTTTCTCCTCAGGATCTGTTACTCCTTCTAATTCATCTAAAAAAGCATCCGTTGCATCCACTGGAAAAACATTTAAATTTAATCCAGCATAAGATTCTACAACCTCTTCGAATTCATTTTTTCTAAGGAGTCCATTGTTTACAAAAATACATTTTAGGTTTTCACCAATTGCTTTTTGTAATAATACTGCTGCTACTGTAGAATCTACACCTCCTGACAATCCAATGATTACTTCTTGATCTCCGATTTGTTGTTGTAATTCAGATACTGTTGTATCTATAAATGATTCCGAAGTCCAATTATTTTCTGCTTTGCAAACTCCAATAACAAAGTTTTCCAATATTTTTTTTCCTTCTGGAGTATGTGTTACTTCAGGATGAAATTGCACGCCAAAAACTGGGTTATTAAATGCTGCTTTTTTGGAGCTGAATGCCGCAATAGGAATGCTTTTGGTACTTGCGATGATCTCAAATTCTTCTGGTAAGGATTCTATATGATCACTGTGTGACATCCAAACATCCGATTGGTTTCCAATGCCATCAAATAAATGAGCTTGCTTTTCAACAATAAGGTTTGCAGCGCCATATTCTCTTTTTTCAGAGCTAGAAACTTTTCCATTAAAATAATGGGTCAGATATTGTGCTCCGTAACAAATCCCAAGCAATGGTTTTTTATCAACGATTGTCTTAAGGTCTGCTTCTAGCGGTCGGTCTCCAGTAACTGAGAACGGGCTTCCTGAAAGGATTACTCCTTTACATTTTGGGTCATCTAAGTTTGGTAATTTATTGAATGGAATGATCTCCGCATAAACATTTAATTCTCTTATTCTCCGAGCAATCAATTGTGTGTATTGCGAACCAAAATCCAATATTGAAATGTAGTCCATCATTGCTCAAAAATAAGATAAATAACGGAAAACATGCAGAATAATCTCTAGCATTTAAAAAGGGTGCATTGCATTATTATTCTTTATTTTTCTCTGTATTAATCTCAATATCTTTTACTGACTCTTCTAGATCTTTGATTATTTTTTCAGAGTTTTCGCCTAATCTTTCGATGGCTTCTTTAACTTTTGGGTCGTCTTTTATACTTTCTAGAATCTTTCCTAAGTCTTTACCTTCTTTTTCAAGAATTACGCCCAAATCCTTAGATTTTTCACCCATTTCTTTTAGTTTCTCCTTTAACTCCTTGAGTTTTCCATTCTCATCTTTAGCAATTTCTTTAGCCGCACCGCTTAACACATCAATGATATTTTTCACGTCTTCTGTAGTTTTATCAATTTTATCTTGACGTACTGCAACATCTTCATCGCAGGAAGAAAATAATAGTAATGATGCCATGAAAAGTGTCATTATTGAAATTTGCTTTATCATTTTTTTAGTTTTTAGT
>JAHDBF010000105.1:4840-12011 GCA_020630525.1 Saprospiraceae bacterium
TTTACTGGCTTTTACAATAATTGCTATTATAAACAAACCGATATGTATTAAAAGTTCAACATTTATTGAATTATTGTTTTCTTGCTGAAACACGTTGTCCGTTTGGAGCTTGCCAAAATGGATTCCAAGCTAAGAATACACCATCAACTTTGACATCAGATCTTCTTGGTGAAACCTCAGCAGTTCCAAAATCTGTAGCAATGGACTCCCATTTATCTGTTATCTCTTCGATTTTTTCATCTAATTCTTTTTGCAACTCTTTGTAATCTTCATTTAATTCTTCTAAATCCTCTTGAGATTCTTGCAATTTCATGGATGCACGTCTTCTCATTCTTGATTTTGAAGTGGCACCACTTAGCGACCTTGATCTTTTTTTGACAAAAACGGAAAAAATTGTTTCTGCAATTCCAATCATTTCTGATCTTTTTCTGTCTTTTACTTCTGCTTCTGCTTCGTATAAATCTTGTTCTTCTTTTCGTATTTTTTCTTCGATTCGGTCTAACTTCTTTTCGTATTTTTCTTGAAGGCTATCAATTTCTTCATCTCTTAATTCTTTTGCCGCAAGATTTACCCTCATATGAAAAGCTTGAACGGATTCATTGGGTTCTTGTGTTATTTTCAATACGGAATGTTCATTAATACAGCATCTTTGGGATTCATAAATCCAGTTTGAAAATTCCTTTTCTATGCTTGAAATTTCTTTTGGGGAGTTCATAGTTTCAGGAATTTCGCCAAACTTAACGCTTACACCTTGAGGATAATCTGGTTCTTTAATAAGGCTTCTTTCCCAATCTTGAATATACTGACTATCAGCCCATTCTACTCTGCCAAAATCATCAGGAGTTCCTGACAGTAGTGATAAATCTTTGATTTTGTCTACTGATCTTTTTGCGTCATAAAATCTTACTTTACCGATTGACACAATTGAAGGTTGGTATACTATTGAAAGATTATCGTTAATGCCCAATTCTGATTGTGCTTCTGACGAAGATTTCCAAACGGCAAAAAATCGTTGGTCTACTCCGGGATCAATAGAAGGTGGTACACCGACCATTGGTTCTGTAGGATTACTATTTTGTATTGTAGAAGCATTGCTTGAATGAATGCTTGATGCTGAAGTTGCCAGCGCAGCTTTAGGGGCAGCTTTTTTAGATTCCATTAATCCTTTGATTTGTGGTCTTGTCAAAGGTCCCGTGAGGTAAGACATTGCCCATCTTGTATGGAAAATTACTGGCTCAGAATCATGCACATTATGCATTAAGAAGACCCTAGATTTCAATCCACTTATAATATCGCTAAAATCTAGACTTGATGAACCTCCAGCTTCCGCAATAGCACCTTGTAATCCATCAAGCACACGCATTTTATCTCGCTCTGTTTGTAATTTACCAATGAACCATGTCCCAGCATTGGATAAACCTTTGTAATCAATATCTACAGGATTTTGTGTAACCAATACTGTTCCGACACCAAATGCTCGTGCTTGTTTAAGTAATGTCATCAATGGCTTCTTAGATGGAGGTTGTGCTGTTGGTGGAAAATATCCAAATATTTCATCAAAATATAAAAGACTTCTTAAACTTGATGTTCCAGATTGTCTCCTCATCCAAGTGATTAAACTATTGAGCAAAAGCGTAACAAAAAACATCCTTTCGCTATCGGATAAATGGGCTATATAAAATATGCTGTGTCTAGGTTTACCATCTTCGGTAAAATAAATTTTATCGATATCTAATGGTTCTCCTTGTAACCAATATTGAAACTGAGGTGATGCTACCAATGAATTAAAGTCCATTGCTAAATCAAATCTTTCTTTTTGTGGGAAGAAAGTATCTACGTCAAAAACACCCAATTGTTTCATTGGAGGACTTTGAATTCCTTTTATCAATGAAGCTAAATCCAAGTCCATTCCTTGTCTCCAATAATGTTCAAATAGATTTGATAATAATATACCTTCCCTACTTCTTACTGGATCTTCTTTTGAGCCAATCATTCCAAGAAGTGCTGCAACTGTTCCTTGAATTCGCTCTCTCAACATTTCTGCTTCAGCGTCAAAATCTACATTTGGTGCAGCAAAAGACCCCATAATATTTATAGGAATTCCTGCATTGGAACCAGGCGTATAAATGGTGTAGTCAACAGCATTTTTCAACATTTTAATCCGTTCTGGACCTTGTCCCCATTCTTTCAAGCCATTTTTCCACTTATTGGCAGTTGCAATGGCATAATCACCTACAGACATACCCTTCCTTGCAGCATCATCAGGATTTATCCACTTTTTAAAATCTTCAGCTTCTAAGTTTTCAAATTGCAACATTAAGTTAGTCATATCACCTTTTGGATCAATGATAATAGCAGGAACTTTATCAATCGCAGCCTCTTCTAATAAGCCTACACAGAGACCAGTTTTCCCACTTCCAGTCATCCCAACACAGACTGCATGTGTTGTCAAATCTCTTGCGTCATAATCTATTATACCATCAGAAAGTGCATCTTTCTTGTTATCATATTCCACACCTAAGTAGAAAGAACCCAATTTTTCTTGTGGAGTAGCTATCATCGTTTATATTATATTTTTTGCAAATGTAAAAATAGTTGATAATTAATAGATTTTAGAAATCAATATGTTAAAGAATATGTCACTAAGAAAATTCATCTAAAAAAATAATTGAATTACTTTTGGGTTATGAGTGGAAGTACATTTGGAAAAATATTTAAAATTTCAACATTTGGTGAGTCACATGGCAAGGGCATAGGTCTTGTAATTGATGGTTGTCCTGCAGGAATTACGCTTGACGAAACATTTATTCAATCAGAATTATCTCGAAGAAGACCAGGTCAATCCGCAATTGTCACACAGCGAAAAGAGCCTGACCAAGCAGAAATTTATTCAGGTGTTTTCGAAGGCAAAACTACTGGGACTCCAATAGGAATATTTATTCCAAATACCAATCAAAAGTCTAAGGATTATAATCATATTAAAGATAAATTCAGGCCTTCACATGCCGATTTTACTTATGAAGAAAAGTATGGAATCCGTGATTACCGAGGCGGGGGACGTAGTTCTGCTCGAGAGACTGCAGCTAGAGTTGCCGCAGGTGCAATCGCAAAATTAATTTTGACTCATTATGACATAAAAGTAAAAGCATTTGTTTCTCAAGTTGGTCCAATCAAGTGGACAGGAAGTTGGAGCGATATAGACCACGAAATAATTGAAAAAAATATTGTCCGTGCTCCTGACCAAGAAACAGCAGACAAAATGGAAACTTACATAAAGGGAATCCGCAAAGCAGGAGATACTATCGGGGGAAAAATTTCTTGTATTATCGAAAACTGCCCAGTTGGATTAGGAGAACCAGTTTTTGACAAATTACATGCAGATCTCGGGAAAGCCATGTTAAGCATAAATGCTGTAAAAGGGTTTGAATATGGTTCTGGGTTTGACGCTTTATCGATGCTAGGAAGTGAGCATAACGATAAGTTTTATGAAGAAAATGGGAAAGTAAAAACAGAAACCAATTATTCTGGAGGAATTCAGGGTGGGATTTCTAATGGAATGCCCATATACTTTAATGTAGCTTTTAAACCAGTTGCTACGATCATGCAAAATCAAGATTCGTTAGATAAAAACTTAGAAAAATCTATTGTTGAAGGAAAAGGCAGGCATGACCCATGTGTTGTTCCACGGGCTGTTCCTATCGTAGAAGCGATGGCAGCATTAGTGATTACAGATCATTTATTGAGAAATAGATCAGTAAAAATTTGATTTCTTTTTACAACAGAAGTCATATTCTATAGGGGTCTAGTCCCTTTTTCCACCTTATAATCCTTTCGATTTGGACCTAGAAATAGTTTATCCTGATTGAGAAATACCTTTAGTTTGGGTCATTAAATTACTAAATCTAAAATAAAATGATTCAGACAAAAATGTTTTTATTGGTCTTAAGTTTATTCAGTTACACACTTGTTTTTGGGCAAGAATTGCGTTGCGAATCTCATTCAATCCATCAACTGGACGAACTCAGAAAAGACAATGACAAACCGACAATTGTAAAAATTTATGCATCATGGTGTAAACCTTGTAAATCGTTAAATAACACTTTTAAAGATGAGGAAATCCAAGAACTTATTGTAAATAACTTTAATATGATTAATTTTGATCTAGAAACAGCGGAGACAATCAAATTCAAAGGAAAAGAATACCATTTAATTGAGCATGAAAAAATGAATTTCCATGAATTGGCTTATGAGTTGTTAGATAAGCAATTGAATTTTCCTGCAATTGCAATTTTTGATGAGAACTTAACGCTTATTGATTTGTCCCGTGGAGACAAAACACAAACTGAATTAATACGTTATCTAAAAGAATTTAAATAAATTAAAAATGAGATTATTAATATTATCAATAATTAGTCTATGCTTAATCAGCAGTTGTAAGCAAAATTCTGACTCTGCTAGTTTTCCAGATACATTTACAGAAATGCCTTGGGTAAAGCTTGACGATGTAGAGGCTTTGGTGGAAAAGGAACCTAGAAAAGTGATTGTCGATGTGTACACTCCTTGGTGTGGACCATGCAAAATGATGGATCAAAGAACATTCAAAGATCCTGAAGTAATCCAAAAATTAGGCAAAGAGTATTATCCTGTAAAATTCAACGCCGAAGGACCAGATCCAGTAACTTTTAAAGGAAAAGAATATAGCAATCCAAACTATAATCCTGCAAGAGCAAAAACAAGAAATGCCAAGCATCAATTGACTCCATTTTTTAGTGTTCGAGGATATCCAAGTTTGGTTATCTTGAATGAAAAAATGGAAATTCAAGATAAAATTGTTGGGTTTAAAACTGCAGAGCAACTCTTGAGTAAACTGTAATCCAATTTATAGGAATTAAAAAGGAGACTACCTTATAAGGTTAGTCTCCTTTTTATTTTATTCAGAAGTCATCAATCCATGTATTTCTGCAATCATTTTAATCGCATGTTTATTTGTGGGTTGCAACTCAAGTACGTCGTAATACTCCACCAATGCTTCAATATAATTTCCTTTTTCTTTAAGGCACTCACCATAACTGTCCTTAAAATTTGGATTGTAAGGAAATAGTTTTTTATTTATTAAAAATACCAATTCAGCTTTATCAAGTTCTTTTTGTGACAGCAACACATATCCATATGCGTTAAGTTCGCTTGCTGTACTTACTTCCCTTCTGATAAGCTTAGTCATCTTTTCTATATTCTTTTCATTTAGCAATGAATCTGGAGATGTCTCTGCCATTGCTTTATCAAGAATGGTTACAGCTTGATATCTTTCTTCATAAGGATCACCATTAGCAATCAGCCTAATATCTGTATCTAAATCAAAAACTGTGCGTTCTACAATTCTGCCGATTTCAGTATTGTTTCTTTCAAAAATGAAAGTTGGTACCTTATGAATATTTTTGTCTATTGTTTCTTTATTGGGGCCTTGCTTATATAAATCTCCTTCATAATGTAAAGCTTCAAAATGTAGGTCGTCAACTGACAAACCCATCCTTTCCCATGTTTCTATAAATTTAGGAACAAGATATTTTGTATCTCCACACCAAGTTCCCAAATATATGGTTACCGATATATCATCTAATGCTTTTGCATCTTTGGTTGTGAGCTTGGTTTCTGTTTTGGATTTGCTTTCATTGTACCATTCGCTATATGGTTCTTTCTGAAAATCTTCAATTGAGACTTTTCCCCAAAGTAAAGGATTTCCTTTAGAGTCAAAATGATCTTGCGCAGAAGATATTAGGATTGCATAAATGCAAATCATAAAAGTAAAGTAAGTTCTCATGAAATAAATTTTTATTGTTTATTAATGAGTACAAACATATACCGATAGTGTAGCATCTTGCGTTAATCAAAATTCAATAATACGTTAAGTAAATTCAATTGAAATGTAAATAAAGTGCAAATTACGATTGAATAAGTTAAGTATTTTTTGCTTCGATCAATGATTTAAAATGCAATAGATACCAATCCGCAATTTCCGCTAAAGGCAGTCCAGCTGCAGCAACATAATTACTTTTAGAGAGTTTGTTTCTATGCCCGTCATCAGTAATTAATCGTTCAACAGCTTTTGCCATACCGTCAACATCGCCAGGCTCAAAATACTCTCCAACATAGCCTTCTTCTTCTACCAATTCTTTCAAATCTCCAATTTTAGGTATAATTGCAGCCTTGCCATAACTGCCCGCTTGATGCAGCACACCAGAGCTTCCTGTCGTACTGGTATAATCAAACAATACTGCTGTTGCATCATTAAAAAGTCTTGGTACATCTTCTTCTTCTACATATCCAGTAAACTCAATATCAGGGATGTGTGCGTATTGCTTTTTTACATTATTAAGATATCCTTTTACATTAGGGTTGTCAGTCCCTGCGATAACTATACCTATCTCTTTATCTAATTTTTCTCTTACTTGAGCTACTGCCTCTATCATGCCTTCCACCTTTTTGTAAGTTCCAAATTTTCCGAAAGTCATGATTTTCAACTGATCTTTTTGCTTTTCAAAGTCTGGAATTGGTGGTAACTCAAAACTTCCGTGAGGAACTAAAGCTACGTTATTTGACTGGTACTTTTGTTCTAAAATTCTGACGTATTTTGCGATAGTAACGGTAACCATATCTGCTGATAAAACAAATTTTGTAAGTATGGTTCCTATTGATTTATAAATTGAACTCAACAATCTATTCTTAGTAATCCCTGCTGAATCCAAATCAACAGTCTCCATAATATTATGCAATAAAACGACAGAAGGAATTCGCGTTAATTTTAATAGCATAGGCGTAAGTAATCCTAAAGCTGCAGGAATCTTTTTATCTCCAAAAGAAAGAAATTGTATATTAAAAAAAACAACATCAGGTTTAATTTTTCTGATGGTTTTAATAATGCTAAAAGGATTTGTCCAAGCATTAAAATCCCAAGATTCTACCAACTTTATTTTGGGATGTACTTTGACGTCCTCATATGTTTGCCCGTCAGGCAATTTATCTGTAAGAATAAATATCTCTTCTACTTCAGATTTATTTTTCATATGATTAATCAAGTGAAAAGCATATTCATTTAATGTTCCCTTAGAGGGAGGATATGGCGAAACTATAGCTATTTTCATTTCTAGGTTTTAATTAAGGAGGTTTGTTTTTT
>JAHDBF010000105.1:12111-13594 GCA_020630525.1 Saprospiraceae bacterium
GATTTCCAAAACAAAAATAAGTGTGGCAGTCCTTGTTTTTCTCGTTGAATAACTTTAGGAAATAATAAAGTAACTATTGTCCAAGTACCAAAAAACACAACTCTACCGATCAATGCAATTGCAGCATAAAGTCCTGATTCTTGATCGCTAAAAAAATGCTTTGTTAATATTACATCACTGTTATTGATTAGTATTTGACTAAATTCATAGAATAAAATTATCAACATAAAGTTCAATACTAATTTCCTATCATCGAACTTTATTTTTTCTGACAACTTAATTTTAGGTATTCTTAGCCAAGCGGCTGCAAAGAAAGAAACTAAAAACCCGAGACTTACTGCTTCGGTAGAATAGTTATTGTAATAATGCAGAAAACAGAATAGTAACCCGAATGTAAATACTAATCTTAATAACATTTCTATCAAGTAAGTCAATGCTAATGATTTGAACGCATCAGTGCCTTGAGTTACTCCTCTTTTTATGCTTAACCCAAAATAAAATGGTAAGCCAATACCTATAATCACAAATGGAACAAAGGATTCAAAATGTAAATATGACTGAATAAATGTGGATGTAGTGACCAATACTATTGCTAAACAAATAGAAATAATCCAAGTATATTTTGTAATCCAATAATAAAATACTCCAATCTGTTCTTTACGATTATCAATATGGTAACCAGCTACAAACTTTGCTGTTGAAAGCTGTAAACCTACAGCTAGAAATGACAACATAAGCACACCAGTAGCGATTACACTCGCTTCGGCAAACCGTTCTGGACCCAATACTCTGCCAAGCATTAGGTTAATCAAATAGTTACCAGCATTAACAACTATTGTTGCTACAAATAGCAATCCAGCATCTCCAATTTTAAACTTCATTTAACAAGCAACTAGAGCTGGCGCTTCAGAAATTACATTCCTAAATGAGAACTGATTTTTAAATTTTGTTAGATGTAACAGTTCAAAAATTGGATGATCTTTCCCAGCAATAATGGTTGCTTCGACGCCATTTTGGTCACAAACGACTTTAGTCATCAATAATGCATTTAATCCTGTAAGATCAACATTTTTGACTTCTGTCAAGTCAATCGTAAAACACTTCCCTGATTCAATTAAGTCTGGAAGTTTTAATTTAAGATTTAATGCATCCAGTAGACAAAGGTCTCCAGATAGTGTTACTAAAACGTCTTTGGAGTCTGAATTTACCTCCATTAATAAATTTTCCATTTGCAAGATTTTGCGTTATAAAATTCAGGTGTGTTGAATTTTGGGAAAATCGTAGGTATTTTAAATATAGGTAATCTAAAAATAGTACCAAAAATGAAAACGTCTTAGTGTATAGCTTATTTTAAATTCGAAATAAAGCTAAATTTTTGATTTTTGTAAGATAGTTGTCAATTACAAAGGCATTTAGTCAACTGAATTATTATTGATATTGCGTCTTTATCGCAAATTTGATTAAAATTCTGTTTGGAATTTTA
>JAHDBF010000106.1 GCA_020630525.1 Saprospiraceae bacterium
TTGAGACTAACTTTAAACATAAATAGCGTACTCCCAATACCACCAAACAAGGAATCCAAATATAAATAAACTCACTTTTCAATACTGCAATTCCCCATTCACTAAAAAATCTAGAAATATGGATTGGAGATACTTGTATTACTCTCCATGGTAAGAAAAAACGTTCTTCACTAAATGGAGCCAAAAATGCAATCCCACGACCACCAGTTGTCATTGCATCTAGGATTGGATGAGTAGCAGTTACCAATGCATAAAAAAAGGCAAGCTTAACACGTTCTTTTCTGTGAAAAATTAACGACATCAATATTCCTAAACAAACAGCAAAAAAGAAGGAATGACTAAATCCACGATGCCCAAACATATGCTCATATGGAATCCCAAATTTGAAAGCAATGACATCAAGGTCAGGAACGATTGCACAAAACATTGCGATTAAAGTTACTTTAACTGGGTGCGCATTCATTCCTACTTTCTTCATTGTAAATGCCAAAATACCATGTCCAAATGCAGATGCCATATTATTTATAAATCTTTGTGAGTGATATGATTCTAAAAGTAATATTTATTAGATAGCTTGCATTATATTTTACAATATGAAAATGAATATCTCTAAACCAATTATAATTTCTGGTCCGTGTGCCATCGAAGATGAAAAAACGGCATTTTTGATCGCAGAAAAAGTAATGGGGATCTGTAATAAACTAAATTTTGAATATATATTCAAAGGGTCTTACCGTAAAGCCAATAGAAGTAGTCTTAATAGTTTTACTGGAATTGGAGACGAAAAAGCATTGAAGATTCTTGGAAAAATTAGAGATCATTTCCATGTAAAAGTGACTACTGACATCCATACAGATGAAGAAGCTGCAATGGCCGCGGAATATGTTGACGTATTACAAATTCCTGCTTTTTTATGTAGGCAAACTTCATTATTGGTTGCAGCTGCAAAAACTGGAAAGGTAGTTAATGTCAAAAAAGGACAATTCATGGGCCCAGAATCAATGAAATTTGCCAAAGAAAAAATTGTTGCTTCTGGAAATGAAAATGTGTGGCTCACAGAGCGCGGAACTACTTTTGGATATCAAGATTTAGTAGTAGATTTTAGGTCAATTCCAAAGATGAAAGCATACGATGTTCCCGTTATTATGGATTGCACTCACTCGTTGCAAAAACCAAATCAAACTATAGGTGTAACTGGTGGTGACCCTACTATGATTGGTACAATGGCGAAAGCTGCAGTTGCTGTTGGTGCAGATGGCTTATTTATAGAGACACATCCAGATCCATCTTTGGCAAAATCAGATGGTGCTAATATGCTTCCGCTAGATCAAATGGAAGAACTATTAACTAGTGTAAGAAAATTGATTGATTAAAGTAAAAAGGCATCAAGACTATGACAATAATCGAAATCAAAATTCCGCACCAAAAAATCACAGATGAAGCTTTTATAAGAAGTATCATATTTAATAAAGTAAAACCTAAAGGAAATTTTTACTACAAAATTCTTAAACGCTCGATTGATGCCAGAAAGGGAAGTCCCAAGTTTTTATTAAGGGTTGAAATTAGTGAAACCCCAATTCCTAAACTGGATCTTTCTGAGAAAATCAACCAATATAGAATTGATAAAAAACCCAAACAAGTAGTTATTGTAGGTGCTGGTCCAGCAGGTTATTTTGCCGCATTAGAATGTCTAAAGTTAGGCATTAAACCAATAGTTTTAGAACGAGGAAAAAAAGTGCGAGATAGAAGACGAGATTTACGTGCAATTCAACAAGAATCAATCGTAGATCCTAACAGCAATTATTGTTTTGGAGAAGGTGGGGCAGGGACTTATTCTGATGGAAAGTTATATACTAGATCTCATAAGCGAGGAAAAATTCAAGATGTGCTCGAACTTTTAGTAGCACATGGCGCTAAAGAAGATATTCTTATTGACGCTCATCCACATATTGGAAGTAACAAGCTTCCTCAGATAGTTTCTAATATTAGAAACACCATTGAAGAAAATGGAGGTGAAGTTAAATTCAATGCCCAAGTCGTAGATTTCCAGCTAGAAAAAAATAGAATCATTGGAGTTAAATTAGCTACAGGATTTGAAGTTTCTTGTGATAAAATTATTTTAGCAACTGGACATTCTGCAAGGGATATTTATCATATTTTAGATCAGCATAATGTCGCTTTAGAATCAAAACCTTTTGCATTAGGAGTACGTATAGAACATCCACAACCGTTAATTGATGAGATCCAATATCGACAAAATCCACGTCACGAAAATCTGCCAGCATCGAGCTATAAACTGGTGAGCCAAGTGAGTGATTGTGGCGTTTATTCTTTTTGCATGTGTCCAGGTGGATTGATAGTGCCAGCAGCAACTGCGCCTGGAGAAATTGTTGTGAATGGGATGAGTCTTTCGCGTAGAGATAGTCCATATGCAAATTCTGGTGTAGTAACTTCAGTCGAAAAAGAAGAAGTTGAATTATTGGGTTTCAATGGAAAATTCGGCAACTTAGCATTTCAAAAATCAGTAGAACAATCAATCTTTAATTTTGGTAATGGAGGTCAACAAGCTCCTTCGATGAGATTAACCGATTTCCTAAATGCAAAAGATTCAAAAGACCTAAATCCAAGTTCTTATATCCCTGGACTTATATCTGCTCCGTTATATGACTTGTTACCGAAATTTATATACAATAGACTAAGAGATGGAATCAAGTTATTTGACAGAAAATTAAAAGGATACTTAACGACAGAAGCCAATGTAGTTGCTACAGAAAGTAGAACTTCCTCTCCAGTTAGAATACCCCGAGATCCCACTACTTTACAGCATCCCAATATTTCAAATCTTTTTCCTTGTGGCGAAGGAGCTGGATATGCTGGTGGAATTTTGTCTGCAGCAATGGATGGACAGAATGTAGCTAGAGCAGTTTTTAATTCGTGGGATTGACAACCATATTTTCGTGCACAAATTTTTCTATAAGATTAAAAATTTCATTTTTTTGAAGACGATGACCATGACCAGTTGTGGTGACAAACTTTAAGTTTTTTGACGCATTAAAAATATCAACACTTCCTTGATAGGGAAGGGTAGTATCTTCTGTGTCATGGATCAATAATCCTTCTGGTTGACTTAAGGAAACAAGCTTGTCAGATTGCATTTCATCAATGGTTTTATTCATTTTATTTTCAACTAGATCTATAAAAGCAGATTGAACTTTAGTCGAAAGTCCTAAGATGTCAAACATTGCATTGATAGGTAACCGCATTGAGTAAGTTGGCGCCATCAAAACATATTTTACTTTTTTGGGAAGATATTTTTGATGGTAAATTATCGCTGAATATGCACCAACAGAATGTGCTACAATAATGGATGGATTAAACGCTTTAACTGCAGAATGGATTGCTTCTGCATAATGAAAAGGCGTAAACGTTCTAAGAGCTGTCGAGCCATGACCTGGCGCATCAATTGCAACACAGGATATTTTTTTATGCTGTAAAATATCGATCAAATACTTCCATCTAGCTGCATTGCTTTCCCAGCCGTGCAGAAATAATATAGGTCTATGCTCTGCTCCCCAACTATAACTTTGGAAGGAGAATTGATCATTGGAGATGGTTTTAGCATCGCTAGTTTCTAAAAAGTCCTTCATCCATTTTTTTAGTGGAACTTTTTTAGGGTGAGTAAATAAATAACTAGCAACAATTGCCGCTGATTTGCTAGAAAAAAGTCCGATGAAGTTAATCATAGAGCCGATTTTCTTTGCCAATACCAATTTTTTGTTTGCTCGTTTTTTAGCCATAGAATAAAAAAAAGGATACCTCATTTTTGAGATATCCTTTATTATAATTTTTAAAAGAAATATTATCCTTTCTTATCTTTCTTTTCGTTTAACATACTAGGTGCACTAGCCGGTACACTTTCTTCTTCTTCTAATTTGTTGACCTTTCCTGTAACTTTAATTACTCTAGGATCTCCAATTTCATTAGTTGTTAATGTAATAGTTTTTGTAAATGGTCCAACTCTGTTAGTAGCATATCTCACTTCGATTTGCGAAACTTCACCTGGCATAACTGGTTCTTTTGGCCAAGTTGGTACAGTACATCCGCAACTACCTCTAGCATTTGTGATTACCAATGGTTCGTCACCAGTATTTGTAAACTTCAATAGCCTTAAAGGCTCAGAGTGTTGATCAATAGTACCATAGTCTACAACAGTGGTATCTAAACTCATAACTGGACCAGAAATAACAAATTGTTCAGTTTGTGGAGTTTCAACAGGGGCATCTTGAGCAACTGCAAAAGTCATACTACCTAAAATAAGGCTTATAGCAATCAAAAATTTTCTCATTTTCTTAATTTAATTTGTACAAATGTAATACATTATATTAATACTTGTAATAAAGGATATTATAATATCTAGTTAACAAAAAGCAAATATTTTACCAAAATCATAAATATTTTTGCACAATCATTTATTGTGATGCATTTTTCATATAAATATATGATAGTAATTCTGCTATAATTTTATATAGATAAAAATAGTCATTAGGATAATATAGACAATATCTTTCACTTTTATTTTTACAAAGCTTAACTTTGCAGATCAAGACAATATCTATGATAAATATACCTGAGTCGTTTCTACCTGAACAAGCAAATAATGGTACAAAAGAGGCTCAGTATATCAAAGACATACTTCAGGACCTCTGGATTTGCTTGGTAAGTAGAGAATGTAGCTTATTGGGAAGAAGAGAAGTACTAACTGGTAAAGCAAAATTTGGAATTTTTGGAGGTGGCAAAGAACTGCCACAAGTGGTAATGGCCAGATTCTTTAATAAAGGAGACCATCGAGCAGGATATTATAGAGACCAAACTTTCGCTTTTGCGATTGGTTTAAGTTCCGTAGAAGATTTCTTTGCACAACTTTATGCAGATGCTGATAAAGATCCTTTTTCAGGAGGAAGACAGATGAATAGTCATTACGCAACTGATTACATTGATGCGCAAGATAATTGGACAAATCATGCTAATAAATATAATGTCAGTTCAGATATCTCCTGTACTGGTGGTCAAATGGCTAGAGCATTAGGGCTTGCTCATGCAAGTAAGATTTACAAAAATTTATCTCTTCCAAATGAGTTTCAAAAATTTTCTAACGGAGGGAAAGAAGTAACATTTTGTACTATAGGAGATGCCAGTACCTCAGAAGGTATTTTTTGGGAGACTATGAATGCAGCAGCAGTTACCAAAGTTCCTCTAGCAGTTTCGATTTGGGATGATGGATATGGAATATCAGTTCCGATAGATATGCAAACGGTAAAAAAATCTATTTCTAAAGCGCTCTCTGGTTTTGTATTGGATGAGAACGGTGATGGAATCCGAATTTATACTGTTAACGGTTGGGATTATGCTGCGTTAATAAACGCTTACGATAGGGCAATTTCTCGAGCTAGGGAAGATCACACGCCTGTTTTAATTCATGTAAAAGAATTGACTCAACCACAAGGTCATTCCACTTCGGGGTCGCACGAAAGGTATAAAGATCAAGAAAGATTGCAATGGGAAAAAGAATATGACTGTCTAGTCCAATTTGAAAAATGGATTATTGATCAAAAATTTATTTCTCAAGAAGTTTTAACAGAAATTAAAGCAGAGGTAAAAAGATTTGTAAAAGAAAGAAAAAATATTGCCTGGAAATCGTTTGTCGGTAATAACCCAAGTTTTCAAAAAACCGTATTAGATTCTATAGATTCAACCCTTCTCCCAGAATCTATAGAAATTCAAAAAAACCATTTTAAAAACATAAAATCACCAAGTCTCTCAGAATTAGTAGAACATACTCACCATATAAAATTGTCGCTTCAAGCAAATTCATTAGAAGTGCCTCAAGAAGTGACCGATCTCTTAGAGCATGCCAGGATTAAATCGTTTGAAGATTACCATACTAATCTTTACAGCCCAATCACTGAGTCAAACCAAGATTTAGAAATAAAACCAATCTATTCAGAAGAGGAAAAAACAGTAAATGGATACCAAATATTAAATGCTTATTTTGAAAAAATATTTGCCACTAGACCAAATGTGGTTGCATTTGGAGAAGATGTAGGTTTTATCGGTGATGTAAACCAAGGATTTGCTGGAATTCAAAATATTTATGGAAAAGACAGAATATTTGATACTGGAATTAGAGAATGGAGTATTATAGGTCAAGCAATAGGCTTGTCTATGAGGGGATTTAAACCTATTGCAGAAATACAATATCTAGATTATATATTTTATGCAATCTCCCCATTGACAGACGACTTAGCTACGCTTAGATACAGAAGTGATGGATTACAAATGGCACCTGCTATTATTAGATCGAGAGGACACAGATTAGAAGGTATTTGGCATTCTGGTTCACATCTAGGAACATTAATAAATTGCTTACGTGGAATGCATGTTTGTGTACCAAGGAATATGACACAAGCGGTTGGAATGTATAATACATTAATGGATGTCAACGATCCAGCTTTAGTAATAGAAGTTTTGAATGGTTATAGACTTAAAGAAAAAATGCCCACAAATTTACTAGAGATGAAAGTACCATTAGGTGTACCAGAAGTTCTAGCAGAAGGTAAAGATATAACCATAGTAACATACGGAGCTTGTGTAAAAATCGCTAGCGATGCATTGAAAATATTGGAAGAATACGATATTTATCCAGAATTGATAGATGTCCAAACCTTATTACCTTTTGATAAAAATCATATTATTGGAAGATCTGTTGCAAAGACCAGTCGAGTATTGTTTCTTGATGAAGATGTACCTGGAGGAGCTTCTGCTTATATGATGCAAAATGTAATAGAAAATCAAAATGCTTATTTTAACTTAGATGCAAAACCTCAAACATTAACTGCATACGCACATAGACCTCCATTCGGTTCTGATGGCGATTATTTTTCAAAACCAAATGCAGCTGACGTCGTAGAAGCGGTTTTAAACATAATAAAAGAGTAATTGCTGAATATTAAACAAAAACACATATATTACGCTTTGTTTTAATATGTAGCATTGGGAAACTGTTTAATAATCATACCGACATTTAACGAAATCGAAAATATTGCGAATATTATCGATGCAACATTAGCTCAAGATTCTTCTTTTGATATTCTTGTAGTTGATGATGGTTCCCCAGATGGGACAGGTGCTAAAGTCAAAGAAATTCAACAAACCACAGATAGAGTTCATCTAATAGAAAGGCAAGGAAAGCTTGGTCTTGGGACTGCATACCTTAGGGGTTTTAAATTTGGGATAGCGCATAAATATGATTATATCTTTGAAATGGACGCAGATTTTAGCCATCCTGTCAAAGCTTTGAAACACCTCAAAGCGATTTGCGAAAATAATGAAGCAGATGTAGCAGTAGGCTCTAGATATGTTAAAGGAGGAAACATTAAGAATTGGAATAAATACCGCTTAATGCTTTCTTTTGGTGCGT
Organism: Saprospiraceae bacterium; assembly: GCA_020630525.1. Taxonomy (GTDB): domain Bacteria; phylum Bacteroidota; class Bacteroidia; order Chitinophagales; family Saprospiraceae; genus JAHDBF01. Next base: position 7,478 of record JAHDBF010000106.1, read on the forward strand.
CAATCTATGTACGTCTTATCACAGGCCTAAGCGTAAAAGATCCAACGGGAGGATTTGTTTGCTATAAAAGAGAAGTATTAGAAGCTATAAACCTTGACGATGTAAGATCAATAGGTTATGCTTTCCAAATCGAAATGAAATATACTGCATCCAAACTTGGCTTCAGAATAAAAGAATATCCAATCACTTTCATTGACCGCGAATTAGGAACATCAAAAATGAATACTAGTATCGTTAAAGAAGCAATGCTCGGTGTTATAAGGCTAAGAAGCCGTAAATTCTAAATTTATTCTAATATATAAATGGTTGAACGTAAGTAATTAACGTATTTTAAAAAATTTAAATGTTAATTACATTACAAATAATCGTAATATATTTGCAAATACATATGGCAAATAATTATATTTGTTTCAGTATTGATATTCAGTGTTTTGTGTTGATCGAATTTTTGACTTTTTTAAGACACGTGTTTTATCTCCAGTATTATTGAATTCTACAATCTAAATAAGTCTTTTGCTTGTAGAAAATTACACTTGATGGAAAAGATTGATATGTTTTTCAAAATAGTTGGGGAAAAAATGGGAAAAAGTGGAGAAGTGGTCTAATTTTGGAACATCAATTGATAAACTAGGTACTTGATGTATCGATTAGCCGGAGAATACGAATGTAAAATCGATGATAGAGGAAGGATAAAATTGCCTTCTGCTTTGCTAAAGCAATTTGGCGAAGACACTACATTGAAGTTTACAGTAAACCGAGGCTTCGAGAAACATTTAATGTTGTATCCAAGTGATGTTTGGGAAATAAAGACGAAAGAAATTGACCAACTAAACATTTACATCAATCAAGACAGAAAAGCAATAAGATATTTTTATCGTGGTGCCACAAAGGTGGAAACTGATAACGCGAAGAGAATATTAATTCCAAAAAGTTTAATTACCTATGGTGATTTCAAAAAGGAAGTAATTCTATTTGCTTATCAAGATCAAATTGAAATATGGGCTAAAGATGAATATGAGAAAATGATAAGTGAAGAACCAGAAGATTTTGCCACTATAGCTGAGGCAGTTTTTTCAGCTAAGCAAAATGACTCCGAATGACAGATTATCACATACCAGTATTGTTAACGCAATCAGTAGATGCGCTCAATATTGTAGAAGATGGTATTTATGTCGATGTGACCTACGGAGCAGGATCTCACTCAAGAAAAATTCTCAATAAATTAGGAACAAACGGAAAGCTAATCGCTTTTGACCAAGATCAAGACTCTATAGAGAACTTGACCAAAGACGAAAGATTAATTTTTGTGGACGCTAATTTTAGATATTTAGAAAACTATCTCGACTACTTGGAATTACCAATGGTTGATGGCATTCTCGCTGATTTAGGGGTTTCTTCTCATCAGCTTGATGAAGCAAGCAGAGGTTTTTCATACAGATTTGATGCAGACTTAGATATGCGGATGAATCAAGAAATTGAAATGTCAGCAGCGGATATTCTTAACAATTATTCGGAAGTCGCATTGATAGAAATTTTTTCTAAATACGGAGAAGTAAGAAATGCAAAGACATTAGCAAAAAGAATTCTTTTAGAGCGAAAGAAAAATATTAATTGGACCTCTAGCTATCTAAATCAGGTTTTAAGCGCTATTAGAATTGGAAATGAAAACAAATATTTTGCGCAAGTGTATCAAGCATTGAGAATTGAAGTGAATGAAGAAATGAAAGTTTTAGAAGAACTATTAGTCGCGGGTAAAAAACGATTGAAAGTTGGAGGAAGATTTTCGGTGATTAGTTATCATTCTATAGAAGATAGAATCGTAAAAAACTTTTTTAAGACGGGGTCTGTAGACGCTAAGATTGAAAAGGATGATTACGGAAATATTTATCGCCCTTTTAAGATAATAAATAAGCAAGTTATAACAGCTGACGAGAAAGAGCTCAAAGATAACAGTAGAGCAAAGAGTGGAAAATTAAGAATAGCTGAGAAAAAATAAATATAGCTTTTAATGAGAAATGAAGTTTCTAAATTGATTTTTAAGAACATTGGCTTTGTAGCTTTTTGCGCGCTCTTAGGTGTAACATACATCTATAATACGCATAAAGCTGAAGGGAAATTAAGATCTATTCAGAAACTAAAAAGAGAGGTTAGTGATGCGAAACATCATTACCATGAAATACAAAATGAAATAATATATAAAAGCACAGAGTCTCAATTAGCCAAAGATTTAAAAGACGAAAAATTAAAGGCAAATGATGATGCTCCAGTGGTTTTAAATCAAAAATCATAAGAAAATTGAACGTTGAATTCCTAGAATCCAACGCAGAAATATAGGTGTATGGATAAGAAAAACGAACTGCTAATACGGGTTTATTTTGTATTGTTTATGTTCGTTTGTTTTGCGATCCTAATACTGGGCAGAGTAGTAAAGATTACTCTTGTTGAAGGTGATAAGTGGCGATCAAAAGGAGGCCAGAATGTCAAATTTATGGATAAGTCAATCGATAGAGGAGACATATATGATGCCAATGGAAATTTGTTAGCAACCTCATTACCTTTCTTTGAAATACGGATGGATTTACTAAAACCTAGAGAATCTCTTTTTAATAGTAATATAGATTCTTTAGCAATATGTTTAGCAAAGTTATTTCCAGATGGAAAATCGGCTAATCAATGGAAATCGGAATTGTTGACTACTAGAAATGATGCCATTCATCGTGGAAAAACCAAAGGTGTACAATACTATTTTATAGCAAATAATGTCACCATAAATGAATTGGAACAATTAAGAAATTTTCCAATCTTTAGAAAAGGTAGATACGGCGGTGGATTAATTATCGAAAGAAAAAGCAAACGAAAAAAACCATTTAAAGGGATAGCAGCAAGAACGATTGGAGAAGATAGAAGTAATGCAGATAATGTTGGAATAGAAGGTTCTTTTGATAAGTTCTTAAGAGGAGAAACAGAAAAGCAATTAATGCGTAAAATATCTTCAGAACTTTGGGTTCCTGTTATTAATCCAGCAGAATTTGACTCGAAAAAAGGCGATGATGTTATAACAACCCTAGATATGCATTTTCAGGATATCGTCCATTTAGAATTGCTAAGAGGATTGAAGAATCAAGATGCTAAGGCAGGAACAGCAATCTTAATGGAAGTTGAAACTGGTGCTATAAAAGCAATCTCTAATTTAGAAAAATTAGAAAACGGAAATTATGCAGAGTTGTACAATTACGGCATCGGTTGGTCTTCGGAACCAGGATCTACAATCAAAGCTGCTTCAATGCTAGCCTTGTTAGAAAAATCTTGTATGAGCCTTAATGAAACGGTAAGTGTATATGGCGGGAAGAAAAAATTCTATGGAGAATGGATGCATGATTCCGAAAGACACGGAAAGGATAAAATGACTGTAGCCGAATCTTTTAAATTATCTTCTAACGTGGGAATTGCAACTGTAGTTGATGAATGCTTCAGAGGACCAGAAGGAGTCAAAGATTTTATCCATTACTTTAGACAGTTTGGTCTACATAATAAAACGGAAATTGAAATCCAAGGTGAAGGAAACCCTTACATAAAGGATCCAGTTGAGAACAAAAAAGAATTTTGGAAAACAACAGTGCCTTGGATGTCAACAGGATATGAACTTCATTTAACACCTTTGCAAATTCTTGCTTTTTATAATGCAGTTGCAAATGATGGTAAAAGAATGAAACCTTACTTAGTAGATAGAATCATTAGAGATGAAACGATACTGCATGATTTTAAACCAAAAGTTGTACAAGAAAATATTGCTTCTATAGAAAATATAAAGAAGTTACAAGACTTGATGAAAAGTGTGGTTTTGAGTGGAACAGGTAGTCGATTGAAAACTGATGAATTTAGTTTTGCAGGAAAAACAGGGACGACAAGATTAGAATATAACAAAGAGCTAAATAAGAAAAAATATAACGCATCTTTTGCTGGTTATTTTCCAGCAGAAAATCCACAGTACTCTTTGATAGTTGTAGTCTACGAACCGCAGAAACAATATTATGGTAGTTCAGTGGCTGGACCAATTTTTAAAGGGATAGCAGAAAAATGTCATAGCTTTTTCTTTAAGTATAACACAGACGGAATTGCGCAAGTGGAAGAAGAAGAATTTATGTTAAACAAAAAACATAGTGGATATGCTAAGGATTACAATAATCTGATGGCTTACATGGACGTAGATTACGATAAAACAACCAACAATAGGTGGGTTGATTTATTGCCAACTGAAGAAGAAGTGAAGATGGACAAAAGTAAAATACTAAAATCAAAAGTCCCTGACGTACGTGGTATGGGTCTGCGAGATGCAATATATGTTTTAGAAAGTTTAGGACTTAGTGTTAAGACAGGCGGTGTAGGAAAAGTCGGTAAACAATCCATTCGACCAGGAACAGAAATTAAAGGTCAGGAAATAGAATTATTCCTGAATTAATATATGCTTAATCAAAAGTGATAGGCTCAGTTGAAAGAATTAAATAAAATATTAGAAGGAATTGCTTTTAAATTGATTCAAGGTAAACTTGAAACTAATATAAATGCAATACAGACAGATTCCAGAAAAATCCAGAAAGGCGATTGTTTTGTCGCTATAAAAGGATTAACTACTGATGGTCATAGTTACATAAATAATGTATTAGAGCAGCAATGCAACGCAATAATTTGTGAACAAAAACCAAAAGATATTTCTGAAAATGTGACTATAATTCTAGTAGAGGATACTTCAAAAATTTTAGGCCATTTGGCTTCTAATTATTTTGATAACCCTCAAAGCAAATTAGAGATTTGCGGAATAACAGGTACTAACGGAAAGACTACATGCGTCAATCTTTTATATGACCTGTTTACCCAGCAAGGATATAATTGTGGATTGATTTCAACTATTGAAATAAAGATAAACGGAAGAGTTAAAGAAAGTTCTCATACAACTCCTGATGCATTAATACTACATGGAATTTTTAAGGAAATGGTAGATGATGGATGCACAACAGTTTTTATGGAAGTAAGTTCTCATGCCATTCATCAGCATAGGATAGGTGCAGTAAATTTTAATGTAGCTGCATTTACCAATATTTCTCATGATCACCTGAATTATCATGGTTCTTTTAAAGAATATATTCGAGTGAAGAAATTATTTTTTGATGAATTGTCTTCAGATGCATTGGCAATTACAAATGCAGATGATAAAAATGGAGCAGTAATGCTGCAAAATTCTAAGGCAATAAAAAAGAACTATGCGTTAATGAGAATTGCTGATTACAAAGGAAAAATTCTAGATCAAACCATCGAAGGATTACACTTGGCAATCAATAATGTGGAAGCGCATTTTAAGATTTGTGGACAGTATAACGCTTACAATATATTGTTGGTAATAGCAGTCGCAGAAGGAATGGGTTTGAATTTTCAAGAAGCATTGCAAACATTAACAATGTTGTCGACAGCATCTGGACGGCTAGAAAAAGTTGCAGTTGTAGACAATGATAAAATTGCTTTTGTAGATTATGCACATACACCCGATGCGTTAAAAAATGTGTTAGAGACATTAGTAAAACTCAGAAGGAATGGGCAAAGGATTATAACGGTAGTAGGATGCGGCGGAGATAGAGACAAAACCAAAAGACCAAAAATGGCAAAAGTGGCATCAAGGTTAAGTGAGTTGGCAATTTTTACTTCGGATAATCCAAGAACAGAAGATCCTCAATCCATTTTAAACGATATGGCAGAAGGATTGCAAGCAGAGCTCTTAAGTAAAACAATAACTATCGTTGATCGCAAACAAGCAATTAAAACTGCGGTCATGATGGCAAATAATAATGATATCATTTTAGTGGCTGGAAAAGGACACGAAAAATATCAAGATATAAATGGGGTAAAGACTCCATTCGATGATAAAGAAGTAATAAAACAATTATTGGCGAATTAGGTCCTCGCTGATAAAAAGATATATAAGAATAGGTTCTATTATCATTCTCAGGTTGGTTTTAAC
>JAHDBF010000107.1 GCA_020630525.1 Saprospiraceae bacterium
AGTTATGGAAGAAATGTCAATTTGGATAAAGAAACATATTTAGCTACAAATGTCCGTTGGTCCAGGACATCCCACGAAACTTAAGATTGTGATATACAAAACACTATGATGAGAAACCTTCTTATAAAACCATTAAAGATATTTTCCTATTTTGGACAGAGAGAATACCAACATCAATATCACTAGCATATTCTAATACACCTGCGAAAGAGATATTTGTACAGAAAAAAAGTAACCCTTTTAGCTTCGGTGTAGGAATTTTTTACGGAATAGGAAGTGCAACTATTGACACAGATAAAATAGTCATGAATACGCTAAGTACTATTTGGATCAAGAGAAAATTTACATTTAGACAATTATATAGAAAAAAATAGTCTGCAAAAAAGTAACTACAATAATATTGAAAAATCTAAATATTACATTGGACCTAAAGTGTCTATAAGATCTTTAACAATTCAGAAACGATACTTGATGAAAATTTTGGGCAGTTGGGACTACCTTTAAATGATCAAAGGAAAGATGTATTTTCAAATGGTTCTGGATTTTCTTTAAAATTAAATTATTGGATGTAACCCAATAATAGAATATACTGTAATTTAGTACAATGAGAAATGTACTAATCTTTACGCTACTATTGATAAGCCAATATTTAATGGCGCAATCTGCATACGATCAAATACTCCCAGAAAAAGAAAGAGCAGAAATTGTCGACAAAATTTTAGAAGAAAGATTAGATTCCTTACTGCCAATACTTATGGATAAGTCAGGAATTGAAATGTGGATTTTAATATCCCGAGAATATAATGAAGACCCAATTTTAAAAACCATGCTTCCTAGCACATGGTTATCAGCAAGAAGAAGGACAATCTTAGTTTTCAATAAACCCAAAGACCAACCGCTTGAAAAAATCGCAATCGCTAGATATGATGTGTTGACAAAATGCTAAAAGGAGCTTGGGACCTAGATGTATTTCCAGATCAATGGGAATCATTAATGTCCATTATCGAATCAAGAAATCCTAAAAATATTGGGATAAATATATCAGGTGATTTTGGACTAGCAGATGGATTGGTATATACGGAGTATACATCTTTTATGGATAAACTACCACAAGCGTATCAAGAAAGGGTAGTGAACGCCGAAAATTTAGCCATTTCTTGGTTAGAAACAAGGTCAAAATCAGAATTAGAGTTATATCCTTTAGTATGTAAAATCGGACATCAGATATTACAAGAGGCATTTTCACTCGATGTAATCACACCAGGAGAAACGACGACCGATGATGTGGTTTGGTGGTTAAGAGATAAAGTTAGAGAATTGAAGCTCGATACTTGGTTTCACCCTACAGTTTCATTACAAAGGAAAGATGTGGAAAAATTTGATCATTTAAGATCATTTTCAAAGCGACCAGATCAACAATTTATTCAAAAAGGAGATTTACTTCATGTAGATTTTGGGGTTACTTATTTAAGATTAAATTCTGATCAACAACAACATTTTTATGTGCTAAAAGATGATGAGACTGAAGTTCCAACTTTTTTAGCAAATGCGTTTAAAAAATCAAACAGACTTCAAGATATTCTCACGGCTAATTTTAAACTAGAAGCTACAGGTAATGAAATATTAAGCCAATCGCTAGAAACAGCAAAATCAGAAGGCATAACACCAAGTATTTACACTCACCCAATAGGCACACATGGACATGCAGCGGGTCCGACCATCGGGATGTGGGATCAACAAGAAGGAGTAAAAGGCCGAGGAGATTATCCTTTATATTATAATACAGCTTATAGTATAGAATTAAACACATCATCAGAAATAGACGAATGGGAAAAAGTAATCAGAATAATGTTAGAAGAAGACGGTTATTTTAGTGAGACTGGATTTCATTATTTTGACGGAAGGGCAGAAAGCATATTTTCTATTCCAAGAAAAAGGTAATCGAGGTAAACATATTTTTATTTGTTGAATAGAATGATGTAAATTAATTCAAAAGAAACTTTAGATTTAGGGCTTCAATAAATCTATAGATTTAAATTTCAATTTTGGACAATTATATACTACATATTGATACCGCAACTAAAGTTTGCTCCGTTGCACTTTCAAAAAATGGGACATTAATAAATGAAAGAGTTGAGCTAGAATCAAATAAGCACACCAGTATACTCAACACTTTTATTTCAGAATCTTTAGAATTAGGAAATATTTCAATAAATGATTTATCTGCAGTTTCTCTTGTAAATGGTCCTGGTTCTTATACTGGACTTAGGGTTGGTATGGCCGCCGCAAAAGGAATCTGTTATGGTTTAGATATTCCATTGATTGGTATAAGTACTTTGGAATCTTTATCAATACCTCATTTAAATAATGGTAAGCAAATCATCTCTTGCTTAGATGCACGACGGGATGAGATCTATATGGCAATATTCGATGCCGAAGGAAAAAGATTATCCGAGGATTACAGTTTTGTGGTTCCTAAGTTAGAAATGCCTAAGGATTGGCCTGACGCAAATTCATTAATCATTTGTGGAAACGCTGCAGATAAAGTCAAATCTCTTATTGAAGTCGATGAAGTAGAATACAATAACGCTGAAAGTCTTGCTAAAACACAGATCACATTGGCTTATCAAAAATATCTATCTCAGTCGTTCGACGATATATTTTTGGCTAAATTGAACTACTTAAAGCCTCCCAACATCACAAAACCACGTAATAAAAAGTAAAATATTGCAATTTAGTTAACAACTTTTTTAAAGAAAAATAGGTAACAACTGTTTTTGGTACAATTTTGGTTTAACATCAAGAGTATTCCGTGAACAATAAAAATAACTTACCTATGAGAAATAAGAAGAACGAAATTGTTACACTAAAGAAAGGTGGCAATGAGGTTCAGTTGGACTATGCCGACTTGCGTAAAGCAGTACTTGTATTAAGAGCTGTCAATCACAAACTTAGGCAAAGAATAATCGACTTACTTGAGGATGGTGAAACAATGACAGTAACAGATATATATATCAAGTTACGTTTAGAGCAGTCAGTAGCTTCTCAACATCTTGCTATCTTGAGAAGAGCTGGAGTCGTTTTGACTGAACGTCAAGGCAAATTCATTTACTATTCTTTAGACAAAGACAGACTGGGACAAATTTCCAATCTTGTCGAAGACTTAGCTGGTTAATCATCATTTAAAACTAATTCTATCGTAAGTAATTTACTTGAATCCTTCTTAATGCGGCAATTATAAATTAAAAAAATATGTAATATTTCTTTTTATATATTAAAGAAATTTAGATATTTGAGTCAAGGTTGTCAAAATAAGAAGAAAATGAATGAAGCACATGTAACATTCAGCCAAGAGAAACTACGCTATTCGGCTGAATTAACACGGGCACTAGCTCACCCGCTTAGACTTAAGATTCTAGAGTTTATCGATCAGAATGATAAGTTGAAAGTAAATGTTATTTATAAACATTTACAGATTGAACAGTCACTAACATCTCAGCACTTAAAAATATTAAGGCTAGCTGGAGTTGTTATAGCTGAAAAAGATGGAAAGTATATGTATTATTCTATTGACTATGATGTAGTTAGAAGAGCGCAAAAAGCGGTTGCTAAATTCATTAAAGTAGAACAAAAATACTACAGCAAAACAGCCTAAAACCAAACCGAAAAGAAAAATAATGATCTTACTCAGAAATGGGTAAGATCAATTTTTTATTTTACTTGTGTTTCTTGATTCTGTTCTGAAAAAAAATTCCTATAAAATAACAATATCAGCACTACGCCTATCGATATTGCAGAATCTGCAACATTGAATACAGGATTAAAAAAGCTGAAATGATCTCCTCCCCAAATCGGAAGCCATTCTGGCAACCTAGTATTTATCAACGGGAAATACAACATATCGACAACTTTACCTTGTAAAAAACTACCATATCCTCCTCCTTCTGGAAACATTGTAGCAATCGGTCCATGATGTTTTGATTCTGAAAATATCAAACCATAAAAAGCACTATCAATAATATTCCCAATCGCTCCAGCAATAATCATCGCAAATGAAAACAAAAGACCTTTCGACTCTTTAGTCTTTATCATTCCTCTAATCATCCAAATCAAAAAGCCTACTAAAAATATTCTGAACAAACTTAATACATACTTCCCTGCCACTCCTCCAAAAGAAAGCCCAAATGCCATTCCTTTATTTTCTACAAAATGTATTCTACACCAGGATAATCCTAAAACATTAAAACCATCTCCATAAGTAAAATTGGTTTTTACATATATTTTTAAACATTGATCTATCGTCAATACAATCAATATAACGAGAATAATAAACGGAGTTCTTTTCAAAGTATTGGTTTTAATTTCTTAGCCCTATTTAATTAATTGTTGGTCAATATTAATCATAATAGCACTTATTTCTAAACAACTAGGACAGTAGTTTAACGACACAAAGATAATTTTCCTTTATTTTACCCTAGCTAAACTGTAATTTTCAGTTAGAATTATCAAATATAACTTTTATGCGTATTTATTTTCCTTTGTTTTTTTTATATTTCTTTTCATCGAATTTGACTGCTCAAAACTCAATTATTGATGAGCATTTGTTAACATTCATAGAAGAAGACCAAAAAATAGATTGTATTATTCAATTTAAAAACACAAAGCATATTCCTAATACCAATGGTCTTACCAAAGCAAGAAAAGGAAAATTGATTTATAATACACTAATTGAAAATACTACACAAAGCCAGTATTCAACAATCCAATACTTATTACAAAACAACATCGCTTACAAAAGTTACATTATAGCCAATGCTATAAATGGCAAGTTTACTAAAGCACAATTAACAGATATTTCTAGACTAGATAATGTGATCAGAATATCACATAATAAGGCTAGTAAAACATTAGACTATTTCGAAGAACCAACTATGCATAGAGGTGGCGAAGCCGAATGGGGAATCATAAATATAAAAGCAGATAGCGTTTGGCAATTGGGTTTTGAAGGCGAAAATGTCATTTTAGCTGGACAAGATACAGGTGTAGATTGGGATAATAATCTAATATCTAGCAAATACAGAGGAGATAATGGCAGCAAAGTTGACCATAATTACAATTGGCATGATGCAATCCGCGAGATAAGTGTACTGCACCAAGATTCTATTATTGAGGAATCAAATAATCCTTGCGGTTTTAATACTATAATTCCATGTGACGATCATGGCCACGGAAGCCACACCATAGGTACAATGGTAGGATCAGATTCTACAAATACAATCGGAGTAGCACCTAAAGCAAAATGGATAGCATGCAGAAATATGGAACGCGGATATGGAAAACCTTCGACATATTTAGAGTGTTTTGAATGGTTTTTAGCACCAACAGATACTAATGACGAAAACCCAAACACTGATTTGGCGCCAGATGTTATTAACAACAGTTGGAGCTGTCCAGAAATGGAAGGCTGTAATGCATCTAATTGGGATATATTAAATACCGCAATCGAAAACCTGAAATCAGCAGGAATTATGGTCGTCGTATCTGCAGGAAATAGTGGTCCAGAATGCAGCACAATAGATAGACCCGCAGCCATGTTTGAGCATTCTTTTACTGTAGGGGCAACCAATCAAGTTGACACCATTACTAACTTTAGCGCTAGAGGTCCTATAATCGTGGATGGAAGTTTTAGAACTAAACCCAATGTTTGTGCTCCAGGTTTTCAAGTAAAATCTATTTACCTAAATGACGAATTCCGGACTTGGAATGGAACAAGTATGGCAGGTCCTCATGTGGCAGGTGCAGCTGCATTGATCATAAGTGCAAACCCAAGCCTGCGTGGAAATGTTGAAGCAATAGAAACAATATTAGAAACAACAGCAAAACCAATGGAAGGGGATTTATGCCTAGGAGACGAACAAGGCACATTTCCAAATAATACCTATGGTTACGGAAAAATAGATGTTTTAGCAGCAGTAGAAATGGCTTTGTCATTATCTAGTAATCCTAACATTCAAACCAATGATGCAATAAATATTTACCCAAATCCTGTTAGCCACGAACTGAACTTGACCGCAGATTTTGACTTCGATGCAACTTTCAATGTTTTCAATACGAATGGGAAATTGATCTATAGTTCAACTGTTCAAAATAACGCAATAGTAGATTTAAATTCGCTAAGTACTGGCTCATATGTCTATCAAATTGTATCAAACAAAGTCAATGTAGTTGGAAAGCTTATAAAAGCCTATTAACTTTGAGTTTTCTCACGTTTAATGCAAAAGCGATGGGCAAACCTATGCACAATAAAGTAAACAAAGAAATCCTCAAAGAGAGATTAAAACAAGAAGAATTCGAAAGAACAACACTTTCGTTCTACAAATATCATCATATTTTAAATCCACAATTATTCAGAGATCACTTTTATACGATCTTAAGTGAGATTAATGTTTTTGGGAGAATATATGTATCTAACGAAGGAATCAATGGACAGATTAATGTACCAAAAGACAATTTGGATGTATTGAGAAATTGCTTAGATCAAATCGACTTTCTTCAAAATTTGAGATTGAATATTGCAAGAGAACAAGGTTTGTCTTTTTATAAACTAATCATTAAAGTAAGAGAAAAAATTGTTGCAGACGGTTTAGATGACAATTCATTCGATGTAACAAAAAAAGGAATTCATATCAATGCAAAAGAATTTAATGAGCTTTCGGCCAAAGAAGAAACTGTAATCGTTGATATGCGTAATCATTACGAAAGCGAAGTTGGACATTTTAAAAAAGCCATTAGACCTGATGTAGAAACTTTTAAAGAATCTCTACCTATCGTCGAAGATATCTTGTCCGACAAGAAAGACAATCCTATTATCATGTATTGCACAGGAGGAATAAGATGCGAAAAAGCAAGTGCCTATTTTAAACACAAAGGCTTTAATAATATATATCAACTAAACGGTGGAATTATAGAATATGCAAGACAAGTCGAAAGCGAAGGATTAGAAAATAAATTTATAGGAAAAAACTTTGTTTTTGATGATAGGTTAGGAGAGCGGATTTCAGAAGATATTATTGCTAAATGTCACCAATGTGGAAATCCTTGTGATAATCATACCAACTGTGTCAATGATGCATGTCACATCTTATTTATCCAATGTGATCATTGCGCAGAAAAACTAGACAATTGTTGTTCTACTAAATGTCAGGATTTTAATAAGTTGCCAGAAGAAGAAAGAAAAGAGAAAAGAAAATCTATGGAGTTTAATGGCACAAAGTTCGGAAAAGGCAGATACAAAGCCCATAGAAAAGACATGAGTCTCGATGAATAATATTTTTCTATAGATTAATCCAATAATTTATTTTCAATCGTAATTCTTACCAGACCAGCCGTATTTCTTGCGTTTAATTTAGCAAGGAGACTTGATCTATGAGATTCTACAGTTTTTAAAGCGATATATAATTTATCGGCAATTTCTTGAGTAGTATGTTCTTGGACAATGAGTTTTAAAACTTCTTTTTCTCTACGTGTAATTTTTGGGATGAGTTTGATATTGGCATTCGAAGCTTTTCGCTCATTCATTAATCCACGCATGATGGTCTCCGTTACATCTTTACTAAAAAATGTTTCCCCATTTTGGATACTCGATATGGCTTGTAGTAATTCATCTCTTCCAGTATTTTTTAGGATATATCCTTTAGCACCATTCTTCAATATTTCAGAAACGTAACTCTCTTGATTATGCATTGAGATTGCGAGAATATGAATTTTAGGATAGACTTTTAATACATCTTTACATACCTCAATTCCATTCTTTCCAGGTAGGTTAACATCTAATAATATAAGGTCTACCTCATTATTTTCAAGGAATCCCTCTACAGAAAGCCCATCAATACATTTTCCTATTACTTCTAAGTTCTCTTGTTCGTTTAGAATTGACGCTATTCCATCAGCAAACATAGAATGATCATCTGCGATTAATATTTTAGTTTTCATAGGATACATACTTATTAGAACACTAAGGTATTTCACAAAAATTAGAAAAACCTAGGGTAAACCCTCAATTTTAAAATTGGGTGTTTACTGCGAGATATAAATATACTTATTGATTCATCTTTGTATTAACGATAAAGCAATTTATCATACGGTAAATACCCAAAGCCGCAAAATAAAATTGAGTTTTGATCGCAATAAAAGTATTGCACCCGCCAAATTAAAAGTTGGTTAGTTGTTTTTCACAAGTTGGTTTTTTGTCTTGAAGGGGCAATGGTTAAGCTAGTTTTCGACCTATTTAAAAAGCATTTCCCTGATAATTGTTTTGACAATCATATTTAATTATTGCCCCCTTTTAGACGCTTAAAATTGAGATAAATTGAATAATTATATTTAGGATTGACTATTGTAATGGAAAGAAAAAACCCTCATAAAGATGAGGGTTTTTTTCATTTTAGTACCTTACTATCTTTTCAAGTGAAATTTATTTTAACATACATATTACTTATTTCTAATACTTTGTTTCTCTTAGGACAAGAGTCAAATCCAATCGCTATACTTAATCAACAACTTAGCGAAGCTCGAGATTCTAAAGATTTTAGAAAATTGGCAGATTTATATCTAGAAATTGGTGTCTACGAGCAAACCAAATCAAAAAACTATAGCAAGGCATTTGAGTATTACACTAGAAGTCTTGACTATAACAAGTTATTGGCAGATAGCTTAAATTATTATAAGATAAAACACAAAATCGCTAATCAGTATAGATTGACTGAGCAGCGTAAAGAAGCCATTTCTATTTTTCAAGAAATTATCGATTACTACAGAAGAAACAACCTTACAAAAGAGTTATCAAATGCCTATCTAGATTTAGCAATAACTTATGGCGATGACAATTTTATTGATGAGCAAGGCCGTTATCTCAATAAAGCCAAAGAATATAATGAGTTAAAATTTGATAGTCTTTTTTATATCAATTATCTATTTGAGAAAATAAGATATCATAAGTCGATGTATGAAAACGATGACATTTACGACTTGTCTATCCAAGCATACAAAATGGCACAAAGTTTTCCGAAAACTAATTTTCAATCAAAGGCACTGTATAGTTTAGCAGAACTAAGTGTTGAAGAAAAAGAAATTGAAGAGTCAATCAGATACGCCAACAACGCAATCCTACTATTAAACCAATCTCCATTAAACACGATCAAGTTAGACATATACAAACTGCTTGCAGAATCTTATAGAAAAGTTGGAGATTCAGAAAAGGCATTTAGCTTTATAAGTAAATATTCAATACTTAATGACAGTATTTTGAATAAGGATAGAGTAGAAGCGATAAACAATGTCACATTTAAATACGAAGCTAGAGAAAAAAACAATGAGATAAAACTCTTAGAGAAAGAAAAAGAATTGGTTTCTAAGGAAAACATCAGTCAGCGACGTATAGTGTATGTGTTGGGATTAGGAATGCTACTTTTGTCCGTTGCGATTTACTTTATTGTCCAATATTTTAGACAAAGAATCAAAGGTGCAAGAATCATAAATTTGCAACGCGAAGAATTGAATAACCAAAAGATAAAAGAACTAGAAAACGAAGTAAAAATAAGTTCTCTCCAATCTGTTTTAGAAGGTCAAGAATTAGAAAGAGAAAGGATTGCAAAAGATTTACACGACAGTCTAGGAGGCTTGTTGAGTGCAGTAAAGTTACAGTTTGAAAAAGCAAAATCTAAAGGCAGTTCTTACGAGCAAAATAGAGAATATCAATACGCACAAAACTTACTAGATACCTCTGTAGAAGAAGTACGAAATATTTCTAGGAATCTTCAACCTGGTTCGTTAAAACAACTGGGCTTAGTAGCAGCAATTAATGATTTGATAAATCGATATGTAGGTGATGCATATCCAGAAATCCACTTTCAACATTATGACTTGCCTAAGGATTTAAATACGATGATTGCTACCTCAATTTATCGTATCATCCAAGAGTTATTAAACAATGCAATCAAACACGCAAAAGCAGATGAGATTATCATTCAACTAAACAAAGAAGATGATGAGATACTAATTTCTTTTGAGGACGATGGGATTGGTTTCGACCCAAAAGAAATGAAATCTTTAGGTATGGGACTAGAAAATATTCAATCAAGAGTAAACTACTTAAAAGGAAATCTTGAGATAGATTCTACTAGAGATGATGGCACTTCTTTCTTAATTAATGTGAAGTATACTAATGTTTGAGCAATTAGAAAAAAGCTTTAATCTTCCATCTCCGATCACAGAACTATATGATCCAATATTTAAAGAAAAGAATATAAAGGTATTTGTCAAAAGAGACGACTTAATTCATCCAAATGTCTCTGGAAATAAATGGCGCAAACTCAAGTATAATGTTGAAGCATTTTTAAGGTCAGAAAAAAAAGAAATACTCACTTTCGGAGGTCCATATTCTAACCATATACATGCCACAGCAGCACTTGGTCGTTTATTAAATATCCCAACATTAGGAATAGTAAATTATCATGAATTTGACAAAAATAATCCTACACTATCTTTTGCTAACGAATGTGGTATGCGTTTGCAATTTTATTCTAGGTCAGAATATCGAAGGCTAAAAAATAATGAATACCCTAGTGAATTAAAACAAAAATATCCAAGTGCATATATTATTCCAGAAGGTGGAAACAATAATTGTGGAGAATTAGGTATGAAAGACCTTGCAAAAGAAATTTTGGAATATTCTTCAGAATTTAAATTTGATAAAATCCTCCTCGCATCTGGGACAAGTTGCACTGCCAACGGTTTGGCAACATATGTTAGTGATCAAATTGATGTAATTGCAGCTAATGTTTTAAAATATAAACTGACAAGTGATAAAATGGAAATTTGGAATGATTGCCATCTTGGTGGTTATGCAAAAATTAATGCAGAACTAATATCATTTATAAACGAATTCAAGTCCAAGCACAATATCGCATTGGATCCCATCTATACAGGAAAGTTGTTTTACACATTTTACCAGAAACTAAAAACGGATTATTTTAATCCAGGGAGCAATATTCTTTTAATTCATACCGGAGGTCTACAAGGAATTATTCCAATGAATCAAAAGAATGAAAACAAGCCAGAATTATTACTCTCTTAAAACTTATATCGAACTTGTAATTCTCTGCACAATTTTAAACTCACTTAAGAATACTTTTGCCAAAACCCTAACCACAGTATAGATTGGAATTGCTAAAACCATTCCCATAATTCCCCCCAATTGTCCACCAATCAAAATCACAAGAAAAATTTCTAAAGGATGCGCCTTAACGCTTCTTCCGAATATGAATGGTTGTATTAAAAAGTTATCAACCATTTGCATGATTGCAAAAACCAAAACTACCTTTAACAAATCTGGGAGTAGAATATCATAAAACGATACATTTATATTTGAGGAGATAGTGATTAAAACTCCAAAACTTGCACCTAATAATGGTCCTACATAAGGAATCACATTCATCAATGCTGCAAAAAATCCGATTAATAATGCATTCTTAATCCCAAACAACGATAGTAAAATATAAACCAAAGTCGTGATAATCATAATTTGGAAAAATATACCTATAAAATACCTAACCAATAAAGCAGAACTCTGATCAATAGCACTTTCTGTTTGCTTCTCAAATTTGTTTGGCACTATAGAAGAAACCATATTAAAAAATAATCCCTGCTCTTTCAAAAAGAAAAAAGCAATAAACATTATCGAGAAAAAAGCAATCAATATATTCCCTAAAAAACCGATGAATCCAGAGATTACAGATTGTATCCTCGCTGGATCAATGAACTCTATCAAATTAGACTTTACACTTTCTACAAAAGAAGCTGGCTTATCAGTTATAACATCTTTTTCGGCCTTGATTTCTGGAGGAATTATATTTATAACTAGAGCAACCTTACTAGAGTCAAAAGTAATACCTGGCATTAAGGAGTCTATATAAACCATTTTACTTTCAATCTTAGTCTCTTGTTCTTGTTGATCTTCATTTTCAGTAAGCACCAATTCTTCAGTGGATATTAGGCCACGATTTTGAAGCATTTGTTCCCAATCTTTTATAGGTTCTTCTAAAGAACTAATAGCACTATTATAATCAATGTTAGAAAGATTTCTCGCTTGTTGCATTAAAGATGGAATGATTAGCCAAGCCAAAAGTCCAGTAAAGATCACGAATAATCCTAGAGTAAGTGCTGCAGCTAGATTTTTACCTAAAAACTTTCTAAAGAATTTTACTATTGGAGCACCAACCATAGAAAGTGCCCAAGCAAGTACCACATAGGTTACTATATTTCCAAAGTAGTATAAAACACCCAACACAATTATGACAGGTATAAGCCCAAGTAAATATTTAGCTTTGAAGTCCATAAATTAAAGATAGCATTTTTGTTAACTATAATGCCAATCAATCTTTGGTCAGAAAATCTATATTTCTTTTTAGTCCTTCAAACTTGGCTCGTTTTACAGGACTACCAAAAAACAAATCATCAAAAAGTTCTTCAGTAATTTCAACCCAATCTCTTTTTGACATATTCATTAATTGATCTTTAGGATTAAAATCTGGTTCCGAGTGTGGCGTAGAAAATCGATTCCATGGACAAACATCTTGACATATATCACAACCAAACATCCAATTATCCATTTTGTCAGAAAACGCCTTCGGAATTTCTTCTTTTAATTCTATGGTTAAATACGATATACACTTTTTAGCATCAAGAATATAACCACTATCACTTATTGCATCAGTTGGGCAAGCATCGATACACTTAGTACAAGTTCCACAATGATCGACAGTTTCATTGTCATATTCTAATTCAACATCAATAATGATCTCAGACAAGTAGAAGTTTGAACCATGATCTTTGTTAATCAATAAAGTATTTTTCCCAATCCAGCCAAGTCCCGATCGTTTAGCCCAATCTCTTTCCATAACAGGACCAGAATCCACAAAACAACGCCCATTAATATCGCCAAGTTCTGCTTTTATTTCTTTGAATAGCTTAACCAATTTGTTTTTTACCACTTTATGATAATCCCTACCATAGGCATAGCTAGAAATTTTTGGTGCATTTGGGTCAATTTGCTTCTGTGGATTATGATAATTATAAGCTAAACTAATCACTGTTTTTGCACCATCTACAAGTTTTCTTGGATCTAACCTTTTATCAAAATGATTTGCTAAAAAGCCCATAGAACCATTATTTCCATTTTTAAGCCATTTTTCAAGATAATCTGCTTCTTTTTCCAAAAAAGTTGCTTTAGAAAACCCCGACAATACAAAACCATATTTTTTAATAAGCTTTTTTATAGTATTAGTGCGAAATGAAATTTTGTTATTCAACGATTATGGGCTTTATATGTTTGGAAATCAAAGTGTTAACAAATTTATCAATTTATTTTCACTTTTTTTTCAAAAAGGGTTGTAAAATAGGGAATAAGGGTATATCTTTGCGACCCG
>JAHDBF010000108.1 GCA_020630525.1 Saprospiraceae bacterium
TTCGACCCCTTGGTCCCAAACCAAGTGCGCTAACCGGACTGCGCTACACCCCTAATTGTTTTTTGCGTGCGGTGAGGGCGGGATTCGAACCCGCGGTACCTGTTTCCAAGCACGTCGATTTAGCAAACCGGTGGTTTAAGCCACTCACCCACCTCACCATTATTATCTTGCTTTACATTAAAAGCGGTTGCAAAAGTATATAACTATTCAACATTAAACAAGCCAAATCTTATATATTTTTTTTTCATATTTAAAAAGTTATGATGTATATTGCGCAAAGTTTACTTCATGAGATCCAAGGTCACTAAACCAATTTCCTGAGAAGGTATTAATGACCAAAAAGATGGGGCCCTGGGAAGGGTCCTTTTTTTCGATTAAGATCTCATGATAAACTTCAAGGAGCCCCCTAACTACAGGGCTCCTTATTATTTTTCAATTGGCTTTTGCACAATCCAATTTCCAAAATTTTACTACTCGAATATTTTGCAAAATATAAGCTAAGCACGAATATATTTTAACAAATTGAGGTAAATGCATCGTAGAGAATAGTAATTCAGGTCATAAATTCTACCACACAAAATTTATTCTTAATTTCTAACAATAAGTTAATATTAAAAAACCTGATTAGTTGCTATCTTCGCCCCTGATGTATACCAACACAAAAGACGACTAAATCCATATGGACTTTTCAGATATTGTAATGTGGATTGGATTTTCTCTTGCTGCTTATTCAGTAGTTGGAAATGATGTAATTCAAACTTTAGGCACTTTCTTAACATCTAATGAGAAAAGCTCTAAATGGTACGTTCTAGCAGGATTTGCTTGTACGATCCTTTCAGTAGCATTAATTTATGGATATATAAATAATGATATAGATTACGGGAGGCTAGATAAATTTGATATGCCTACTGAATATCCTTGGTACTACTTGATTCCTCCACTGGCACTATTGGTCATTACGAGATTTGGAGTGCCCGTAAGTACCACTTTCATGATACTTACTTTATTTTCGCTTAGCTCAGTGCCCAATAATCTACCAGAAATGGTTGGAAGTGTTTTTGACACTAGTTCAAAACTAGGTGCAATGATCCATAAGTCATTGATAGGATACTTAGTCGCTTTCTTTTCAGCAATTGTTATCTATGTGCTTATTACTAAAGTTACGGAAAAACGATTCCTCGATAAGCCACTTCAAGATGATAAACGGATTTATTGGATAATAGCACAATGGTTTACTACTGGATTTTTATGGTTCCAATGGTTAACTCAGGATTTGGCAAATATATATATCTATCTAAAAGGAGGTGCTGATCTTTCAATAATTGGATTCATCATTTCTTTGTTGATTCTTGTTTCATTACTTTTTTACATCTTTTACTCCAAAGGTGGTGCGGTGCAAGATGTTGTAAGAGTTAAAACCAATACAGCAGATATCAGATCCGCAACATTTATAGATTTAATCTATGGCGTAATCTTATATATATTTAAATACAACTACTTAGGTTTGTTTGAAGCTAAATTACCAATGAGTACTACCTGGGTTTTTATTGGGTTATTGGCAGGAAGAGAAATAGGTATTCATATTAACATCCATAAAAAGATATCGAAAACCATCGGCAAGATGGTTATTTCTGATTTGGTCAAAGTACTGCTAGGGTTGCTGGTAAGTGTCATTTTGGTATTTATCATTAAGTTATTGGCGGTCTAAATAGATTTAAATTTGTTATATATATTTTCCATTCATACAAAATAGCTTAATTTTGGGTAGCCGGAGATTTTTTTCAACCTACACTCCCTTAATTATGAGAATGAATACCACATTTTATAGTGCGAACTTTATTGTTATTTTTCTATTGTTTGCTTTAATAAATGCACCTCAAAAAGCACAATCTCAGTGTGATATAAATTTAAATTTTGCAATCGATACATCCATGATTGATGTTATTCCATTTAATGAAGATTCGTGTACAATGTTTCTACCCTATTCTTTATCAAATAGTGGTTCTTGTGATCTTGCTTTGTTTTCTGTAGATGCTATGATATCGCTTAATACACCTGTATTGATGGATAACTTTGCGGATACCATAACTGGTATAAACGCAAATCAAATTCACTTAGACACATTGATGTTTACTTCTGATATTTTTATGGATGATAGCGGTAATTGTATAGACACTATGGATTTCAAATGGAGATTTGAATTGTCGAGCGAAACACCTCCGATTCCTGATGTTGTAACGATTCCATGTCCTAGCGGAGATTCGGGATCAATCGTAGTATGTGCAAATGACAACAGCATCGTCTGCGGGATTATCGGAGATTGTTCACTACCTATTGATCTTATTTCATTTGAAGCTATAAAACAAAAAAGCGAAGTGCTTTTACTATGGAAAACAGCTTCTGAAATTAATAACGAAGGTTGGTCAATTGAGCACAGTGCTGATGGCAATGACTTTAGAGAAATCAACTTTACATCTGGCCAAGGAAATGCTAATGTTGTAAACAATTATTCTTTCCTTCATAAAAACCCTAATAATGGTCAAAACTATTATCGTTTAGTCCAAAGAGATTTTGATGGGAGAATTACTTACAGCGACATCGTTAATATTCAATTCGATATAGAAAGAGGTAAAATTAGCCTTTATCCAAATCCTGCTAAAGATGAGTTATTTGTACAACACAATTTGACTCAAGGTCTAATAGAAATTTTTGATCTTCAAGGTAAGATTGTTAAGCAGCAATCATTTAACAATGAACTAATAACAAGCATTAATTCTAATGAGTTGCTTCAAGGATTATATCATTTAAGGGTAAGTTCTGGATCAGAAATTACCACATTGAAATTCATTAAAAACTAGGCTAGACTTTTTAGGACAAAATTTCTATTTAAACTAAAAGCATCGTTTTGTAATTTCCAGCGTTTTATTCTCACAAGTCAGAGCTTGATAAATACCGTTTAAGCCATTCAAGAAAATTAATTAAAATGAGAATACTACCTACACTTCTCATGAGTTTATCTATACTCATGAGCGCTTACACTATCGGATTTTCTCAATGTAATTCGCCATTAAACATTGCAATTGATGAGGAAAACTTATCCATAGTTTCTAATGGTTTTAATCAATGTCAACTATCCATACCATATGCTATTACAAACCCAAACATCTGTGCATATTCTGGTTTTACATTGGTATTTACTGCTAATTCTCCTAAAGGAACCGACAATATTTTGGCGCATATTAGTAGTCCAATTGATCCAAATACTACCCAGAATCAAATAATTGATTTTTCATCGAATATATTCTTTAATGACATCAATAATTCTTGCTTTAATCTAGATGAAATAACTATAAGCTTTGATATCGCAAATTTTAATCCACCAACAATTTTAATCGAAGAAATAATATGTCCATTTGGTGAAGGAACAATAACAGTTTGCCAAAACGACAATAATGTAATCTGTGATGATAGCCAATGCATCCCTTATCCGTGTTCAACAAACGTAGGTGTAGAAGTTAATGAAAATGATTTTACGATTGTAGAAAACGGAGCTGACGAATGTGCCATCAGAATTCCATTTACACTCACAAGTAGTGGCACTTGCGATGTAGGATCTTTTGGTATCGATTTTACCTTAATAACTTTAGAAGGAAGTGAAACTGTAACCGAAACCGTGAATGGATTAACTGCGGGATCAAACATTGCGCAATCTATAATCATAAGTTCTTCTTTATTAGAAAACGATGGTTCTTGTTTTGACGTAAATGACATAGAAGTAAATGCTTTCATATCAACAAATAACTATCCCGAAGTCATCAGCACAACTGTTCCATGTCCAAATGGTAATGGGACAATAGAGATTTGCGGAAATAATCAGCTATTGGTCTGTGATGAGTCAGCTTGTATTCCTTGGTCTTGTGAATCAAATGTAGAACTGATCCCAATAACTGATGAATTTTCCATATCAAATACAGCTGATGGAGTTTGTGCCTTATTCATTCCTTACAATATTATCAACTTTGGAGATTGTGATGTTTCAGGTTTTTCTATGAATATTAGCACTTCCACGCCTGAGGGCGAATTTAATGATATAGTGTCTATTCCAGGTCCAATCCAATCTGGAAATTCATTTAGCAATAATTTCTTAGCTAGCTCGATCAATCTCAGCTCTGGTGGGAATCAATGTTATAATTTGAATGAAATCGTAGTTACGCTAGAAATCATTCCTAACGATGCGCCACAGATTATTACTACAACAATCCCTTGCCCAATTAGCAACGGAACTATTGAAGTATGTGCCAATAACGAAGACATCATTTGCGATGATACCAATTGTGATATAGTACTTGCAGTAGCAGAAGAAATTATCGCAGATGCTACTGTAAAAACGAATGGCATCAATCTAAGTTGGATTTATAATATGGAAGAAAGAAATAATACTTTCTCCATTTTACATAGCCAAGATGGAAAAGACTTTTATACTTTGGTAGATGATACCTTTATGATAGAAAAAGGTTCATATCAATATTTCCATTATTCACCGTATGCAGGTGATAATTATTATAAAATTGTATCTACAGGTATTTTAGGAAAAGAAGTTAGCTCGAATATTATTCATGAAAAATATTCCACATCGAAATCATATTTATATCCTAATCCTGCGAATGATAAATTAACCTTAATTAGCGAAATAGCGGTAAATGCTCAAATCGAAATTATTGACAATCAAGGAAGACAAGTTTTAGAAAAGCAACTTTCTCAAAAATCTTCACACGATATAGATATTAAGCAACTAGAATCAGGTTTATATTTTTTAAGAATTAATAACGATCAAAAAATTAGTGTGCTAAAGTTTATAAAGCTTTAGTGTTAGTCCGTAATTGTAGCCCCCAATTTATTTGGGGGTTTTTTAATTTTAGGACAAGAATATACTTAAAATAAGACTTTATCTCTCCCATAATTCAACATAATTAACCAGTTAAGTGTAAATTTTATCATATTTGCTGGAAAATATTCTACGACCTCACAAGTCAACAATAAACTAATGGAATACGGAAAAAATAATCTCTCAAAGAAGAGATTGATACAACTTTACGAAGGCATGAAAAGACCTCGATTAATAGAGGAAAAAATGCTCTCTTTATTGCGTCAAGGAAAGATCAGTAAATGGTTTTCTGGCATTGGACAAGAAGCCATATCTGTAGGATGTACGATGGCATTGGATGAAGATGAATTTGTTTTTCCGATGCATAGAAATTTAGGTGTTTTCACTTCAAGAAATATTCCGTTTGATAGATTATTTGCCCAATGGCAAGGTAAAGCTGCTGGATTTACCAAGGGAAGAGATAGGTCATTTCATTTTGGAACATTGGATTATAATGTGGTTGGAATGATCTCACATCTTGGACCGCAATTATCCTTAGCTTCTGGTGTTGCATTGGGCCATTTACTCAATAAACAAAAGAAAGTTGCACTTGCATTTACTGGTGAAGGTGGAACAAGTGAAGGAGAGTTCCACGAAGCACTAAATGTAGCCGCTGTATGGAATCTGCCTGTTATTTTTGCGATAGAAAACAATGGTTATGGACTTTCGACGCCGACTTCAGAGCAATACAAATGTGAACATCTGGCTGATAGAGGAATAGGTTATGGTATAGAATCAAAAATCATCGATGGTAATAATATTGTCGAAGTATATGAGAGCTTAACCAAGATAATAAAAAGCATACGTAAAAATCCGAGACCATTTTTAATAGAATTTAAAACTTTCCGTAGACGTGGTCACGAAGAAGCTTCTGGAACAAAATATGTTCCACAAGAACTCATGGATTTTTGGGAGAAAAAAGACCCAATCCAAAATTTTGAAAATTACTTATTAGAAGAAGGCATACTTTCTGAAAGTAAAATCGAAGAAATAGAAAAAAGCATCAAAGCAGAAATCAAAGCTGGATTAAATATTGCTAATTCCAATGAAATGGTAACAAGTGATATCCAAGCGGAATTGAATGATGTATATGCTTCTGCTCCAGAAATATCTGATATCATACCCAATAATAAATCACAAGTTAGATACATCGATGCAATCACCTCTGGATTAGATCAAGCGATGCAAAAGTATGATGATCTGGTACTAATGGGTCAGGACATTGCAGATTATGGCGGTGTGTTTAAAATCACCGACGGTTTTACAGATAAATACGGTAAAGGAAGGGTAAGAAATACGCCACTCTGCGAAAGCGCAATTATCGGTATCTCAATGGGTTTAAGCTTTTTAGGTATTAGATCTATGGTAGAAATGCAGTTTGCGGATTTTGTAACCTGCGGATTTAATCAGATCGTAAACAACCTTGCTAAAGTAAATTACCGTTGGGGACATAGTCCCAATGTGGTAATCAGAATGCCAGCAGGAGGTGGTGTAGCAGCAGGACCTTTCCATTCTCAATGTAATGAAGCATGGTTTACTAAGGTACCAGGATTAAAAGTGGTATTTCCGAGCACTCCTGAAGATGCAAAAGGTTTATTATTGGCTTCTTTTGAAGATCCAAGTCCAGTATTGTTTTTTGAACATAAAGCCTTGTACAGAAAACTCGAAGGCGAAATGCCAGAAGATTATTTTACCATACCAATCGGAAAAGCTAAAGTAGCAAAAGCAGGAAATTCTTGTAGCATCATCACTTATGGACAAGCGGTTCACTGGGCAACAGAATATTGTGAAGCAGAAAATATTGATGCAGAAATCATAGATCTGCGTAGCTTGCAGCCATTGGATTATGATGCCATCGCCGCTACTGTTAAAAAGACAAATCGGGTTATGCTCCTGCATGAAGACACCATGTTTGGTGGTATCGGCGCGGAAATTGCTGCACATATCACAGAACATTTATTTGAACACTTGGATGCTCCAGTTATAAGAATAGCAAGTCTGGACACTCCGATTCCTTTTGCCAATACATTGGAAGAAATTTTCTTACCTATAGCGCGAATGAAAGAAGGGATTCATAAATTGCTAACGTATTAAAATTAAACACATGGACTTAGGAACACTGCAATCAAAAGTAAATAGATACGAAGAAATCATAGGAAACACATCCAATTATAGAAAAGACTGGAATGAATCTCTAAAATCTATGATCACTTCTGGACTAGAAGAAATCATCAATGAGACCAAGCTTAAAGCTACTATAGAAGTAAAAGATGAAGTCGAAAACTTAGAAGTAATTGTACTTTCTCTTGGTCAAGACATCAGTGGAATAGCAGAAAAACTGCAGAATAGTGTTTCTAAAAGACACATGATAAAAAACAAAGGAGCATTGATTTACCAACAATTGTTCAATGGTAAAATTATGATCTTAATCATGTTTCCATTTATAGAAGGATATGGCGAACCTAAACCTCCTAAAACCATAGAAATCTTACGCCCTGAAGAACTCAAAAAAGCATTCTTAATTAGACATGTTGAAGAGTTTATGACTGAGGTAATCAACTGGGAAGATTATGATGATGACTTAGACGAACAAGTAAAATCTAATCCAATTGGTTTTAATTTAATCCAGCCAGATAGCCCAGGACAATAATAGCAATTGCTAATTGGGACCGAGCAACTAAGATTCACTATAAAATAACTCGCTAGAAACATGGTCACTTATAACCATTGCTTTCTCTGTAAGACGATAGCTATTGTCTTTTAAATAGATATGATTTAAATCGATTTGCTTTTGGATCATAGATAAGAAGTAATCTTTAAAGTTGTCATCTATTTCTTCTAATGTACAACCAAATTTTGTCCGCAATCTCGTCATCACATATTCATTATATACATCTGATTTTGACAGAGTTTCGGATTCATAAACAGACTTTCCTTCCTTTATTAGGTTGATATATTTTGCATTATTTGCAATGTTCCAAGATCGGGTTCCTTGATTATAGGAATGTGCTGAAGGTCCAATACCTAAATATGATTCTGACTTCCAATAATTTGTGTTATGCAGTGCATTTTTATTAGGTAAAGAATAATTGGATATTTCGTAATGATCATAGCCATTAGAAATTAGAAAATCTCTTGTCAAATAGAATTGCCTTGCTATGGTTTCATCTTGTGGAGACTTAAGTTTTCCTTTTTTGATTAATGTATGCAATGCAGTTTGTGATTCCACGGTAAGCGAATAACATGAAAGGTGATCTGGGTTATAAGCTTTCATTCGATTTAAGTTATCCATCCACATTTCATCTGTGGTAGTCGCGCTCCCAAAAATCAAATCCGCCGAAAATGAAATTCCACATTCATTGGCAATCCGTAATGCATTCTGAGCTTGATCTACAGAATGAACACGATTCATCCATTCCAAATCAACTGCATGAAATGACTGGATACCAATAGACAAACGATCTACACCTATACTTTTCCAAAATGTTACTTTATCCTTTGTAATGTCCTCAGGATTCGCTTCTAGTGTGCATTCCAATACTTCAGATAAATCAAAATGCTTCTCCAAAGTATCAATAATCAAAGCTAAATTTTCATCTTTTATCAATGAAGGTGTTCCTCCACCAAAATATATTGTCTTAATTTTATCGGTTTCTACATATGATTTTCGATTGATAATTTCTGTACAAATGGCATTAACAAGATCGTCTTCATATTTCAATGATGTAGAAAAGTGAAAATTACAATAATGGCATGCTTGCCTACAAAACGGTATGTGTATGTATATTCCTGCCATATCAATCCATAAAAACATTTGTTTAGTGAATAATCCTATTTTGTATGTCCAACAAGGCATACTTTTGCGTTATTCATTGGTGTAAATGAGATATTATCGTTCACAAATATGGTTGTTTTTTAAATCAACTTGCATTTTGCTGGTCATGAGTTTTGCGTGCACCCGTATTTCATTGGCGCAAGACACTTTAAACTACACTTTTGTCGAATCCGAAAGAGACACATTTGCAAGAACATTCATTACAGAGAATATCAGTACAGAACTAAACGCATTCATTGATTCGTTAGCGCAAGAAGGTTACTGGAATGCTTCACTAGATAGCTTTAATGTAGACAATAAATCTGCATTCTTTTACAAAGGCAATCAATTTGATAGATTAAAAATCAACAGAGGAAATCTCAATGAAGAAGTCTACAAAGCACTAAAAATTCAAAAAGCAAAAAAGCCTGAAGATTGGCCAATCATTGGAAATAGGCTCAGTAATTATCTAGGCGATAATGGCTTCCCATTCGCTAAAATAAAATTGGATTCTTTTGATATTACTGACAATACGATTGATGCCAGTATTCATCTAGTAACTGGACCAAAAATTAAATTTGATTCTATTTATGTGGATGGAAATGTAAATGTAAGCAACAATTATCTAAGACATTATTTAGGCTTTAATAAAATAACCTACTACGATCATAGCAAAATATTGACAGTAGAAAAACTACTTAAAGCCCTTCCATTTGTAAAAATCAAGAAAAGCCCAGAAATAAAATTCCTTGGAGAATATGCTTCACTGCATTTAAACTTAGAAAAAAAGAATGCCAGTAGATTTGATTTTCTAATCGGTGTTAATCCATTACAGGAAGATGGAGGCAGAAGGTTTTTTATCACGCTCGATATAGAAGCTGAAATGATTAACCAATTGGGTTATGGAGAGATGATTGGAATCAGGTTTGCTCGATTAAAACCAGACAACCAACAATTGGAATTTAAACTGCGGTATCCATATCCACTAAATCTTCCAATAGCCATCAATGGGAGTTTTGCTCTATTTAGAAATTCACTTAATTACCAAGATATACTTTCTGAAGCTGGTGTTTTATACATGCTAGGAAGTCAAGACAATATCGGTATATCGTGGGATTATAATAGCTCAAGATTGATTAACATTGATTCTACCAATATTGTCAATAGTAGACGTTTACCAGAAGCACTCGATGTTGTGAAAAATGGATTGGTTATCTCGGGATTGAAAAGAAATCTCGACAATATCTGGAATCCTTCCAAAGGTTGGGGAATCTCTGGAAATGTAAAGTTCAATACCAAGACAATATTGGAGAACAATGCGATAAAAGAATTGAGGTCAAGTGAAGTAGATTTTAGCAATTCTTATGATACTTTGAATGTAAATGGAATCTTTATCGCTGGCCAAATCAAATTTGATCATTATTTAAAATTAGGTCAAAACTTTAGCCTTAATAGTTCTATTAATGTATACCACAGTTATTCTGATATAAAGCTTTATGACAATGAACTGAGACGAATAGGAGGCAATCAAGTCTTACGTGGATTTGATGAAGAATCATTCATGGCAGAAACCTACCTTATTCCAGGTTTGGCTTTAAATTTACGTTTAGATGAGCAATCCTTTTTATCGTTGCCATTTGTAGAATATGGCTATTTTAAAAATGAAAATGGGGATTGGAAACAAGCCATCGGAGTCGGTGCAGGTATCAATATTCAAACAAAAGTTGGACTATTAAATTTCTCAATTGCATCAGGTAAGTTTGACAATCAAAGCTTTGATTTCTCAAATCCTAAGGTACACATTGGCTTTATAAGCGTGTTTTAGTGGTAATTGCCTGATTTTCAGATAAAATATTGATCATTTTAAATAAAATGATGTAGTAAGCATTTGACAAGACCAAGAAAAAACATATCTTTGCAATCCATTTTTAAAAGGTGCTCAAATGATAGCAATAGTAAATATACAAGGACAACAATTTAAAGTAGCGCAAGGACAAGAAATCTTTGTGCATAAATTGAAAGCAGAAGAAGGAGATTCTGTAAACTTCGATGAAGTCTTAATGACTGCTGGAGATAACGGTGCTACTGTTGGTACGCCAACTGTTGCAGGAACTAGCGTAAAAGCTACTGTTCTTGGTCACCAAAAAGGTGATAAAGTAATCGTTTTCAAAAAGAAAAGAAGAAAAGGTTACAAAGTAAAAAACGGTCATAGACAGTCTTTTACAAAAATTAAAATTGAATCAATAGGTTAATTAATTCCAGGACGATAAATATTTAAATTATGGCTCATAAGAAAGGTGTCGGTAGTACAGATAACGGAAGAGATAGTAATAGTAAAAGATTAGGTGTAAAATTATTTGGCGGACAAAAGGCTGTCGCTGGTAATATCATCGTAAGACAAAGAGGAACTAAATTTCATCCTGGTATCAATGTATACATGGGAAGAGATTTTACACTCCATGCTGGTGTAGATGGAGAAGTAACTTTCACAAAGAAAAGAAACAATAGAACTTACGTTAACGTAATGTAAGATCAAATTCCCAATGTATTTTTTGATTGGGAGTATAAACGATAAAATACTTAATCGTATTAAAAAAGCATTGGCAATTGTCAATGCTTTTTTTGTATACCAAAGAGAGAAAAGTCTCCTACCTAAATTGCATTATTTTAAAAATAATAACGAATAATGTCTTGCAGAATCAATAAAACAATCCATAATTATATTTGTGAATAGTATCTTTAAGCTATTACTTACAAATATTATAAAATGAAGTTTTTAAATTTTCTCTTATTAGCGACAACAACTCTCTTTTCTCTTAATCTTGTTGGCCAAGTGGTGGTCAATGAGTACTCTGCCTCTAATTTGGAAAGTTTTCCTGATAACTTCGGCAAATTCGAAGATTGGATAGAATTGTATAATAATTCTGATACTGATCTTGATATTTCTGAATATCACTTGTCAGACAAATCTGCAAAGCCTGGAAAATGGAAAATTCCTGATGGTACGACCATTCCGGCAAACGGATATTTGGTTTTTTGGTGTTCTGGATTAGACACTTTAGTTGATGGTCATTTTCATACCAATTTTAAACTTACACAAACCACTGGAAGTGACGAAATTGTTTTTACCGATCCTGCTGAAAATATCTTGGATGCATACGAGATGCGCATCACAAGCGCAGAACATTCTATCTGTAGATCAGAAGATGGAAGCGATAATTGGATGGTATGCTCATTACCATCAGCTGGAACTAGCAATGATCTAACCCCAAAGTATATGGGATATACAGCAAGACCAAGTATAGACCAAAATGCTGGCTTTTATGACGAAATGACCGAAGTTACCATCACCAACAACGAAGCAAATTCAACAGTCTATTATACTACAGATGGTTCGTACCCAACTATCAACTCAGCAGTATATAATGGACCAATTACAGTAGAAAATACAACTGTTATCAAAGCCATTGCGATCAGTAATGATACATTAATATTAGAAGGATTGGTTGATTTTGCCACTTTCTTTATTGATGAAAATGATTTTTCAGTAGCTGTGTTTTCTGTAGCATCAGAAGATGTAATTGACCTTGCAAATGGCAATGGTGAGTTAATTCCGATTGGCTCGTTAGAGTACTTTAATACTGACAAAGAATTAGAAGCTACAGGATATGGATCACTAAATAGACATGGTCAAGATTCTTGGGTACTAAATCATAGAAGCCTTGATTGGGTATCAAGAGATGAGATGGGATATAGCAAGGATATCAATGCGCCTTTGTTTTCTTACTCAGACAGAGATGAATATCAGCGGTTTATGTTTAGGAATTCTGGAGATGATAACTACCCTGCCATTAATGATGGCAATCATGATGGAAGTACACACATCAGAGATGAGTACGTTCACCAGTTAGCGCAAGATGGAGATATGAACTTAGACGTCAGAGCAGTAGAACGTGTAGTACTATTTTTAAATGGCCAATACTGGGGACTCTATGGAATGAGAGAAAGACCAGCAGATCACGATTATACCAAATATTACTATGGTCAAGACAAAAACAATCTTCAATACCTGACTACTTGGGGAGATACCGAAGCCGAATATGGTGGGGAGCAAGCATTTTTTGATTGGGAAGAAATCAGGAATTTTATATTAGAAAATGACATGTCTGATCCTGTAAACTATCAGCGTGTAGATGATGAGATCAAGTTGCTAAGCTTGATAGATTATATGCTAGTAAATCTGAATACCGTTGCTATGGATTGGTTAAATTACAATACTGGTTGGTGGAGAGGATTAGATCCAGAAGGCGATCATAAAAAGTGGGGATACATTGTTTGGGACTTAGATGCTACGTTTGATTATTATATTAACTATACCAATGTACCCAATACTCAACCAGACGCTCAACCTTGCGATCTAGAAGATATCGACGATTATATGGATGAATTTTTTGGTGACTTAAGTACGCTATCTGAACCAGATACAACGAATACTGATTATTCTCAATGTGCGACCATCCTCGATGGTTCTTGCCCATATCCTGCTGATGATGAAACACTACAAACCTTATTTGGTCAAGAAACTTGGTTTTTTAGTGGCGAAGAATGTTGTAATACAGAATGGTCATTTGAGTGTCAGTTTGCTTATGATGATATTTCAGAAGGTGGAGGTGGATGGTTTCTAAATCAAGGAAATGTCGGCGCTCATGAAAAGATATTTCACAAACTACTTGATGAAA
>JAHDBF010000003.1:0-57828 GCA_020630525.1 Saprospiraceae bacterium
CACAAAGCAACTGTTGTAGGAGATACTGTTGGAGATCCATTTAAAGATACTTCTGGACCTTCACTAAATATTTTATTAAAATTAATGTCCGTAGTTGCTTTGGTAATTGCACCATTTATTTAAATTTGTATTAGATAGCTCAATTATATACAGGAGGCGGCTGATTTGTTTCAGACGCCTTTTTTTTATGCCTTATTCTGAAATGTTGATTAACACAATTATAACAACTAATTGTATCCAACATTATAATTATATTTGCTAGGCTTCGTTATCTTTAGCATATGTCCATGCCTATGAAATATCTATTGTCAATTTTCTTATTACTAAGTATAAATTTATTAAGTGCTCAGCCACCGCAAGAGTTTATTGATTACATGGTCAAAGAAGTAAATGACATAAGAGCAAAAGGATGTCGTTGTGGTGGTAAAAGAATGAAACCCGCAAATCCAGTCCAATGGAACAATACACTTTATAAGTCCGCAAGAAAGCACGCCAAAGATATGGATCGCTATAATTACTTTGGACACATCTCTAAATCTGGCTTGGATATAGGTCAAAGATTGGATGAAAATGGATATAACTGGAAAAATGCTGGTGAAAACCTAGGCGAAGGTCAAAAGTATTTTGATGAAGTCCTAGAAGATTGGCTTAAAAGTCCTAGTCATTGTAAAATGATTATGCATCCTAGTATGGAAGAAATGGCAGTGGCAAAATATGACAAATATTGGGTACAACATTTTGGGACACCCATGCCCGATAACCATGTCCGTGTTAATACCTATTATTCCGAAGGGAACTAAGCTCACATTACATTTTCTAATTATCTGTTAAAACTAAATACAGTTTTTACCCACTTCGGGGCTAAGTTTATCATAATTGTTGTTCTACATTTGCATCAGAGGAAATTGGACGAACTCCCAATCGCTAAGAATTTTCTCCTTATGCACATCTGAACGAACCTTTATCAATTGATAAAGGCTATGTAACAATTTATTTAACCTAAAACTCATTCCCATGGTAAAAACCGATTTTTACCCAAAGAGAGTGGACATCCCAATTTGGCATGTATCGTTCTTGGTTGTGCTTTTTCTATTTTTAGGAATCACAGCAAATTCACAGAGTACATTTTTGGCATGTAATGACCAAATCCATCTATCCTTAGATGGTGATTGCGTCGCTTACATAACGCCTGATATTGTACTCGAAGGAGAGGAAAATTATCCCGCTCCTTATAACGATCTCAGTAATTATATGATAAGTATTGAGACCGCTTCAGGTTCTGGTATTTCTGGTATAGAAGTAACCATTCCTGGCTCTTACAACGTTTCTATTATTGAAACTTATTCTGGCCTTAACAATAGTTGTTGGGGAACAGTAATCGTTGAAGACAAATTACCTCCAGTTATTGTTGGTGATCCTTGTCCTTGTCCTGTTGGAAACAACAATCCTGAATGTGTAATTACAGCTACTTGCTCAGACCTCGACAATATGTTGGCTGGGCATTATGACGATGTAATTGTACCTCAGTATGAAGATTGTTCTACTGTAGATTTAAACTATGTTGATTTAGTTTCTGAATATGGTCCTTGTAGTCCGATAAAGATTCAAAGACAATATAAACTAGTTGATGCTGGTGGCAACGAAACAACAACTTGTATCTATGAATACAGTGTAAATCCAATTGACATTCATTATGACATCCACCATCCATTTGGACATATTGAATTACCATGTGGAGCTGGATTTAGTACTGATGATGTTTATGATCACTACTATAACATCAAATTGGAGATACTTTTGGCAGGTGCAAATAGTACAGAAGAAGTAGAAGCTGCAGAACTTGCTGCTCAACAATATGCAAATACATATGCATATCCAACTATTCATGGAAAACCAATTTGGAATAGTCTATGTAATCTTGCAATTGTAAAATCTGATTTAGTAATTCCTGCTTGTGAGGCTTGTACTGACTTAACTAAGGTGTTAAGAACATGGTCTTATTTTGACTGGTGTACTGGTGAGAACTATGAGCATACACAAATCATTGTAAACGGAGATCCTGATGGTCCAACTATCTGGCATCCAGACTTTAGTATGAGTGTAGATCCATGGGGATGTTTTGGTGATTTTTATATGCCATATCCAGAGCACTTACATGACGATTGTAGTAACAATCTGTCATATAGTGTAACAGGTCCATATGGTGTCCATATTGAATATGAGGAAGGTCACGGATATCACGTTACTGGAGCACCTAAGGGCGTACACACTTTTTATTACCATGGACACGATTGTTGTAATAATATTACTACACATCCAGTACAAGTGCATATTGTAGATGCAACACCACCTGTTGCAGTTGCTGGACAAGACATCATTGTTTCTTTAGTACCAGATGCAAATGGAGAAGGTATTGCTAAACTCTATGCTGGTAGTGTAGATAAAGGATCTCATGATGGATGCGGACCAGTAAAATTAGAAGTAAGAAGAGATGTCGGCGAATGTGGATTCGAAGGTAATACTACTTATAATGATGATTTCCATTTGGATGATGATAAAGATGATCCAGATAATGGCGAGTATGTAAAATTCTGTTGCTCAGATATATCGGAAAATGGTTTTGATAGTGATGGTGATGGAATCAATGATTACTCAGAACATAAAGTATGGTTAAGAGTTTGGGACGATGGTGACATGGATGGTTACTATGGTACTGATGGAGATAACTATAACGAAACTTGGGCTATCGTGAGATTAGAAGACAAATCTCCACCTCAAGTAGTTTGTCCACCAGATATCACTATAGATTGTGATACTGATATCAATGATTTTCATATCGTAGGTCAGGCTCAAGCATATAATTCATGTGGAGAAGCAGAAGTTATCTATGAAGATATAGATGATAATTTTGGTTGTGGCTCAGGAACATTCCAAAGAAAATGGTCTGTTGTAGGATATCCTCATGCATTCTGTATTCAAGATATTTATGTACATGAATCTTACTATTCTAATATCGAGGTATTCTTTCCACAAGACACTGTCATCAATTGTGCTGATAATCTCGAAAACGAAAGACCTTATTGGGATGCTCCATCTTGCAACTTACTTGCTTATAGTGTAGAGCGAGATACCTTCTTATTTGAAGACGGTGCATGTTTCAAAATATTAAACCATTGGACAGTTATTGACTGGTGTACATATCAACCATTAGATCCTTATACAAGTGGATTGTGGGAGCATGTGCAAATAGTAAAAATCTATGACAACGATGCACCTACATTTGTAGATACTTGTGATGAGATGATTATGAAAATTGCAAATGATTATGGAGACGAAGATGGTGATGGTATCATCTGTGAAAACAATGCTACCACTTTGATAAAAATCGCTCAAGATAATGGAGACTGTGCCAGTGATTGGATAAAGTGGACGGTACAAGTTGACCTTTGGGGAGATTGGACTTATGATTATACTTTCTCAAGTACAGCTCCATATGATAGTCCATTTTATTTAGACCCAACCTCTTCTGGTGAGCCAGTAAGAGTGGTTATCCCAGAAGGAATTCCTGGAAGTATGATTAACCACAGGGTAGTATGGAAGGCGACAGATGGATGCGGAAACGTAGTATCATGTACACAAGATTTAATGATTGTAGATAAAAAAGCACCGACGCCATATTGTGTAAATATTAGCAGCGCAATAATGGATAATGGTGAGGTAGAACTTTGGGCTTGTGATTTTGACCTAGGTAGTTTTGACAATTGTTCCGCCAATGCAGATCTTAGGTTTACTTTCTCTGAAGTACATCCTGATGAAGATCCAGACTATAATCCAGATACCAAATGTTCATCACGGATTTTTAATTGTGATGACATCATAAATGCCGCCCAGCCGAACCCCGTGGAGGTTGATGTTTATGTTTGGGATGAAAAAGATAATGTAGATTTCTGTACAGTATATCTAACACTTATCGATAATCAAGGAGTTTGCCCAGAAGTAGTGGGTCAACTACAATCCCGAATTGGAGGTCAATTAACAACCGTGTCTGGAGAAGAACTAGCTCAATTTTCTGTAGAATTAAATAGTCCATCGTCTGAATTTCCACTTTTAAACATGACTGATGATCATGGTCATTATATATTTAACAATAATCCATTTGGATTAGATTATTCTATAAATGCTTCATCAAGAACCGATTGGTTAAATGGTGTATCTACCTTAGATTTAGTATTAATGCAAAAGCATATTTTATCATTAACTCCACTTACGGATCCTTATGATATGATAGCAGCAGATATCAATAATGATGAAAACATTTCTGCCATTGATCTAGTAGAACTAAGAAAAGTTATCTTAGGTATCAATACTGAATTTCCTAACAACGATAGTTGGAGATTCCCAATTACAGAGCAGAATATGAATGCTACCAATCCTTGGCCTTTTTCCGAAACGGTTAATATCCAATCTTTTTCTTCGACAATGATGGATAACAACTTTATCGGTGTAAAAGTCGGAGATATTAACAATACTGCTGTAGTCACTTTAGATGGGAATAATACTCAATCAAGAAGTGGTAACAAATGGGCACTATATACCAATGCTGCAACGGTAAATGCAGATGGACAATACGAAATTGTAATTAAATCTGTAGCTAACCAAAAAGTAGCTGGAATGCAGTTTACCATCAATCATGCAGGAATGAACTTGCTAGAAGTGAAGCCAGGAATATTGGATGCAAGCAATGCAAATGTTGGAATGGTTTCTAATGACAACTCAACATTCAGTTGGAATACAGGAAAAGCATTGAATATTGACAAAGACGAAGCATTAATGACATTGGTTTTTGAAAACGATGGTCAATTGAGTATCTCAAATGAGTTATTGAGTTCAGAAGCATACATAGGAAGTGCACTTACAGAAGTAGAAGTGATATTGCAAGGAGTAAAATCTGAATTGGTAAATAAATTATACCAAAACGAACCAAATCCATTCAATAATGAAACCTCTATTGGATTTATGATTGCCGAAGAAGGCATGATAAGTCTTAAAATCATGGATGTAAGTGGAAGAGTATTGAAACAAATTAATGAATTCTATCCTGCTGGATATAATGAGTTGGTTATTTCAAAAGAAGATTTTGATACATCAGGATTAATGTATTACCAGTTTGAAAGCGGTGATTTCTCAGCTGTTAAGAAAATGATTTTGGTTAAATAAATTTGATCCAATGTTAAATTCGGTTTGAACCAGTTTCAATCTTGAAAATTAATTTGGATTTTAGGCAAAACTTTAATTTCAAGGGTTCAGAGTTTCTCTGAGCCCTTTTTTATTGTATTAAAATGAAATTTGAATACAAAAGAGATACATTTGCGCGTTAATAGGATTATCTATTTACTTTCATGAACAAAGGATATTTAATTTTTTTATTGTTTTTTCTCCACGCAACATTTACCAATGCTCAAAAAGGTTGGGAGATTGGTGGTTGGTTAGGAGCTGCTCATTATTTTGGTGATTTAAATACAGATTATAGTCTTAATGATCCTGGTATTGCTTTTGGTGCGATTTATAGAAGAAATTTTAATTCAAGGACTGGGGTAATGGCCAGTTTGGATTTCGGCAGAATTAGTGCCGCGGATGATGATTCCGACAACGCATTTGAACAAACAAGAAACCTTTCGTTTCGTTCTAATGTAGTTACCTTAAATGCTCATTTTGAATTTAACTTCTTCAATTATATTCATGGAAATAATGAGTATTACTTCACGCCTTACGCATTTCTAGGTTTCGGAATCACAAAATTTAATCCTCAAGCACAATTAGATGATACCTGGCATAATCTAAAAGATTTTAGCACAGAAGGACAATTTGTAAACAACCAATATCAGACTATTACGGGCAATTTATCTTTTGGGTTGGGTATAAAATGGGACATTAATCGAGATTGGAGTATGAATGCATTCTTAAC
The DNA here is from genome assembly GCA_020630525.1 of Saprospiraceae bacterium. Classification (GTDB taxonomy): domain Bacteria; phylum Bacteroidota; class Bacteroidia; order Chitinophagales; family Saprospiraceae; genus JAHDBF01. Next base: position 5,966 of record JAHDBF010000003.1, read on the forward strand.
ACCCAAAAGAACATTCACTGATTATCTTGATGATGTGAGTGGAGTATACCCCAATCTCCAGGACTTAAAAGCATCAAAAGGAGATTTAGCAGTTGCACTATCAGATCGAAGTGGTGTAGAAGGATTTGCTGAAGTAGGGTCTCAAAGAGGAAATAGTGAAAACAATGATATTTATGTCTTTTTTGGGGTGAGTATTATGCGCTATTTTTCGAGATTAGAATGTCCCAAAGTTTCTAAAATCAGAAACTAATGATCCAGCATATTACCTTAAAGCTCAAGCAAAGAGCAAGAGGATATTATATTATTACTGATGAATTATTGGATTGTATTCCTGAAATGCCAGAACAAGGAATATTACATGCATTTATCCACCATACATCAGCAGCATTAACCATAAATGAAGCAGCAGATCCAGATGTTTTATTAGATTTTGAATCTATATTCAATCATATTATACCAGAAAATTTACCTTTTCTTAAACACACGATCGAAGGACCTGATGATATGCCTGCACATATTAAAGCAGCAATGATAGGTAATTCTATATCAATCCCGATTATTAATGGGAAACTGGCATTAGGGACATGGCAAGGAATCTACCTTTGTGAATTTAGAAATAGGGTGCATTCACGCAAAGTTACGGTTTCCATATATTCATAAACGCGAGAACATAAGTAACTTTTTGCTAAACAAAAAATCAATTCATATTATTAAATAAATCGGGTTAATTTCGCGCTGTAATTCCACATAATAATGCAATATTTTTTAGAAGGATTAGGTTTTGGGTTATTTCTCACAGTTTCTATGGGGCCAATATTTGTTGCATTAACTCAAACTTCTCTAGAAAAAGGATTTTGGCCAGGAACTACTGTTGGTATTGGAGTATGGAGTAGCGATTTAATAATCATTGGTTCATGTCTTAGCTTAGTAAATCTTGTAAAACATCTCATTAATAATACAGTATTTAATCTTGGGATGGGTATCGGCGGCGGTATTGTTATGATAATAATTGGCATCGGTATGTTTTTTCATAAAGCCTCAATCAATTATAATGACAAACAATATTCTGCAAAAAACTACTTAGGTTTTTGGATGAAAGGTTTTTTGGTAAATACATTAAATCCATTTACCTACGTATTTTGGCTGGCTGTCATTTCTACCTATGTATTTGGTCGAGGAACAAATATTCAAAACACAATCATATTCCTTGGGACAATAATGTTAGTAATCATAAGTTCTGATTTATTAAAAGTAGGATTGGCAAGTTATATTCGAGATAGACTTCAAGAAAAACACATTAAATGGGCGACCAATATTTCTGGTGTTTTCTTGATAATATTTGGATTGGTGTTGATGATAAGAGTATTAATGGAATTATAAATGATTAACGCATATTAAGTACGTTATTTTTTATCTTCCAAATTTCATAGAGTCACTAAAACTTAACCGTTTAGTATAAGTGATGTTTTGAATCAAAACAAAATCACAATAATCTCAGGAACAATTACTTCGGGTTATAGAATGAATTTTTTGAATAAGTATACATTTTTAAAGCCTAAAATTGTCTTTTCTACTGATTGAAGAAGTGTATTTTCCTAAAAAATTACTAAACTATATATCATTCGACCAAGAATTTGTATTTTCAGATTCAAAAATTAATGATATAATAAATACACATATGAAAAGATATTTTACACTATTACTTTTTACTTGTTTTTACGCTTACGCAAATGGGCAGGTTTTACTTGAAGCAAACTATGCAGCAACAAAAACAAAAGATGAAATCAACGAGGAATTTGGAATTGATTTAGCGGTATATGATGTCGCTCTTTATCAAGTAACTTATTTAACCCCAAATTTTGCTGGAGTTTTAGATACTGCCTCTGGATTGTTTTGTTTGCCTGTTGCGCCAGATTTATATTTTCCGATTGCAAGTGTATCTCATGGTACACTTAATGACAGAAATAATGCACCATCAGCACTGGATGGTCAATATCAATTGGGTTATGTATGTGCATCCTTTGGCTTTGCTGGAGCAATGGCTGATTTGTTGGGAGTAGGCATAAGTAAAGGACCACAGAACTATATTCATACGGAAACAACTGCATCTGCAACAATTGATTTAATGCGGGCACTTAGAGAATTTGATGAAATGTCGGACGAAATTCAGTTAACAAAGCAAACTTTTATCTATGGCTATTCTCAAGGCGGTCATAGTGCTATGGCAACCCATAAAATCATCGAAGAACGTTTTGCTGATGAGTTCCAAGTAACTGCTTCGGCACCGATGTCCGGTCCTTATAGTGTATCTGAGAAAATGATAGATTTTACTTTAGGTGATGAACCATATGGATTTTCAGCTTATTTGGCACAAGTATCACTTTCTATGAAAGCGGCTTATCCAGAAATCCTTGCTGATTATGGCATTGAAAATATTTTCAGAGATCAATACCACGAAGATGTGTTTGCATTTGAAGCAGAAGAAATTGATTTGGGTGAATTAAGACAAAGACTAGACAACAAGTTAATAGCAGATCATGGAGATTTATTCTGTAGAGAGTTAATGAAACCAGAAGCACTCGAAGGCATTAAAACACCTGGTCATCCATTGAATGAAGTTTTAGCACTTCAAGATAACTATGATTGGACACCTAAGAATCTTATGAGAATCTATTACTGTGAAGCCGATGAGCAAGTTACTTATGAGAATGCAATATTGGCAGAAGAAACGATGATTGCTAATGGGTCTACAACTGTAGAAGCATTAAGTATGGGAGCAGATAATAATCATGGAGGATGTGTAGCTCCTTCACTCACCAATGCTTTCTTTTGGTGGATGTCATTAAGAAATTCTGTTTTCGTTAGTAGTAATGAAAACTTAAATAAAGAAATTCCAACCATTATCGCTGGATCAAATGTGGTTTCAGAATCACTACTGGTTTCAATTATAGACCAACATTTAGACGATTCTTCTTTATTAAATATTTATAATACCAATGGTCAATTGATGTATACTAACACTCAGCCACAAACTCAATTCAATATTGATGTAGCACATTTTACCTCGGGTGTGTACTATATTTCTTTTGTAGGCAATAACCAAGTATTAAAAACCGAGAAATTTATTAAGCAATAAGAATTTTTATTAAAACTTATATTTTAACAGGATCATTCAACTTTGGATGATCCTTTTTTTTATCTGGCTTATAAGTATTTCCTTATTCTGTGTTCAAAAATAGGAACAGATTAAGACAAGAATGAATTAAACTATCTTAAATCAATCACACTTTTTTCCTTTCCCCCTATCCTTAATTTTAAAAACTGTCAGCTATTTATCAGTAAATCGTGCATTTATTGCACTTGTAGGGTTTTTGTAGGTGTGTTCAAGGTTTCTTGTAGCGTAGGGTAGTAGGGAGTCATGCTGATTTTCCCTGTCTATTGAGTGTATTTAGTAATTAAAAAGCATTTGATATGAAAACGATAATTTTAAGTTTAGCAACAGTTTTAATGTTCCAATTCTCAGCAATCGCAAATAATGATTATGGAGACAAAGAATTAGTAAAGTCAAGTGCGGTAAGTATCTCTTTAGTCAATAGTGAATTGGCTGAAATGATTCAGGTTTCTGAGTTCCTTGAGCAAGAAGAAAAATTCTTTATTAAGTTCACAAAAGAGGTACAAATGATTACTTTTTACAATGCTAATGGTGAAGTAGAGATGGTAATACCAGTGATGTCGAGTGAAGTAAATTTAGGGATGAGCTTGTTTACAGGCGGAAATTATACCCTAGACTTTAGCATTAATTAATTACGGAATATAAATTGAAAAATATTAGGGGTTTTAAACATTAGGTGTAAAAAGCTGGCTCAGGGGTGTGCCAGTTTTTTTTTGTTTATACTTATCATAAACACTAATAGAAAAATGTATTCTCTTCACTATCCATTTTCAAATAAGTATCTTTGTAAAAAATAAAACTAATGGCAGAAGAGAAAAAAAATTCATTAAATATAGAATTACCAGAAGAAGTAGCAGAAGGGACTTACTCCAACTTAGCTATCATAAGTCACTCAAATTCTGAGTTTATAGTAGATTTTATAAGAATGGTTCCAAACGTCCCAAAAGCAAAAGTAAAATCTAGAATCATACTTACACCGCATCATGCTAAACGATTATTAAAAGCATTAAAGGATAATGTAGATAAATTTGAAGCTAAAAATGGCAGTATTGACGAAGGAAATGCAAATCCTTTTACCAATATGAACTTTACACCAACAGCACAAGCATAAATACGATCGTACTAAAGAGTTGTATTATTTACTAAAATAAAGATCCTTCTTGAGCGGGAGGTACAATGCCTAAATGGCGATATGCTTTTTCGGTTACCTCTCGACCTCTTGGAGTTCTTTGGATAAATCCTTCCATTATTAAAAATGGTTCGTGCACTTCTTCTATTGTTCCTGACTCTTCTCCAACAGCAGTTGCAATAGTCGTTAATCCTACAGGACCACCTTTGAATTTTTGAATAATAGACGATAATATCCTATTGTCCATCTCATCAAGACCACTGCTATCTACATTCAATGCATCCAATCCATAGGTAGCAATCGCCTGATCGATGATTCCATTTCCTTTTACTTGAGCAAAATCCCTAACTCTCCTTAACAATGCGTTTGCGATTCTTGGTGTTCCTCTACTTCTCCGTGCAATCTCTAAAGCACCTTGTTCTTCGATTTCTATATCTAAAATATGCGCACTTCTTTTTATAATACTCAGCAATGTTTTGACGTCGTAATAATCCAAATGACAGTTTATCCCAAACCTAGCGCGCAATGGGGCAGTAAGCAATCCCATCCTCGTAGTAGCACCTATCAAAGTAAAAGGATTCAAGGTCAATTGTATACTTCTTGCACTTGGTCCACTGTCAATCATAATATCAATACGATAATCTTCCATCGCACTATATAGATATTCTTCTACTATATTATTAAGCCTATGAATCTCATCTATAAATAAAACATCTCCGTCTTGAAGATTGGTTAACAATCCTGCAAGGTCTCCTGGCTTTTCTAATACAGGACCTGATGTCATTTTTAAATTGGCATTTAGCTCATTAGCAACAATGTAAGAAAGTGTAGTTTTCCCCAGCCCCGGAGGTCCATGCAGCAATACATGATCCAATGCTTCCTCACGCATTTTTGCTGCTTCTATAAAAACACTGAGGTTTTCAACCAACTTTGCTTGGCCAGAAAAGTCTTTGAGAGAAGAAGGCCTTAATGCCTTTTCTACTTGTACTTCTTCGTTACTAAAATTTTGTCCTGAGGAGTCAAGATTTGGGTTCATGTTTTAATTTCTACTGCAAAAATACTGGATATTAATTATGATTCCTGAAATTACACTACATATTAATAATTATTGTAATATATTTTAGAATTTGGAGAATTTTAATTCAATATTTATCAGATCAGAGACAAATGAACATTAAAAGCAATAAATTTGTCGGAATTAAAATTCATAGATGCTAAAAAAGTCATTCTTTCTGGTATTATTTGTAATAATTGCTATTGTCACATATTATAGTTACCAGAAAAGTAAAGACCAAAATCATCAATTAGAAAATTCAAATGTTGAGATTTCTTCACAAACTGAATACAAGCATCCTGCACAAAAAAGATTAAACAGTTCGACACCAAAAAGTAAAGAAGAAGATACTTTTTCTGCTGGTGGTCTAAATTGGTTGACGGTAGAACAGGCAGGAGCACTAAAAAACATTGACAATAAAAAGTTTTTAATCGATGTTTATACAGATTGGTGTGGCTATTGTAAGGTTATGGATAGAGTCACATTTACTGATAAAGCAGTAAAAGAATATTTGGAAGCAAATTTTCACTTGGTAAAATTAAATGCAGAGCAAAAAGAACCGATTACTTTTAGAGGAAAAAAATACGAATGGATAGATATGGGAAGAGGTGGTGTCAATAAATTTGCAAAAGAAATCATGAATAATCGCATGAGTTATCCGACATTAGTATACTTTGATCCCCACTTTAATAAGTTAAAAAGTAGTCCTGGGTATAAAAAACCTGATCAATTGCTTGCAGAATTAAGACTTTTAGAATGAAATTCGTAACTTACTTTTAAAATCTTGAGATAATGAGAATACTATTATTTTTTCCAATCTTTTTATTAATAATAAATTTCAATTTTGCACAATCATCATCTGTGGAAAATGACACAGAGGAATTGGTTTCTGTATTTATTTCTAATTCAGAATTAGCATATTTACAAACCAAAGTAGAGACCTTAAAAGAAAAACAAGCCATCGTACTTAAAGCACATCGAGATAAAAATAATGATATAATAGGCAAAAATAAAGGAGAAATCGCCAGAATCATCCATAGTGCACCTACGACTTTAATGAATTTAGTAAAGTCAGCAAAAACCGTACAGCACGACCCTGAAGCTATGGGCTCAAGATTTGAAAATGGATATGCTGGTTTCAAAGAAATGATGCAAAGTAGAACCGATTATCAAGAAATGGAGTTATTACCTGTGGAAGTAGAGATATTAGCTGCTAAGGCGATCAAAGCTGAAATGATCCAAAAGACCTTAAAAGAAAGCAATTATGCGATCCACGAAAGTCAAGAAAATAGCATGGACAATGTGTTACTTTTGACAGAGTTGGCAGCGGCGATTGATGAAACATTAGAAGTATATAGCGTAGCATTAAATAGATAAAATAAATAGTTTAGATGTCATTTGAAGTTGTAGGAACCTTACACAAGGTTTTTGATACAGTTAGTAAAACTGAGAAGTTTCAAGCAAGAGAGTTTGTATTGTTACAACCTGGAAATTATCCTCAATATGTTAAGTTTCAATTAACACAAGATAGGTGTGAATTGATTTCTCAGTATAAAGAAGGTGATGAAGTAAAGGTCTTTTTTGACCTTCGAGGTAGAGAGTGGAATGGCAGTTATTTCACCAATTTAAATGCATGGAAAATAGAGAAACCTGCAACTACCATACCTGAGCCTGTTGGCGCACCAGAACCTGCAAGCACTAGTGAGGCAGGTTTTCCAAGTATAGACGATGCTCCAAAAACTACGGACGAAATTGATGATCTACCGTTTTAAACACTCGGTATTATTCGTTTTTATTTTTCCTTTCTTGGGTTTTTCTCAAGACTCTCTAAAACTCATTAGCATTAATGCTTCTTGGGATGATGCCTATCATGAGTGGGATTTTCATTACCTAGATTTATCTGAAGATGAAGAGGAAGTTGGTGAGATTGAAGCCACTTGGGCGCATCTTGAAGATTGGAAAGAATGGGATGTCTCTGTAGGGAATTTTTATGGGAACATACGTCAGAAATGGAGGCATAATGATCAACTCTGGGAATTAAGCGCTGGTAGCAATGTTACCACAATAAAAACAAAATGGAACAACGACTATTCTGAATGGATTATAAACTTTAATGGCCAAATTAAAATCAGATGGTTAGCAGAAAAAATAGACGATGGTAATGTCTGGTTTTTTGATCATCAAGATTATGGTGTTTTTGAATTTATTACAGAATTTGAGAACGATCCTCGAGACTGGCTAATCTATGATGATACCATTCAATTACCGCTTGATATTAAAGTAGCTTGCTGTTTTATTGCTATGTACCGAAGTACTGTTGCTTTTAGAGGATAACTTTATTCACCGATTGCCTCTATTGCTTCAAGAATCTGTTGACCATGCTCTTTTGTTTTTACTTTGTCAATAATTTCTTGAATAATGCCTTTTTCATCTACGAGTACAGTAGTACGATATACACCTATTACTTCTCTACCCATAAATTTTTTAGGTCCCCAAAGTCCAAATGCTTCTAGCATCTCTTTTTCTGTATCAGCTAACAAATCATACTGAAATTCATATTTATCTATGAATTTTTGGTGTTTCTTGGTTTTGTCGGGACTTATGCCAAAGATTTTATAATCCTTCTGGTCTATCTTCTTATAGTTGTCTCTAATACTGCAAGCTTCTTTGGTGCATCCCGGAGAGTCATCTTTGGGATAAAAGAATAATATGTACTTAGAACCCAAAAGAGAGGTTTTACTTACAATTTCTTCGTTTTGATTTAATAATTCAAAATTTGGCACTTCACCACCTACAGATATCTTCATAATTTAACGTTTACTACATTCTATTAATGCAAAACAAGTTAAATTGTTTAATAAATCGTAGAATTCCTTAAACAATGCTACAATTTAGTACTCAATGTCGTAGCATTGTCGTTGTGATCTGCGACTTTTAGGACTAGGTTTTTACAGCCATTTTTGACATCTCTCGAATCTATAATTATCTGATCTGACTTTTTATCAAAGGTATGTAAAACCCATTCGTCACAACCTTCAACTTTAATGTTTAGATCTCCTAAACTAGAATCATGGTTAAAGTTATCTGTTACCTTAAAATAATAGATTTTATACCCAGATTTTGGGATGGTAGCTACTCGTTTTATGATTGGAGGAATAGTGTCATTTATCCCGACATATTCTCCAAATTCATCTAAACTTATAGAGAATCCTCTTTTAGTTTTAGTCCCTCCAAAATTCACTAAAGAGCCAGATGATCTTCGCTTTGCAAGACTGGTAAAAGGTACCTCATTATAAATGTTTAATGCATAATGTCCATGTGTCGGTGGTCCATTAGATTCAATGCTAATCTTATAAGGAGAAAATGTTTCAGTTACTTCGATGTTGGTATTAGCATACAATGAATTCTCATAAAAGACAATTTCATTTCCTGACTCCAATCGCAAAGTGTCATTAATGCCACAAGCGATAACTTTTCCATTATTTTTTATTTCTTGAACAATCCCATTGGATACCAATTTTACTTTCACATTGGAAATATTATTGTAAACATCAGATACTAATACCGTTATTTTATTTTCAGTTACTGAATCGCATTCTATAATGCCATAGTTTTCGTTGTCAATATAGTTGGACAATGGATTGCATTTGCTTGAAAAGAGTTTGATGATTTTACTTCTATATTTTTCGTAATGAGGGTAATCAATGATTGCATTGATTGCTTTTGATTCACTAAAATCAATTTTGTCAAATTTTGCTTGAAAAATCAATGAACTGTCGTTTTTAACTTCTAGTTTATGTACACCATTTTTGTTGTGTACACCATTGGAAGTATCATAGCAGACTAGTCCGACGCCGGCATATTTACTTTTGATATTAATGGATTTTGGTCGACTGATATAAGAGTTATTCTCCTTTGATAAAGACAGTTGATGTTTTTTTATTATCTCTCCATCTTCTGTTAATTCGTAGATGTAAAATCCAGTAATTGTTGGTGCAATATTGTCTTTCACTGCAATATCAAAACGAGAAGGCATAACAGGTTTTTCAGATTTACTTTCTCTTATTTCAAAGTGTAAGTGTGGTGCTGTAGATCGACCACTATTTCCCATTGTGCCGATTTGATCACCTTGATTTACATTAAAAATCATGGTGTCTAGATATACATCGATATGAGATTGTTGTAGCTTATTTTGAATCTTTTTTAGATAGCTTTCAATCTTTGGAGCAAAGGAATCTAGGTGTGCGTAAACCGACGTATATCCATTGGGGTGATCAAAATATAATGCACGTCCATAACCCGAACTTTCTATTTTTATTCTACTTAAATAACCTTCTTCTATTGCCACAATAGGATCTCCAACTTTTCCAGAAGTAGATTTAATATCTATCCCACTATGAAAATGATTGGTTCTTAACTCTGCAAATGATCCTGCCAATTTCATCTTGTGTCTTACTGGAGGAATAAAATTGGTGCTATCTGGCGACACTTGAGATAGACCAATACTAACCAAGATTGCATGGAGCAAAAATGTAAGTATCGTTTTGTAAATGTTAGCAGTATTTATTGAAGTGAATTTTTGCAATGTATTAAGAAAGTTGAATTGATTTTAAACTTGTGTCTTAGTATTAATATTTGAGTTCTTTACAAAAAAAACGAATATTGAAACATACTATTTTCTGCCGAGTACATCATTTTTTAATAGCGCGTCTTTAAGTAATTGTGTAGCTTCAACAGATGATATTTTTTTTGTTGAGATATAATGCTGCAAATTTGATTTAAGTTTTTGAATTGAAGGAATCTCTTGGAATAAATTAATCAATATTTTATCAAAACTTTTTCGGAACCACAACAGATCTTGCTTGATTCTGTTTGAAGATTTATATTCACCTTTCAATATATGTGCATCGAAATCTTCAATTTCTGTTAAGATATCGTCACAATTTTCTAGAATGATCGCACTATAGACCAAGGTATTTATTGCGCGGTTATGTGCTCTAGGTAGTAATAGTTGCTTAGCTTGGTCCAATGATTTTTTACTGGTATTTACCAATGGAATATTCTCGCCATCATTTTTATTGATTACAAATGTATCAGCACGTTCCATAATTCCTCTTTTGATGCCTTGCAAGTCATCTCCCGATCCAGCTTGGATGAGCAGGATATTCATATCTACCAATTCGGAGACTTCATATTCAGATTGACCAACACCAACAGTTTCTACAAAGATATATTCAAATCCAGCCAATTCACAAAGCAAAATAGACTCTCTCGTTGCTTGAGAAATACCGCCTTTTTTTAGCCCAGATGGACTCGGTCTGATAAAGGCATTTTCCTTACTAGATAAAGATTCCATTCTGGTTTTATCACCCAATATTGAGCCTTTGCTCTCAGGACTTGATGGATCAATACTTATGACGGCAATCTTCTTTCCTATCGCGATTAGCTTTGATCCTACACTATCTATAAAAGTGCTTTTTCCTGCACCTGGCGGACCAGTAATTGCGATACGTTTTGTATGTAAATATTCTTTTTGGGAATTTGCTAAAACGGTTAGGATTATATCATTATCCGTAGATAAATTTGATTCGGCCAACGTAATGGCATAGCTAAGTATATCAGTTTTCCCATCCTTTAATCCCTCTGTAATATCACTTGCGGAATAAACTGTTTTGTTAGATTTTTTAAACCTAGGATTGATATATCTTTTTTCGTCGTTCAACTATTTTTTGTTTGAAAATTTATGCCAGACATCCTTGGCAATCTGTGCTGTTAAATCTTCAATTTGATAACTGCCATTTAATGGATCTTGGACAAGGTGTAAATGATTTTCTAATTTTGCAATCTGTTGAATGTTCAGGTGTATTCTTGTATTTTCAAAATCCGATTCTAACTTCGCATTGTATATTAAATCCGCAGTTCCTAAAATAGCATTTGCGGTAGCTAAAGTATTTTCTATTAGTTTTTCTTCTTTACTGCTTTCAGGATTAATACTGGTTTCTACTTTAATAAATAATGGGCTAAAATCCAATCCATTATAAGCCAACAAATTAGCCCAGATTACACGCATCGCTCTAATTTTTGCAATACTTACAAGCACATGCTGATCTACATATAATTTTGCACAAATAATATCAGGACCCAACTGTAAATTTTTGCTTCTTTTGATGCTTTGATCCAATGACTTTGTCAATAGGGCTAATCCTTCCTTTATGTCATCATTTGGTGCTTCACATTCTTCTAGAAAATGAAATTTTGGTAATTTCTTTTGTATGCTTATGATTGAATCATCAGGAAGTAAATTCCCATTTATACTGCCATTGACAGAGATCGTGTCGCTACCAGAAATTTCTATTGCGTGTATAAATTCAGCAACTTCATGCAAACAAATCGTTTCTTTAATACTAAGATCATTGTAGATATATTCTGGTGATACTCCTTTATAAGCATCGTTAATAGCTCCGATATTATTTATTTCTATTCGCAGTGCTTCTGTGCCATTGTTCAGTAAATTTAGTATTGACTTTCCTCTATCATAATTAGGTATATCACAGCCTATGATCCAACCTTTTTCTGCTTTGGTTAATGGGTTTAATTCTTCTTGTGATTGATTGGGAAATTGGAATGGATTTATTTTTACTCCATTCTGCGATTTATATTGAAATTCTTCCCAAGTATTCAATTTCATTGATTTTAGGAGCGCAGATTTCCACTTTTCCTCACTTATTCTATCAAATTCTTCGAATGAAACCATTTTTAATCAAAATTTAAAACTAATATAGTCTATTGTGGTTTAAATATTCGACAATAAAGCGAGTCAGTGGATATAATCGCTTATTTTTGTGCTTAATTTGAAAAATGATGAAAAATAGCAATTTAATATACTTAGATAATAACTCAACTACACCTTGCGATCCAAGAGTCGTAGATACCATGTTACCGTTTTTTCATAACGTTCCAGGTAATGCTGCGAGCAGAAATCATCCATTCGGATGGCAAGCAGAAGAAGCAGTAGATTATGCAAGAGAGCAGGTTGCTAATCTTTTGGAAGTAGATTCAAAAGAGATCATTTTTACTTCTGGTGCAACAGAGTCAGACAACCTTGCATTAAAAGGTGTTTTTGAAATGTATGCTAGAAAAGGAAACCACATCATTACTTTAAAAACAGAGCATAAAGCCGTGCTAGATTCTTGCAAAAAGATTGAAAAAATGGGCGGTAATGTTACTTATCTTGATGTGAAACCAGATGGTATTGTAGATTTAGAAGCCTTAGAAGCTGCAATCACAGATAAGACTATTCTGATCTCAATCATGTGGGCCAATAATGAAACTGGCGTGATCCAACCTATGAAAGAGATTGGTGCGATATGTGAAAAGCATGGTGTACTGTTTATGAGTGATGCAACACAGGCGGTAGGGAAAATCCCTACACACCCAAAAGAAGTTGGGGTACACTTAATGGCATTCACTGGACATAAAATGTATGGACCGAAAGGTGTAGGAGCATTGTTTGTAAATAGAAAAAATCCTAGAGTAAAAGTTACTTCACAGATGGATGGTGGCGGACACGAGCGTGGAATGAGATCTGGGACATTGAATGTTCCAGGTATTGTAGGCTTAGGAAAGGCTTGTGAAATTTGTAAAAAAGAAATGGCTGCGGACGCCCAAAGATTGTCGGTACTAAGAGATAAGTTAGAAAATGCATTCAAAGAGAGGCTAGAAGAAGTATATGTAAACGGTAATGTTGAACATAGAATGCCTCATGTAGCGAATATCTCGTTTAAGCACGTAGAAGGAGAAGGATTAATGATGACATTTAATCAACAAGTTGGAGTATCTTCAGGATCAGCTTGTACTTCTGCCTCATTAGAGCCATCATATGTCTTAATTGCTTTAGGATTAGGCGACGATTTGGCGCATTCATCAATCAGATTCAGCCTTGGAAGGTTTACTACTGAAGAAGAAATTGATGAAACAATCGAGATGGTTTCTAAAGGAGTACAACACATGAGAGACTTAAGTCCGATATGGGAAATGTATAAAGAAGGTGTTGATCTAGATGCCGTAGAATGGGCGGAACACTAATTAGATTCGATTAATAAAAAAAGAAACTTTATTGACTACTAAGTGGTTATAAGATTATAAAAAATAAGAAAAATGGCATATTCTGAAAAAGTATTGGAACACTTTAAACACCCTAAAAATGTGGGGACTTTAGACAAATCTGCGAAAAACGTAGGTACAGGTTTAGTAGGTGCACCAGAATGTGGTGACGTAATGAGATTACAAATAGAAGTAGACGAATCTACGGGTAAGATCAATGACGCTAAATTCAAGACTTTTGGTTGTGGTTCCGCGATTGCTTCCTCATCTTTAGCTACAGAGTGGTTAAAAGGAAAAAGCATTGACGAAGCATTAGCTATCGATAATATGACTATCGTAGAAGAACTGGCTTTACCTCCAGTAAAGATTCACTGTTCAGTTTTGGCAGAAGATGCCATTAAAAGTGCGATAGAAGATTATAAAAGTAAGAACCCAGTAGTATAATGTTATTCGTTGCAGACAGCGCTAAAGAAAAAATCGCCGAACTCAGAAAAGACTCTAGTTTGGATGATGATTTTTTTATTAGAGTGAGTGTCACAAGTGGTGGATGCTCTGGATTAACTTATCAAATGGATTTTGATAATGAATCTAGAGATAAAGACCAAGTCTTTGAAGACAATGGAGTCAAAGTAGTAACAGACTTAAAATCCTTTTTATATCTATGTAATACGACTTTGGAATTTTCAAGTGGATTAGATGGAAAAGGATTTTACTTCAATAATCCTAATGCGGCTAGGACTTGTGGATGTGGAGAAAGTTTTGCTGTTTAATTAAGACAATTTAATTGATAAAATATAGAGAACAGGCTCAGTAGGTCTGTTTTTTTTGTGGTTATCGCAATAATTTTTTTATTATTCTCAAATAATATTTAGATTAGTCTAAAAATAAAGCAATTGGCAGAAATTTTAAGCATATTATCAGAGGGATTCGCAATTAGAGGTTTGATTACCTCTTGTATGGTGGGTGTTATGTGTGGTGTTTTGGGGACTTTCTTGGTTCTTAAGAATATGTCATTAATAGGAGATGCATTATCGCATGCTATTCTTCCTGGTGTTTTTGTTGCATTTATTGTTATTGGAGGCATCAGTACCGCTGGATTTTTTATCGGTTGTACAATAGCAGGGTTAATCGCAGCATTAAGTATCGCATGGATTCAGCAGAATATTCCGACTAAAAGTGATGCTGCCATTGGGATTATTTTTACGGCTATGTTTTCCATTGGGGTAATAGGTATTTCCTATTTGAGTAGACTAGAAGGTGGAGTGCATATAGATATGCAAGATTTTCTTTTTGGAAGTGTTCTAGGTATTTCTGACGAAGATATGTACTTGACATTCGGAATCATGTGTTATACCATCTTAAGTGTCGTTCTTTTCTATAGATATTTATTTATAACTACGTTCCAAGCCACGATTGCAAAAACAATGGGCATTCCAGCAGAGGCATTACATTATTTTATTATGCTTTTATTGTCATTAGTAGTGGTGTCCTCTCTTGCTGCTGTCGGAGTTATTCTTGTAGTTGCTATGTTGGTTACTCCTGCGGCGACAGCCTTACTATTAAGTAATAAACTCAAAGTGGTCATACTTTTATCAGCAGTAATAGGAATGATTGCTTCATTTTTAGGCATGGTGGTAGCTGTAGTCTTTGATTTTCCTCCTGGTCCAAGTATTTGCGTTTCAGCAACAGCAATTTATTTTATTGCCGTTTTATTTTCTCCAGAAAATGGATTAATATTTAAAGGGATCAGAAATTATAAAGAAGCGAATAGAATAGAAAGAGAAGATATAGTAAAATATTTACTCAAAAACAAAGGGAGCAATATCCAGAATATAGGAGCATTTCTAGGTATTACTAGTAGGAAAATGAAGTCTTTAGTTAATGACCTAAAATCCTCAGGATTGGTTTCTGGTACGTATAATAATTTGGTTTTAAGTGATTCTGGAATTACCCAAGCCAATGAATTGGTCCGTGCGCATAGACTTTGGGAAACGTATCAAGTTGAAGCGATGGGTGTTGCTCCAGATAAAATCCATTTGTATGCAGAAAACATGGAACATCACTTAAGTAAAGATATCTTATCAGAAATTGAAGAGAAATTGGGCTATCCTACAGAAGATCCACATGGATCACCTATTCCACCCAGAAAAAATTAATCTATAGACTGACATTTAGAACAAATGCCATAAAGATTTAAATTGTGATGTGTCACTTGGAATTTCATAAGATCACTCATCATAGTTTTAATATTCTGAATTCTTGGATCACAGAATTCCATTACATCTCCGCAACTAGTACAAATCAAATGGTCATGCTGCTTGTATCCATAAGATTTTTCATACTTAGCTAAGTTTTCTCCAAACTGAAGTCTAGTTACTAAGTCACAACTTACTAAAAGCTCTAAAGTATTATAGACCGTAGCTCTTGAAACCCGGTAATTTTGGTTTTTCATATGCACATAAAGGGCTTCCGCATCAAAATGGTCTGCGCGTTTATAAATCTCTTCTAAAATGGCAAAACGTTCGGGAGTTTTTCTGAGACTATTTTTTTCAAGATGAACAGTAAAAATAGTTTTTACATCCTTGATTAATTTGTCTAATGTTTCTCCAGTAACTACTTCCATAACCTTATTTTTCTACTCTTTTCACAGATTGAATACCATCTATTCTTTTTATAGCATTTAATGTTTGTGCAAGATGATTCTTGTTCGTTACAAACAAACTGATTTTACCTTCAAAGATACCCTCTAATCCTTCAATATTAAATGACCTGATGTTTATCCCTAAGTTATTTGATATTTCGCTAGTAATAGATTGTATTACTCCGACACCAGTATCTACGCCTGTAATCTCTAGATCAACAATAAAGTTGGTCTTTAAGTTATCTCTCCACTCTGCTTTTAACACCCTATAACCATAATTCGCTAAAAGGTGAGTGGCATTTTTACACACTGTTCTATGGATTTTCATCCCAGTAGTGGCTGTTAAATAAGCAAAAATATCATCACCCTGTACTGGCTTACAGCAGTTTGCCAATTCAAATTGATATCGAGCTGCACTTTCTCCATCAATCAAAATATTGGAGGCTTTCTCATCAAATTTTCGATTAGAATTACTTACTAAAGTTTCTTTTGGTGGTTGTACGCCTCCTGGATTTACTTCATTATCAGATTGTGATTCAGGAACAAAGAGTTTCGCATTTTTTACTTCAAAAATTTTAAATTCTGATAATTTAAGCGCATCTGTAGCAATCGCATAATACAAATCTGGCCTGCTTATAAAACCAAAATGTTTTACTAAGAAATCCATATTCTCTTCAAAGTCTGCTTTCATATTTCTCAACTTCCTACCCAAAGCCTCTTTACCAATTTCACCAGCTTTTCTCCTTTCCTCTTTCATAGCAGATCTAATCTTAGACCTTGCTTTTCCGGTAACCACCATTTTTAACCAAGATTCATTCGGCTTTTGATTTTTACTGGTAATTACATGAAGTTGATCTCCATTGGAAAGCTTGTATCCCATTGGCACCAACTTATTGTTGACTTTTATAGATTGCGCCCTATAGCCCACATCCGAGTGAATATCAAAAGCAAAATCCAATGCAGTTGCTCCTTTTGGTAAGATTTTCATTTCTCCAGCGGGAGTGTAAACGTAAACTTCTTCTTTAAAAAGATTGGATTTAAAATCGTTTAAAAACTCTAATGCATCGGTATGCTGAGAATCCAATATTTCTCGGATATTATTCAACCATTTGTCATAGACACTAGTATCACTATTTACTCCTTTGTACTTCCAATGTGCAGCAAAACCTCGTTCTGCAATGTCGTCCATTCTCTCTGACCTAATCTGTACTTCTACATATCTTCCATTTGGTCCCACCACCGTAGTATGGAGAGATTCATATCCATTTCCTTTTGGCGTTGTCACCCAATCTTTTAATCGTTCAGGAATAGGTTGATACACATCTGTAATGATGCTATAAGTCTGCCAACAACTATTTTTTTCTTTTTCTTTTTTGACATCTAATATGATTCTTACAGCGAATAAGTCATATATTTCTTCAAAGCTTACGCCTTTCGTTTTAATCTTATTGTAAATAGAAAATATTGCTTTAGGCCTACCCATAATCCGATAGGGTAGATTGAATTCATCAAGCTTATCCTCTATTGGACGCATAAATTCGGCAATATATTTTTGCCTTTCATCTTCAGAACTAGCCAGTTTATTGCTAATATCTTGATAAGTCTCTGGTTCGTTAATGCTGAGAATAATATCTTGAAATTCCGTTTTAATACTGTATAATCCCAACCTATGGGCAAGTGGAGCGTAGATATAAGAAGTTTCTGCTGCGATTTTCAATTGTTTGTGGCGTGGCATCGCCCCAATTGTACGCAGATTGTGTACTCTGTCTGCCATTTTTATTAATACAACACGGACATCTTGGGTAAGTGTAGACACCACTTTCTTAAAATTTTCCGCTTGTGGATTCTCAACAGCATACAATCCATCTAACTTTGTCAATCCATCTACGATCAAGGTAATCTTAGGATTAAAAGCCTCATCAACGTCGTTCAATGTATATTTTGTATCTTCTACTACATCGTGTAAAATTGCACAAATAACAGCAGTAGGTCCTAAGCCAATTTCTTCAAAACAGATTCTAGCAACTTCTAGTGGATGGAGGATATAAGGTTCTCCAGATTTCCTTCTCTGCGTCCAATGACCATCCAAAGCCATTTCAAAAGCTTTGTCAAGCAATGCTTTATCATCGTCTGTACACTTTGACTCTAATTTGTGAAACAACTTTTGATACGTTGCTTTTACAACTATAAGTTCTTCATCATTTATCGCTAATCTTGCCAATATGGATACTTTTTAAAATTAAATTGTAATTAGTCCTTTGTGTTAATACAAATTTTAGTCCATCTAGTGGAATTAAACTTCTCGATTCAAAAATACAGACATTCTTATTTATATGAGCAACATTATGTTTAGAGTCTGAATAACAGAATGCATTAATGTTGAATGTAGTGATTTATCCAATTTATAAGCCTTATTAATGATAATTCTATCCCATAATCAATGCTTTTCCTATTATTTCAATAAAATTATTTCAATTTTGATTTAATTCGTTGCCCTATATTCAAAAAGAATATATCTTTGCCGACTCTTTGAAATGCGGGTGTGATGGAATTGGTAGACATGCTAGACTTAGGATCTAGTGCTTAACGGCGTGGGGGTTCGACTCCCTCCATCCGCACTCTTCAAAGATCTAATCTTATTATATCTTAACTGCTCCGGTAAAAATTAACATGAAGATAGATTATAACAAAGTAGATTCCTTAACTGCGAATCTCAAGGTTTTTATTGCCAAAGACGATTATTTGAAAGAATTCAATGATGAAATTAAAAAGCATAGAGGTAAAGCTCAGCTTAAAGGTTTCCGAAAAGGCAAAACACCTGCAAACTATATAAAGAAATTATACGGAGATCAAGTACTTTCTGAATTGATTAACAAAAAAGCAATCAATGGAATGTATGAATATCTTACTGAAAATAAGATCGAAACGATTCTCGATCCTATATTAAGCGATGATTTTGATCCAGTAACCATATCATATAAAAATCTTGTTGATTTCGAATTTCAATTTGAATTAGCATTAATGCCAGAGTTGAAGCTAGAGGGCGCAGATGCAAATGATGAGTACATTAGGTATAATGTAGTCCCGACACCAGAAGAACTAGAAGAAAATTTAGATAAGATAGCAACTCAATTAGGAGAAAGAAATACAGTTAAGGAAGATATACAAGATAAAGATATCGTAACCTTAATGGCTGATGTTTTGCTTACTGATGAAGAAGGATTAACAGAACCAATAGAAGCAGAAATAAAAGTATTGGTGTCAGATTGTACAGAAGATTTCCAAGAAGCAATAAAAAAATTAAAATTTAATGATGCTATAGATTGGTCAATGGCTAATTTGGAAGGCAAAGACGAAGCTTTTGTGAGAAAGTTTTATCTCAAGATGGAAGAAAATGATCTTAGAACGTATAATGATGACATAAAAGCAAGCATTGTAAATGTGGAGCGTATGTCAAAAATGGAAATTGGCGAACCATTGTTCAAGAAAATGTTTCCAAAAGAGGAATTTACCACTAAAGATCAAGTCATCGAGAAACTAGCCGAAAACACAACTGCTGAGCACTTAAATGTCAGCAATAGCGTGATGTATAGAGGAATGATGACAAAAATGATGGAAAAATCATCAGTTGAATTAAATGAAGAATTCCTGTTAAAATGGGCAAAAAGTTCAAACGCTTTGAAACCTGATGGAGATGAAGATGAATTTTTAAAATACTTTAAAGAAGAGATTAAGTGGAATCTTATTAAGACAGCACTTTTGAAAAAATTTGACATTAAAGTAGAAGAGGAAGAAATATTAGAACAAGCAAAGGAACAAGTTAAGGGGTACTTTGGTTATAGTGTTGCTGATAATGACCAATACATTGGTATGATCGCTCAAAATCTATTAAATGATAAAGAGCAAAGAAGAAAACTTTATGACGAAGCACTTTCTTTAAAAATGTATCGTGCATTGCAAGCAGATGTAAAAATCAAAGTTGAAAATAAATCTTTAAAAGAGTTTTACGATATTGTCGAAGAACTGAAACAAAAACAATAATCTATGTTTCCAAGAGATGAATTTAGAAAATATGCAGTGAATCATTTAGGTATGACTAGCTCATATCTTGAAGATTATATGAAAAAGTCGATGACTGGGATTCCTCAAATTGACGGATTTACGCCCCAAGTTATTGAAGAAAGACAAATGAATATTGTTGGTATGGATGTATTCTCCAGACTGATGATGGACAGAATTATATTCTTAGGCGTAGGTATCAATGATTATGTTGCCAATGTTATCCAAGCACAATTATTATTCCTAGAATCCACAGACCCTAGCAGAGATATCCAATTATTTCTAAATAGTCCAGGTGGATCAGTTATTGCTGGACTAGGTATATACGATACCATGCAATATGTTGGTCCAGATGTAGGAACTATATGTACAGGATTAGCAGCTTCTATGGGGGCAGTTTTATTATGTGCAGGGACAAAGGGTAAAAGAACATGCCTAAAGCATAGTAGAGTGATGATTCACCAACCTTCTGGTGGAATGCAAGGGCAGTTTACGGATATGGAGATTTCTTACAACTTAATCAAAGAACTAAGAAAAGAATTATACGATATCTTAGCAGAAAATACTGGACAAACGTTCAAGAAAATAGAAGCAGATAGCGAAAGAGATAAATGGATGACCGCAGCTCAAGCTAAAGATTACGGTCTAGTAGATGAAGTATTAGAAAGAAAAAATCAGAAAAAATCTAAGTAAACCACAATTAAGCTACTTTGAAAAATAAAACACAAGAGCATTGCTCATTTTGCGGAAAAAGTAAAAAAGAAACAGTAATTCTTATTGCTGGAATAGAAGCACACATATGTGAATCTTGTGTTGGTCAGGCGCATGAAATTCTTGGTGAAGAAATGATTAGTCGAGCTCCAAAAACCGACGAGTTTGTCCTACCAGAATCTAATACGCCAAAAAAAATCAAAGAATATTTAGATCAATATGTCATCGGACAAGATGATGCAAAAAAACACCTCGCAGTTTCAGTATACAATCATTACAAAAGATTGAATCAAAATGATGCTGACGATGTTGAAATTCAGAAGTCTAATATCTTATTTATCGGTTCGACAGGAACTGGAAAAACTTTAATGGCAAAATCTATAGCCAAACTTCTAAGTGTACCGTTTACCATTGTTGATGCCACTATATTTACCGAAGCAGGATATGTTGGCGAAGACGTAGAAAGTATGCTAAGTAGATTATTACAAGCCTGTGATTACAATGTAGAGGCTGCTCAAAAAGGAATTGTGTATATCGATGAAATTGATAAAATTGCAAGAAAAAACGATAATCCTTCAATAACTAGAGATGTTTCTGGAGAAGGCGTTCAGCAAGCATTATTAAAAATGTTGGAGGGTACAGATGTTAATGTCCCACCACAAGGAGGAAGAAAGCATCCAGAACAAAAAATGATCAGAGTAAATACCAGTAACATCCTATTTATCTGTGGTGGTGCATTTGATGGAATGGATAAAGTGATAGCAAGACGGTTAAATACTCAAGTAATCGGCTTTGATAAAAGTAAAACAGAGCATTTAGACAAAGAGAACATGATCCAATACGTAAATCATCAAGATTTAAAACGTTTTGGTTTAATTCCTGAGCTTATCGGAAGATTGCCAGTCCTGACCTATTTAAACCCATTAGATAAAGAAGCACTAAAAAGAATTTTAGTAGAGCCAAAAAATTCAATTGTAAAACAATACAAGAGATTATTCGAATTAGAGAACAATCTTTTAGAATTTACACCTGAGGCATTAGAACTAATTGCCCAAAAAGCAATAGATTATAGCTTGGGAGCAAGAGGCCTAAGATCGATCTGTGAAGCTGTATTAACTGATGCTATGTTTGAATATCCTTCCTTTAACGAAAGCAAAGAATTGGTCGTTACGGCTGAATATGTAGCCGATAAATTGGCAAAATCAAAGCTTCAAAAATTAAAAGTGGCCTAAAACCCATACTTCTAAGGCATTGATTTACAGTATTATATACATATATCAACTACACATATAATAAAAATCAATATTTTTTTCTGTTTTTGTAATATTTGTAATCTTTTTTGTGAAGAATCCAATTCTTCTTGCATACCTTTACACTTAAATCAGTAAATAACCAAAACTCAAAAACAGTCTCATGAAAAGAATCATAACCCTGACTCTTTTGCACATGTTGATAACTAACATGTGTTATTCTCAATGTCAGATCAGTTGTAATGATCTGATTAACATTTCTTTAGACCTAGGATGTGACGCCGAAATAACTGTAGATATGGTCTACGAAGGCAGTTATGATCCAGCTTGTAATTTCTTTGTAGTATTAGACGGGATCGGTGGAAACATGATCGATGCACCAGGCAATTATACTTATAGACTTTATAGCCCAGAAGGGAATTTTTGCTGGGGAGAAATCTTAGCAGAAGATAAAGAATTACCTGCGCCAAATTGTACTTGCGAATCCGCATTTATTGATAATGGTGCTGGTGTTTTAGTTCCAGACCCGAATTGTACATTTAGATGCTATGATGTTTGGGATTTAGAAATTTTAGAAGCCGATGGTGGTAATAATGAACTTTTACCTGATGTAGATGATAATCTGCCATCTGATAATTGCCTTGTTTTCGATGATCCAGCAATCAATATTTCTATATTTGATGGAGCTAATTGTGAAGACAAAATAGTCAGAAGACAGATCATTTATTCTTATCCTAATTGGGATGGAACAACTGGTTATGTAGAATGTAATCAGGAATTTTTATTTCAAAGCATTGATGTAGCAAGTTTAGGATCAACAACAGACGGTGTATGGCCAAACAACCCTGATGAAGGTAACTTTGACTATTATACACCACAAGAGTTTGTAGATATGCCTTGTGGGTCAGAAACTACTCCTGCTGCGATTGTCGCTCACTTTGATCTTGATACTCCTGGAAGACCAGCAGGAAAAGATAGAGACGATTATGATAATACACCAAATATTGTAGAATTCAATGAAGGATATGCTTATGCTTACCCTTATGTTGTTGTTCAAGGATGGAGAGGAAACTATCATGCAAAACCTATTATCAATAACATTTGCAATATTTATGCAAGTTATACTGATGACAATATAGATGGTTGTGGTGTAGGCTGTAAAGGCAATGAAAAGGTTTTAAGAATGTGGACTATTTTAGATTGGTGTACATCTACTACTTTAGAATTTACGCAAATAATATCGACAAAAGATATCGAAGCACCAACAGTAAGTCAAGGGGATTTAACTTATAGCGTAGATCCTTGGAGCTGTGCAAGAAATATTGAATTTCCAGCACCAGAACATTTACATGATAATTGTGATTCAGATTTATCTTATGGTATTATAGCACCTACAGGAATCTCAATTAATGGGAATACTGCTTACGATGTACCAAAAGGTATACATACATTTTACTACACTGCAACAGATTGTTGTGGTAACGTTGGATCATCTGCTGTTCAAGTAAGCATAAATGATCTTACTCCACCAACAGCAATTACAGTTGAGCACATTGTTCTTAATCTTACAAATGATGTTGATGCAGATGGTATTGCAAAATTATATGCACAATATGCAGATAATGGAAGCCACGATGGTTGTGGTCCTGTACACTTAGAGATAAGAAGAGTTGAGGATATCTGTGGATTTGTTGGTAATACAACATTCAATAATGATAACCATTCTAATGATGATATCAATGATCCTGATGGTGGTGATTATGTAAAGTTCTGTTGTGAAGATGTAGATCCTACAAATATTGATTCTATCACAGGAAATGCATTTGGTGAAGTAGATGTAATACTTAGAGTTTGGGATGATGGTGATATGGATGGAACATTCGGTACTGCTGGAGATAATTATAACGAATCTTGGCTTACAGTAAGAGTTGAAGATAAATTAGATCCAATTGTAGTATGTCCGCCACATGTTATTATGGAGTGTGATGAAGATTTCTTAGATTACGATTTTACAGGAGTTCCTGTAGTATTCAATACTTGTAGTGAAGGTGTTTGTGAAATTACAGACAACAATCCTAGAGATCAATTCCAAAAGAAATCAACAAACGCACAACCTTTACAAGGTGTAGAAGTTCCTGCATATAATCCAAGTTGTAGATCTGGAGCTATCAAAAGAACATGGACTTGTGGAGAAAAGACTTGTGTACAATGGATTATTGTTAATGAAGAGCCAAACCAAACTTTGGTTGTTGATTATCCAGAAGATCAAGAAGTTACTTGTAGCGACTTTGATGCTGGCGAACCAACTTATACTGACCAACAATGTGAATTGATTGGAGTTAATATGGAAAGTGATACTTTCTTTTTTGAAGATGGTGCTTGCTTTAAAGTATTAAACCATTGGACAGTTATTAACTGGTGTGATTACGATGCAGAAGATACGGATTTAAATGAGATTACAGAGCCAACTGATGATGGTGTTGTTCCTGGAATTTCAACGCATACTCAAGTGATCAAAATGGTTGATGATGTTAGACCAGAATTAGTAATCCAAGATACTTGTTTTGCGGTAACTGTTGACTGTACAAGCGAAAACCTAGTATTAAAAGCAACAGCAACGGATAACGGTGCTTGCGGAAGCCCATGGTTAAAGTGGGAAGTTGAAGTTGATGCTTGGTCGGATTGGGATGTTGATTGGACTTATAGCAGTTTCTTACCTGCAGATAATGATTATTATATTAATCCAACCGCTGGTTCAGGGAGCTTCAGTGCACCTACAGCCAACGGAGAATCTGTTTGTATCGCATTACCTGATGGTATTCCAAGTGCTTGTGGATTACCGCACAGAGTGTTATGGAAAGTACATGATGGTTGCGGAAACACAACTACGGGAACTTCATACTTCACTGTGGAAGATAAGAAAAAGCCTACACCATATTGCTTAAATCTTTCTACTGCATTAATGGTAGATGGTTCTGTAGAATTATGGGCTAGAGATTTCAATGCAGGAAGCTTTGACAACTGTACTGAGCAAGATTATCTTAAATATACTTTCTCTAGTGTTGTTCCTGCTCAGTTATTAGACGATTCATTAGATCCTTGGTATGATGCCGATGGAGAAGCTGATGAAGATGATTATTTGGAAGGTGATGCAGAACAATGGTTAGCAAGTTCTAACTCAAGTGCGAGAGTATTTGATTGTGATGATTATGCTCTAGCTTTGGCTAATGGAGGAATGTTACCAGTAGAGATTTATGCATGGGATGAATGTGGAAATTATGATTTCTGTGTAGTAAACTTAACATTAGTAGACAACCAAGATATTTGCGGAATCGAAGGAAATAGAGCTATAGTTTCTGGTTCAATACTTACAGACAACGGTGCTCCAATATCAAACGTAGATGTTAATATTTCTGCGAATACTGAAGGTGGATACAATAATACAGTAACAACCAATAATATTGGTGAGTATGTCTTTACAGATGTTATTACAAATAACAGTTATTCAATTAATGGAGATAAGGATATTGATTGGATGAATGGTGTTTCTACATTGGATTTAGTATTAATTCAAAAGCATATTCTTGGATTAGAGAACTTTGATTCGCCATATAAATTGATCGCAGCAGATGCTAACAATGATGAAAGAGTTTCTTCAATAGATTTGATTAGCCTAAGAAAATTAATTTTAGGAATTGAGACTAATATATCTGGAAATACTTCTTGGAGATTTATGCCTTCTTCACTTTCTATGGATCCACAAAATCCTTGGAACTTTAATGAAAATATTAATATCCAAAACTTACTAGCTAATACGCTCGAAGAAAACTTTATAGGTGTAAAAGTAGGTGATGTAAACTCAACAAATGATTTCGCCGCTGATGCAACATCTTTAAGAAGTACATCTTCTTTAGATTTTAATATAAATGAAGTAAGAGAAAATGGAATTGTTACCCTAGAATTTAGTTCAACAAATTTCAATGATATTCATGGATTCCAATTTACTTTAGAAACTTCAAACCTTGAAATATTAAGTGTACATGCTAAAGGAATTGATCTTAATGAAAGTAATGTAGCAAACTTTAATGACAAGTTAAGTGTAAGTTGGTTTACTGATAAAGCAAGATCATTAGATTCAGAAGTATTGTTTACAGTTACAGCAAATGAGTTGTCTACTGCAAGTACAAAACTTAACATAACTGATGCGATTACTGTTTCAGAAGCTTATGATTCTGCATATAATGTGTTAGATGTTAATTTAATAAATACTGTTGATGCAGAGTTTGCATTAGTATCTATTGAGCCGAATCCATGGAAAGAACAATCACAAATAATTTTTAATATTGATTCTGATAAAGAAGTTTCAATAACTATCTATGATACAACTGGTAAAACAGTGTATGAAAACAGTGATTTCTTCACCAAAGGATTAAACGCTTTTAACCTTAATGAAGGAGAATTACTTACTGATAAATCAGGTATTTTCTATTACACAATCTCTGATGGAACTCAGTTTTTAACAGCAAAAATGATAAAGATTAAGTAATTTAATCTATTCAAATACTTGAAAAGGGTTAGCAGGAATCTGCTAACCCTTTTTTTATTAGATTGTTAAAAATTAAAAAAAATCGTAATATGTATTTGATATTATAAAAATCTATATATATTTGCCTTTAAGAAACTATATTTTGACCTAAAACCGATTAATCCTTCCCAAGGATAATAGTAGACTTTGGCTGCAAGTAGCAATACTTGTGGTTTAGAATTTTACAATTTAATTAAAGGTCACAATGAGAAAATTATGTCCACTGGCAAGTACCGCCTCTAGGTTTGGTATGTTATTGTCAATCTTGATGAGTGTATTTAGTCATACTATCTATGCTCAATGTCCATCGAATTCAGTTTCGGGTTCCGTATTTTTAGATTCAAATTTGGATGGCTCCATCAGCCAGTCAGAACAGGGTTTATCTAATCTAATGTTAAATGCATATGATTCAGATGGAATTTTTGTTTCTAGCACCACTACTAATAGTGATGGTGAATATCAATTTTTGAATTTAGATTCTGGAAGCTATAGATTTGAACTTAGCTATACATCAAACTATAGTTCCTCTCAAATAGGAGAAAACCACAAATCTGTAATCCAATTTTCTCAAACTGGAAATTGTGATTTGCACTTTGGATTAAAAGAAGCTTCTATATCATGCGCATCCAATCCAGATATCATGGTTACCTGTTTTGTAAGAGGTGACTTTAATGAAAATAGTTCTTATGCAACTATTGTAGGTTTAGAACATGATTTCGGACCGGCTTCTAACGTTCAAGTGTACGCTACTAAACAAGAAACTGGAAGTATCTGGGGATTGTCCTCTAGACCAAGTAGAAATGAAGTTTATTCTTCCGCATTTGTTAAGCAATACGCATCATTAACTCCTAGTGGACACGATGCGATCTTTAAAACGGACCTTACAACTGGGACGACTGCTCTATTTACAGAGCTTTCTTCTTTAGGAGTAAATACAGGAACACTTTCTGTAACCGATCCTATGGCTTGTAACTATGGTGCACAAGTTGGAAAATTTGGAATAGGTAATATTGCGGTTTCACAAAATGAAGAATCACTGTATGCCGTAAATTTATTCGACAACACATTAGTTAAGATTTCATTAGACAATCCGACTCCAGCAACAACATCTATTTATAATATTCCAAACCCAGGATGTACAGCAGGATTTCCAAGAGCTTTTGCATTGGAATTTCATAATGGTAAATATTATGTCGGAGTGACTTGTGATGCTATGGGGAGCAAAAATGAAAATGACTCTTCCGCAACAGTTTATGAGTTTAACCCTGCAAGTGGTTCATTTACACAAATATTTCAAACAAATTATATAAAAGGTTATTGGTTAGATAATCCTTCGGATCAATTCGTAACTTCTCATTGGTTAACAGATATTGACTTTACTGATGAAGGCAATATGTTACTTGCAATTACAGATCGTATTGGACATAGATTTTGTAATGCAAACACTGGAAGAATAGATCAGCAATACCCAGACCTTTTAGTTGTATGGAATGACAATGGAATTTGGAAATTAGAGAGTAACGGAACAGCAGGTCCTCTTTCTGGTACAGGAGTAGGTAATAACCAAGGTCCAAATGGTGGAGAATTTTTTGGCAACGACTTTTATGCAGGCGACCCTAATTATCATTCCGAAGTTGCACTTGGTTCTGTACTCGCATTACCTGGTACAGGAGAGGTAATTGCTTCAGTCTACGATCCATTATATAATACATATTCTGGTGGATTGCATAGATATAAAACAAACAATGGTTCTCTAGTCAATATTAAAGAATTATACACGTATAATATCTCAGAATATTTTGGTAAATCAACGGGCTTTGGAGAGATAATTGCCCTATGCCCTAGTGCTTCTCCTGAAATAGGAAACTATGTATGGGAAGATGCAGATGGTGATGGTATACAAGATGCTAATGAAAAACCAATTTCAGATTTACCTCTTTTAATATTTGATAGAGATTGTAATGAATTGGGTTCTACTACTACGGATAGACATGGTAACTATTCATTTAATAATTCCAATGTTACAGGAGGGATATTGGCCAATACTCAATATTTTATTGCTATTGATCCAGTAATCTGTAATGAAAGTGCTAATGTGTATACACTTAATGGAGTAAACTACAATCCAACACGCTCAAATGTTGATACTAATTTGGGATCAGATTTAATTAGCAACCCTGGAGTATGCCCAGAGCATATTAAGGGATTTTATCTACCTGTTAGCCTTGGATCAGAACAATCAGTAGATCACAGTTATGACATTGGACTTCTTACTCCTAATGACTTTGATTTAGCTTTGATGAAAACTGTGGATAATGCTGACAATGTAAGACTTGGTGATGAATTGACATTTTCAATAGAAATATTTAATCAAGGTAATATAGCTGCTGCCTCAGTAGAAATTACTGATTATATAACAGAGAATTTTGAGTTTAATCCATTAAATAATTTAGGATGGTCAGAAGTTGATGGTAATTTGAAATATACACATTCAGAAATATTAATTCCAGGTGCAAGCTTTACGGTTGATTTAAAATTAACGGTTGTTGATAACAATATTAAAGCTTTCGCAAATTATGCTGAAATATCAAATACTGTAGATCAATTTGGAAGTATAAATAATGACAATGATTCTCATGCAGATGATAATCCATTAAATGATACAGGTGCAATTCCTAATACTAGTACTGATAATGAAATTTATGATGATGGTACAAATGATGAAGATGATCATGATGTAGCTCAAATAAATGTTTTAGATATAGCATTGAGAAAAGTAGCTAGTAATACTAATCCATATACACCTTTAGATTTTGTTACATATAATATATCAATTTTTAATCAAGGTAATG
Organism: Saprospiraceae bacterium; assembly: GCA_020630525.1. Lineage (GTDB taxonomy): Bacteria > Bacteroidota > Bacteroidia > Chitinophagales > Saprospiraceae > JAHDBF01. The sequence continues at coordinate 35,522 of JAHDBF010000003.1, forward strand.
TTGATATTTTATCATACACAGTTGCAGATTATTATCCATCATATCTAGATTTTGACCCTGCTCTAAACCCTGGATGGACTGATAACGGGAATAACGTATTAACCTATGATTATAACGGTTTACTGGCAATAGGCGAAGCAGTTTCTATTCCAGTTACCTTTCAAATAAATGGATTTGATGAAAATGGCGAAATAAGAAATATTGCAGAAATAAGTGAGGTATCTGGAGGTTCACCTAATACAAGAGACTTTGATTCTAATCCAGACCAAGATATGAATAATGATAATCTTGAAGATGATATGATTGATGATATGGGCGAAAATGATGAAGACGATCATGACATAGCAGTAATTACCAGCTTGAATATTGATCTCGCACTTATTAAAACTGTTGATCAATCTTTGGTAAGAAAAGGCGAAGATGTCTTGTTTACAATACATGTTATAAATCAAGGAGAAGTTACCGTAAAAGATATTGAAATTGTAGATTATCTGCCAGAAGGGCTTACCTTAATTGACCCAAATTGGTCAGTAAACTCAGTTGGTGATAAAGCATTCAGAACAATCAATATTCCAAATGGTCTCGCTCCAGGAGAAGACGTGAATACCACAATTCTATTTAGAGTAAATCAAGATGCGGATATAAAAGTCTTAATAAACTTTGCAGAAATTTATACTGTAATTGATTTAGATGGTAAAGATGTTGGTAATTTTGATATTGATTCTAAACCTGATGACATAAAATCTAACGATAATGGTGGTGATCTAGGAGATATTTATGATGACTTTACAAGAGGAAATGGTGAAGATGACGAAGATGATTCTGACCCTGCAAAAGTTTATGTCGTCGAATATGAAATTACTGAACCATGCATATGTTTAAATAATTCAACGACTACCTCTGATGGTCAATTTGGAGAAACCATAGTTGTAACAGCACCTTCAGCACAAACCTGGAATATTGATTATGTAAATGGACTATTTGATAGTTCAAGCTCAGCTCCGCCAGCTATTCCTACGCCATTCGTAACAGGATTTAGTGGCTATTCATTATCAGAATTTCCACTTGGAACTGGATATAGTGAATACACTTTAACAGGAATTCATATCGATGGTCAGGGATATGATATAAGGTTAGTAAACGAATTTGGATATTTCTTACAGATAAGTTCTGAAGGATGTACCTATGCTGATGGAACTATTCAGTCAGAAGAAAATCCATTTAGTGCTTGTATTAATAGCACACAAACGTACGAAACAGAATTAGCACCAGGTTGTATTGTTAATTGGACTTTATCTGGTGGTGGTGTAATATCAGGTCCTGCTAACTTAGAATCTGTAACCGTAGATTGGGGTTCTGTTAGAGGAAATTATACATTAACTGCTAACTTGACTTGTCCATCGGATTGTGACAAACCAACTTTCATAAATGTTAATTTAGGTTCTGCTATTGGACCAATCGCATGTCATGGAGAATTAAATGTTTCACTTGATGGTGATTGTTCTGTAGAGATAACACCAGAAATGGTATTATCAATTACACCAGATCCTTTTGCAGGTTATGGGGTAATGCTACTAGATCCTCACGGTGATCCAATGCCTGATAATATTGTAACTGCTGCAGAAATCGGACAAGATTTAATGATCAAAATTATAGATGCTTGTTCTGGTAATTCTTGTTGGTCTACATTAACTGTTGAGGATAAATATGCTCCAGTAATCCAATGTGATGACATCACCATTGATTGTAATTCATTAAAAACGTATGAACCAATTGCAAATGACAATTGCGGAACGGTCGATACTATAATTATGATTTCAGAAGTGGTAACACCTTATGATTGCCATCCTATTTATGTAAAAGAAGTCACGAGATCATATATAGCAAAAGATTCTTATGGAAATACTTCTCAGCCTTGTGAACAAACAATTTATGTAGAAAGATTTGATTTTGATGCAATCGTTTGTCCACCAAACTATTTGGTAAATCCAGAAGAAGGAGATTTACCAGCATTAGCTTGTGGTGATATCACATATAATGAAGATGGTACTCCAGATATTAGTATTACAGGAGTTCCAACTTATTTTGGATGGGATATTTATCCTTTCCCCGACTATTATTGTAATGTTGGTATTGAATACGAAGATTACATAATTTCAGAAACAGGCTGTGTCAAAAAGTATATGAGAACATGGACTTTTTATGAAGCATGGTGTGGGATAGGAGAGTACGTTCAATGTACCCAAACTATAGAAATTCAAGATTTAGAAGCTCCAACAGTGGTTTGTGATTCTGATATTACTATTAGCACAAATGGAGAATCATGTGAGAGAACTGTAGAGCTACCACTGCCTACTTCTATTTCAGATGATTGTACGACTGAGGGTTTTGTAATTGATATCGCACATCCAAATGGGTTTTTAGATAATGTAACTGGCAATGGAGATACATTTGTAACACTCTCTGCTGGAACACATACGGTAACGTATAACGTATATGATGAATGTCAGAATTTATCAACGTGCACTGTCGATATTGTCGTAAGAGACGAGACAAATCCTGTAGCAATTTGTGATGAATTTACAACCATTGGATTAAGAGGAGATGGCTCTGCTGAAGCTTATGCGTCTGTTTTTGATGATGGAAGTTATGATGATTGCAACTTGTATAAATCATTGGTAAGAAGGATGGATCATGACGTGGAATCTTGTCCTTGCGAAATACCTTACTTTTCTGATATGCATTATCTTGGAGAGTATGAAGGCCACTACTATTATTTATCAAAATCAAAAATGCCAGGCTATAAAGCTTACTGGTATTCCAATGCAATGGGTGGGCACCCAGCAATAATAGAAACTGCAGACGAAGATGCTTGGATCAGAACTCAAGCAGATTCATTGATATCTGGTGATGAATATTATATTGGTTTAAATGATATTGATGAAGAAGGGACTTTTGTTTGGAATAACAATCTACCGTTAAATTATAATAATTGGAATGGAGGAAGTCCTGTAAATATTGAAGATTACGTTATCACTAATGCGGATGGAACATGGTCTGTCACAAGCGCTGCGAGAGAAGAGGCATACATAATGGAAGTTTCAGATAGATGTGGATGGAGCGAAAAAGTAAACTTCTGTTGTGCTGACTTAGGAACTGATCATATGGTAGTTTACAGAGTAGTAGACTATTTTGGAAACACCAATATGTGTATGGTGACTACTGAAATACAAGATAAAATTCCACCACAAGTTAACTGTCCTCAAGACCTACAAGTTGATTGTGATTATGCAGTAGACTTTGCTCAATTAAACGAACTTTTTGGTGAAGCAACGGCTATTGATGCTTGTAATTCGTTATTGATTGAGTTGCCATATATAGACAATAGAGATCAATGTGGTGTTGGAGAGATTAAGAGAACTTGGCAAACTGCTGATGCTAACGGATTCGATGTATGTGAACAAGTAATCACATTTGTAAATAATAATCCTTTTGATGGAGATAATATAGTTTGGCCTGAAGATTATACTTCTTATGAAGGTTGTAATACGGATAATCTACATCCTGATAACTTGGATGCCCCTTATGATTATCCTATTGTCGATGAACAATATTGTACTTTATTAGCAACAAGTTGGTCAGACGAATTATTCTTCTTTACTTCACCAGATGACAATGCATGTTTCAAGTTATTAAGAACTTGGGAAATTATCGATTGGTGTACTTTAGATGAAAATGATTCTGATCTTAATGAATATGATGAAGCCTCAGACGATGGCATTACACCAGGATATTGGAGATACCAACAAACTATTAAAATCAATGATGTTGTTCCTCCAACTATTACAGGATGTGAAGATATTGAGGTATGCACATTTGAATGCGACGGCGGTGATGTAACTCTTGTTGCAGTCGGTGACGATACATGTACTCCAGATGACATTCTTAATAATTCTTATGAAATAGATTTTGATTCTGATGGAATAGTTGATTTAACAGTTCCAGGAATTGGAAACGAAATTGTTGCAACAGGATATTATCCAGTAGGAGAGCATACAATTTTATATACTTTCGAAGATGGATGCGGAAACATGAATTCATGTTTAAAGAGATTTACAATCAATAATTGTAAGCCCCCAACTGCAGCATGTATAGAAGGATTATCAATTGGATTAGAACCAATGGATCTTGATGGCGATGATATTCCTGATACAGAAATGGCATGCGTATGGGCAGAAAGTTTTGATGCAAGTAGTTTACACCCTTGTGGATATGATATAACAATTGTATTCTGTGATGACCCTGCGAATCCAGATTTAAATGATACAGAAAAATGTTTTGACTGTACAGATTGTGGTACGCAAACGGTAAACATATGTGTCATTGATGAATTTGGAAATGTAGATTTCTGTGTGACAACAATAGAAGTTCAAGACAACAATGATGTGGACTTCTGTCCAGATCCTGCAGATTGTATAATTGCACCTAGCGCACCAGTAATTGCTGCATGCGAAACTAATTTTGATCCATCTAACATTGGAGGAATTCCTACTATTGATCCAAATTGTTTCTGCGATGAAAGTGAATTTGATATTTCATTTAATGATGTTATTCAAGATCCATCAAGCGATCCAAATTGTGTAGGTATAATAAGAACATGGACAGTGACTCCTAACTGTGGCTGTATTGGAGAACCAGCCCAATTTGTTCAAGAGATTGAAGTTATGGATTTTGTTTCTCCTGTAATTGCATGTGCACCTGATATTTTAGGAGTTTCTGCTAATGCAAATTGCGAAGCTTTTGTTAATGTTCCTGTTCCTGTAATTTTCGGAACTTGTAGTTCTAATCTGACATTAACACATAACTCAATATTCGCCACTAATCCAACTGGCAATAACGCAAGCGGAACATATCCAATTGGAGAAACAAATGTAGTTTTTACGGTAGTTGATGCATGTGGAAATCCTAATTCATGTACTATTATGATTGAGGTCGTGGATGATACGGCTCCAGTATGTAATGTGGATAATATATCCGTAGAATTAGATGAAAACGATATGGCTGTAGTTAGTGTCAATGATTTTGAAAATGGCAGCTCTGATAACTGTTCTGATAATGGAGATTTAACTTTTACTTTCCAAGATGCAAGTAATACGATGACAGTTGATTGTGCTGATATCGGTAATACAACAGTAACTATTATAGCTACTGATGAAGCAGGTAATATGACAAGCTGTACAGCTACTTTAACAGTTACAGAATTAACAGACCCTGTATGTAACTTTGTTGCAGAATTTGATGCTGCTCCAATTACAGTTGCAAATGGGAATGTAACGGTAGATGTATCTGATTTAGATTTAGGAACAAGTGATAACTGTACTGCAGTAACTTTCAATCCTACAAGCTTTACATATAATTGTAGTGATTTAGGAGCGAATATGGAAACAATTACAGTTAGTGATCTTAACGGAAATAGTACGCAGTGTCCTGTAATTATTAATGTAACGGACTTAGTTGCTCCGACATGTGATGTTCCTGATATTACTGTAGACGTAGCTGGTAATTCATACACTGTAACAATAAGTGACTTTGATGTGAGTTCTGCTTCAGATGGTTGCGGATCAGAAATTATAGAATCATTTACACCTGTGACTTTTGATTGTAGCGATGTAGGAAATACTGTATCGGCAACTGTTTTTGTTACAGATGAAAATGGAAATATGGGTCAATGTAATCCTACGATTACAATTGAAAATACAGGAATGCCAACATGTAATTTTGTTGCAGAATTTGATGCTGATCCTATTACCGCTGCCAATGGCTCAGTTACGGTTCTTGTTTCTGACTTAGACTTAGGGTCTGATGATCCTTGTAATGTATTAACTTATGATCCGCTTTCGTTTACATTTGATTGCGATGACATTGGAGCTAACACAGAAACCATCACTGTAAGTAATGCTAGTGGGGTGAGTACGCAATGTACGGTTATTATTAATGTTTCTGATCAAGTTGCCCCTACTTGTAGCGTACCAGATATTACTGTTGATGTTCAAGGAAATGAATATACTGTCACTATTGCAGACTTTAATGTTGACTCAGCCTCAGATGCATGTGGTACAGAAATTACAGAGTCGTTTGATCCAATAACATATGATTGTGATGACTTAGGTCAGACATTTACAGTCGCAGTTATCGTTACAGACGAATTCGGTAATCAAGGTCAATGTAATCCTACTGTTACTATTATGGATAGTGCAATGCCGATTTGTAATATAGTGGATTCAGTTGATTTATGCTTAGATGAAAATGGAGAAGCTGTACTTACAGAATCAATGGTTGACTTAGGATCAACAGCAGGATGCAGTACTACTCCAATAATAACATTAAGTCAGAATATGTTCCTTTGTAACCCTCTTGGACCTCAAACAGTCACTGTTACTGTAGCTCTAGGAACCCAAAGTTGTGAAGAAGATATTACCGTTAATATTATCGATAAACTAGCTCCAACAATCGTATGTCCTCCAGATATGACAATTGATTGTAGTACCGATATTTCAGATTTAAGTGTATTTGGCGAAGCTGTTGCTACTGATAATTGTGTTAATGGGACTGAGATAGAAGAGATTGATGTACAGGATATTGGTGATTGTGGATTCGGAACTATTGTTAGAAGCTTTACTGCTACTGATGCTGCGGGTAATGTATCTGCGCAATGCTCACAAACAATAACAATACAAAATTTAGATCCTTTAGTAGAGGCAGATATTACATGGCCAACAACACCTGTGATGTCAGATTGTGTAAATGGCGGACCTACTGGAGAACCTTTAGTAAATACTGCTAGTGCTGGTTGTGCTGTTGTATCAGTAAGCTCAGTCGATGTAGTAAACAATCCAAACAACGATTGTAGTTATTCAATCATAAGAACGTGGACAGTATCTGACTTATGTCAAGATGCAGATTTTACATTTGATCAGACGATCAATGTTGTAGATCTTTCTGATCCAACAATACTACCTATTCCTGCTATGGATATGGATGTAGAAGCTTGTTCTACTGATATAACTTTTTCTATAAGTATAAATGATGATTGTACATTATCAGATGATTTATTTACTGTAACATCAGATTATTTTGGAGAACATTCAATTGTAGATTCCGATACTGGTATTAATAATGGTGTGTTTACATTTTCTGGAGAATTTTGTGATGGCACACAAGTATTTAATATCATTGCGCAAGATGGATGTGGAAACTCTGTTTCTAGAGAGGTAACAGTAAATATCAATGGAAGATGTGCTAAACCTAGTTGTAAGAAAATTGGTGGTATGTTAACTCCAGAAGGTACAGATACTTTATTTGCAAATGATTTTGGAGATTTTCCTGCAAATCAGACTTTCTGTCCAATAAGTGAATTTGACTTTTCATTTTCTACTGACATAAATGACACATTGCTATTAGTTAGCTGTGATCCGCTAAACGGATTCCCTGCTGATACGATAATTACCAGTAGTAATATATTTGTTAATTTATATATCTGGGAAAATGGTATGCTAATCGATTCTTGTAAAAACATTGATAGACCGGCTGCAATCGCTTATGAAAACTTTGGAGAAGTATGTGGTACACTTGCTAACGCTGGCTCTATTCAAGGACGAGTTTTGAATCCTAATAGTATTCCTGTTGATGATGTTGAGGTTGATTTAATGGGTAGTGATTTTGTTGGAATGATGACTTCTTCAGAAGGATATTATGCTTTCCCTACAATGGAGTTTGGAGGTAACTATGCAGTTGCTCCTAAGAAAGATTCTGATCCGCTTAATGGGGTTAGTACTTTAGATATCATCTTAATGCAACAACACATTCTGGGAGTCAAGACTTTTGAGAATCCATACCAATATATTGCTGGTGATGTCAATAATTCTGGAAAAATTTCTTCTGTTGATTTGGTTCAATTGAGAAAATTAATCTTAGGTTTTTATGATGAATTCCCAGACAATACAAGTTGGAGAATGGTAGATGCAGAATATGAATTTCCGTTAAATTCTGATCCATTGGCTCAAGCATTCCCTGAAGAATATCATATTAATGAATTTAATCAGAATATGAATGTGAATTTTGTTGGAGTAAAAATCGGAGACATTAACAATTCTGCAATCGCAAACGCAAATCACGAAAATGTAGAATTGAGATCTAATAGTGTACTTAAATTACAATACGAGAACGTAAACATTTCCGAAGGAGAGGTATTTGAAATTGAAATTTCAGCAGAAGTTTATCCTGGTATTCAAGGTGCTCAGTTTGAGCTTGCAATAGATACCGATTATGCTAAGGATTTTAGTATTGAAATTTTGGACAACGAAATTTTGGGTAACGAAAACTTTAATTTCACAGATGTAGAAAATGGAATTATTGGAACTAGCTGGCATATGAATAAGTCAGTTACCGTTAATAGAGAAATCAAATTGTTCAAAGTTATTGCCAAAGCATTAAGAACAGGAACTATTGAAAATGCAATTAATTTAATTAATAATAATATCACTCCTGAAGCATATGCAGAAAATAACCCAATTGATTTAGCATTAATTCCAAATAATTATAGTAATGAAGATTTAATGCTGCTTTATCAAAACAACCCAAATCCTTGGTCAGAAAAAACAACAATCTCTTTCTATGTACCAAGTGATCAAAAAGTTGAAATAAATCTGTTTGATGTTACTGGAAGTCAAATTAAACATTTTGAAATAGACGCTTCTACTGGAGGTAATCAAATCGAAATAAGCAAAGAAGACATACCTGCTACTGGAGTCATTTATTACGAATTGGTATCCAAATCTAACAGAATTACTAAGAAAATGCTTCTCTTACGGTAAGAGAAACTAAAGGCTAAATTGTAAAGTTTGAATTGCAGGACCCATATTATTTGGGTTCTGCATTCTTTTATTAAAATATTTTTGTATTTATTAGGTTCTTTATCACAAATATTTATATATTTGTAAATGTTTAATATGTACTATGGCTCTTAATCAAAGCCATCCTCCACTGAGATAATAGTAGTCCTTACTATTTATTCAACCTATTTAATCAATTAATCATGAGCACTCAGGTCTCGAGATTACAGATACGTGAAAATATCACGTTACTACACTGTATTACGGCGCATGCTAAGAATTTGTATAGTATAGCTTTTAGCTTATTACTAGTATTTAATTTTTATCATGTGGAAGCACAATTAACGTGTCCACCAGAAATTATAGTTAACTATACTGGAGATGCCACTAATAGCTGCACCGCATTCGCAACAGTTCTTTTTGACGATTCACAAGTTTTATCAGTTTGCCCTGATGATCCACTTGTAACTAATAATTCCGCATTTGATGCTACACCTTTACCTGGTGCAGATATTGATGCCTCAGGCAATTATCCACTTGGATCTACTTTAGTTACTTTCACAAATCAATGTGATGGCATGACTTGCTCTGTTATGGTGACTGTGGTGGATATGGAAAATCCAGTGTGCATTGCAAAAAATATTAACGTACAATTAGATCAATCAGGTATGGCAACTATTGTACCTGCTGATGTCGATGACGGCAGCTATGATGAGTGTTCAAAACCAGTGACGATGGAAGTATCACCTGCTGTTTTTGATTGTTCTAACATTGGTCCAAACGTTGTAACGCTAATGGTCGAGGATGGAGCTGGTAACATTTCTACTTGTAGCGCAACAGTAAATGTCTCTGATGTTTTCGGTCCATTGTGTAATTTAAATGACATAACTGTTCAACTTGATGCTACAGGAAATGCAAGTATTACGTATGCTGATTTAGACGCTGGTGTAATCGACAATTGTGGCATAGCTTCTAATAGCGTAAACCCAACAACATTCGATTGTTCTAACATAGGTTCTAACCTTGTATCTGTAAATATTATGGATATCAATGGTGTAGTCAGTAACTGTGTTGTTAATGTAACAGTGCAAGATAACGTTCTCCCAACAATCGCATGTCCAGCACCGATGCTGGTAAGTTGTATGTCTGATATTTCAGATTTATCAACATTCGGTACGGCAGTTGTCGGTGATAACTGTTCTGCAACAATACAAGAAACAGTGACCAATAATTTGGTAAATGGTTGTGGAACGATAGAAAGAGAATTTATAGCAGTAGATGCAAGTGGAAACCAAAGTGCACCTTGTGTTCAGACTATAATGGTTTTTACTGATCCACCATTCGCATTAGCTATTCCAACGATTCAAGATATAGCATGTGATGAGGAATTACCAGAATTTGATGAGGTAACTTTTGTAGATGACTGCACCCCTAATATGGATGTAAATATCGTTACAGCAATTTCTCCTTATGTAGTAGATGTTTGTAATGGTTATCAAATTGAATATACTTGGACAGCAGCTGATGGTTGTGCAGCGAATACTACTATAAGCAGTACTTTCAATGTAATGCCAGATGCAGAAGCACCTTCAATAGAATGCTTACAAGACATAACATTATATTCAGGATCTAACGACTGTGGAAAACATCATACATATGTACCTCCAGTTGTAGCTAGTGATTGCTCAACTTATGTAATAACAAACAATTTAGATGCAAGCAATAATTTTGAATATTTCTTGCCAGTAGGGAGTACTACAATTGTTTGGACTGTTACTGATAACTGCGGTAATATAGGAACTTGCTCTCAGACAATTACAGTCGAAGATGTTAGTGCTCCGAATTTCTTATGTCCAAACGATATGGTTGTATACGCTGATGATTGTGAAACTACATTGTTTTGGGATAAACCTATATTGGATAATTGTAATTTCAACGGTTTTGTTGGTGACTTTGCTCCAGCAAACTGGGGCGCACCTGTCCATCAAGGGACTTCAGGCGCAACAAATGGAGCATTTTCTGCTTTGACCGGAGGAGCAACTTTGACAGCACCTTCAGATGGGACAGCTGGAGTACAAGATTATGTAGAGGTTTGTATTGTAGCTCCACAATCTGGATTGATTACTTTTGATTGGTCAGCTATAATGACCAATGGGGTAGATACTAATGGTGGCCAATTAACAAATAATGAGACTTCATATTTATTAAATGGAGTAGAAACCATGTTGGCGCAAGGTACCACAAATTCTGCTGAAGGCAGTTTATCTTACTTCTCTGTTAACGGTGGTGATGTCATTTGTCTAAGAGCTTACACTACTAATGATTTATATTATACCTTATTTTCAATAACTAATTTTGAGTACTTTCCAGGTGCAAGCCTTGTACTCACTTCTCCAGTAGTTCCAGATTCATTTGAAGGTGCAGGAGATGGAGAATTGGTTGGTCCAGGAACATACACTATTTTATGTGAAGTGTCCGATGGATTTGGAAATAAAGATTGGTGTACATTTGATATAGTAGTTTTAGATCCAGAGCCAGTAAATATCACATGCTATCAAGATATTACATTAAATATTTTAGACCCTAATAGTTGTGATACTACGGCATATTTTCTTCCAGCAACTGTGACAGATAATTGCCCATTAGTAGGTGCACCTATTCAATCAAGTGGCCCAATATCTGATAGTGCACCTGGTGCTGGAGATGGTACGCCGCTTAGTCCTGGAACTTATGCAGTAGAATATGAATACTTTGATGGAGTTGATAGATACACTTGCTATACAAATATCACAGTGACTGCTTACGAAGATATGGCATTGGCTTGCAAAAACATAAACGTATCCTTGGACGAAAATTGTGAAATAGAGATAACACCAGAAATGGTTTTAGCAGGTGATGAAATTGAGTTAGGATGTTTATTGAATTATGAAATTACAATATCTGATCCACATGGAGAATTACCAACAAATATATTAACCGACAGTTTACTGGGTTATGATTTAACGTATATGATATGTGTTGCAGGTGGCGGTAATTGCTGTTGGGGTAATCTAGTATTAGAAGATAAATTTCCACCAAAAATTATCTGCCCAGATGCACCGATAGTGACTACATGCAATGGATTAGATCTTGTCGAAATTCCAGTAGGTGATGATAATTGTTCATACTCTGAAGTAATTGTTGTTGACGAAGTATTTGATAATTATGAGTGTGATCCTAACTATGTTGGAAGAGTATTCCGTACTTATATAGCTATTGATGGTAACGGTGCGCAAAGTTTACCTTGTACTGTAGAGATTTTACTTAGTAGAGTAAGTCTAAATGATATTCATTATCCGCATGACCTTACAAAACCTAATAATAAAGCACTTCATTGTGACGGTTCTGATTGGTTGCCAGATGAAAATGGACATCCTGATCCTTGGTATGGACCAGGACTGAATGGTCCAATGTCAGGAAGTGGGTCAGGGGTGCCAACGACAAATGGCGTACCTATTTATCCAAATGTTCCAGAAATTTATTGTAATTCATACGTTGATTATGAAGACCAAGTATTCCAACATGGATGTGCTACAAAGATTCAGCGTACATGGACAATACGTGAATGGCATTGTAGTGGTGAATTTGTAACAAGCGGAGTTCAGTTAATAGAGATTGTTGATCACAAGGGCCCTCAATTAACACCAATTGATACTGTGTTTTCAACCACATCATGGAATTGTGTAGGTCAAGTTTATCTTCCTGCAATAGAAGCTACTGATATTTGTGGAGCAGAATTCACCTATCAAATAGAATACCCAGATGGAGTGATGGACACAAATGGTGGCTTAGTAGAGATTCCTGTTGGAGAACATGAGGTTAAATATACAGTATATGATGAATGTTATAACTCAAGTTACCAATACGTTACTGTAGTGGTAAAAGATCATACTGCTCCAGTTACTGTTTGTGAAATTAATACTGTAGTATCAGTTCCTCATTCTGGAAATGTAGAAGTATGGGCGCAAACTTTTGATGATGGTAGTTGGGATGATTGTTATATACATGATTACTTAGTAAGAAGAATGGATACAACTTGTGACGAAGATGATTTAGAATTTGACGATTCTGTCTCGTTCTGTTGCGAAGATGTTGGAAAGGAAGTGATGGTTGTTTTAAGAGTAGTAGATGGCGGTGGATATTGGAATGAATGTATGGTTGTTGTACATGTTCAAGATAAAATATCTCCAGATTTAACTTGTCCAGAAGATGTTACCATATATTGTGATGATTCATATGATTTAGATAACGCAAACTTCTTCTTTGGCGAACCAACAATTTCTGACAATTGTTCTACTCCAGATAACATAGAGCAAGTTTTTGAAGATAATATTACGCAGTGTAATACAGGTACTATTGTACGTACATTCAATATCAGAGATGAACAACAAAATGTTATCTCAACATGTAGTCAGATTATTACAGTATTAGCAAGAGATCCATTTGGTGGAGATGATATTATTTGGCCAGAAGACTATACAGGAAACGGATGTGGTGCTAATGATCTACAGCCAGAAGACCTACCAGAAGAAAATGCCTTCCCAACATTTATTGAAGATGAATGCGACCTTGTAGGATTTAATTTTGAAGATGAGATCTTTGAATTTGTTCCTGGCGAAGATGCTTGTATTAAAATACTAAGACATTGGAGACTTATAGATTGGTGTGAAGTGATAGATACAGAATTTACTACTTATTCTCATACTCAAGTTATCAAAGTACACAATCAATTAGGTCCTGAAATCATGGGTAATTGTGATACGGTATTTGTCGAATCAAATGATCCCGATTGTTTAGGAGGATTGATCGATATTAATATGAGTGCTAGTGATGATTGTACTAATAACTTAGAATGGAATTTTGAATTTGATTACTTTAATGATGGAGTTATAGATTCTGTAGGTGTTGGTGCAATAGTGACAGGTAATTATCCAGTAGGGGAACATGAAATTCATTGGGAGGTTCTTGACAAATGTGGAAATGTGGATTATTGTTCACAAATCGTAAATATCATAAGCAACAAAGCACCTTCCCCAGTTTGTATAAATGGACTAAGCGTTGATCTTGTCCCTATGGATTTAGACAGTGATGGAGATATAGATAATGAAATGGCATTATTATGGGCATCAGATTTTGATGCTAGTAGTGCGCATCCATGCAACAATGATTTTGTATTGAGCTTTTCTCAAGATACAACAGACATCTATCTGGAGTTGGATTGTGATGATATTGGAATAGTGATGGTAGAGCTATGGGCAACTGATGTTATTACTGGCGCTAATGCATATTGTGGTACCTTCGTAGATGTACAAGACAATAACGGTCTAGATTTCTGTACTGGCGAAAATAACAATAGAGCAAATGTATCTGGTACTATTACTACAGAGTCTGGAGAAGCTATTAGCAATGTAACTTTAGAATTAATTGGTGCTGGTATTAATCCATTAATTACAGGCAACGGAGGATTGTATGCGTTCCCTGATATGCCACTTGGAGGTTCTTATGCATTAAATCCTTCAAAAAATGATGATTACTTAAATGGAATTAGTACCCTTGATTTAGTAATGATCCAAAGACATATTCTTGGTAGTGCTGAATTAGACAGTCCTTATAAAATGATCGCTGCGGATATAAATAAAAACGCTGAAATTTCAGCAATAGATTTAATCCATTTAAGAAAATTAATCTTAGGCGTTTACAACGAGTTTCCAGATAACGATAGTTGGAGGTTTATTTCATCTGATTATGAATTTATTGATGATGCTAATCCATTGTTAGATGTATTGCCAGAAGATTATAATATATCAAGTTTAGATTCTGATATGTTGGTAGACTTTATTGGAATAAAAGTAGGTGATGTAAATAATTCTATAGATCTAGGAATTAATAATTCTAATACATCTGCGAGAAATGCAAGAATGGAATTTACATACGAAATAATAGCCGACGCCGGTAAATCAGTAATTCCAGTCTATGCAACCAATGGTGGTGAATTTTCTGGATTGCAAATGAGCCTAAATACTATGCTTGGAACATCTAAGTTTAGAGGAGTAAAATCAGGTCAGTTAATTGTAAAGTTTGAAGATTACCACATTACAAATACTGGACAATTAAATATCAGTATTGCATTGCCAAAGGATAAAACCTTAAATGCTACTGACCCGATATTCTATATCGAAGCAACAGAAGAAGTACAAGGTATATTGTTAAACGAAGGAGCGCAAACTTCCCCAGAAGCATATACTAGCAATTACGAAACGATAGATGTTAGTCTAAGTTCTTTAGATAGTCCTGAAGTTTTGATTGGAGCATTAAAGCCCAATCCATGGTCTGCTAATATGAAATTAGATATTGAACTTGGAGAGGCACAAATGGTTGATGTTACTATTTATGACTTAACAGGTAAAGTAAGATATACTAAAAATGAAAGTATGTCGAAAGGAACGAATACACTTAATTTTAGCCATGATGATGTAGATGGATATGGAACATTTATCTTGAAATTATCAGGTAAAAATTGGAGTAAGGCACTTAGAATGATTCACTTAAGGTAATCATTTATACAGCTTACGTTCTTTATAAATACGGAGATTGGTTTATTAACAAATACTTGAGTATGCACATGAAAGTTAAATTTTTTGTCAGCTTATTCCTTTCAATAAGTAGCGCTTTCATGTGCTGCGCTCAAGGAACTACCCAGTTCTGCGCACACACTAAAACACTCAATTATTGCGACCAATCTAATACAGCACAAATACAATTAAATCCATCAGGAGGTACTGGTGTTTACGATTATCAATGGTCTCATAATAGTGGATTACAGTCTAATATTGCAAATGACTTAATAGATGATCTTTACAGTATTACGGTTACAGATACTGAAGGATCGTTTGCTGTTTGTTTAATAGATATTTCAAGTCCATCCTCAATTGATATTATTGATTTGGATTATGAAAATCCAAGTTGCGGAGAGAAAAATGGAAGTATTCATATCATTGTAGAAAACCCATCTGCCGATAATATGTTCAGTATTGATGGAGGTATAAGTTTTCACACGTCAAGCAGTTTTTTAGAATTACAAGTAGGTACTTATGATATAGTGGTTAGAGATATTAATGACTGTATAGATACTACACAAATTATTCTACTGCAAGAAAATCCTTTCACAGCAATTGCTAACAATATTGATTGTGCAGATGATCAAGTTACAATTGATCTGGAATTGAATCCTTCAAATGATTCTTATTCATACAATTGGGAAGGTCCTAATGGATTTGTTTCCTCATCGCAAGATATTGTCAATGGTCCTTTAGGAATCTATGTGGTTACAATTACCAATAGCGAATCTTGTGAAGTAATAACAGGATTTGTCAAAGAGGATTGTTGCAATTCTTCTCAGTTCTGTAATGCAGAAATTAATAACAATAACTGTATTCAAGATCATAATGGAAGTATAAGGGTAACACCAATAGGAGGAGTCGGACCATACATTTTTTCTTGGTCTCATGATAATAGCTTAAATAGTTCGGCAGTCTCTGGTTTAAAAAATGGAACATATACAGTTACCGTTACAGATGCTGTGCAGTGTAGAGCTATTTGTACATATGTAATTCAAGATATTGATGTAACAGAAGTTGTTTCAATCCAGAATACCTTGACTGATTGTGAACAGTCTTTATATGATGTTATAATTAATGCCTCAAATTCAAACAACAATTGTAAATTAGAATTTAGTATTGATCAAGGAAATAGTTATCAAACGATAAATACATTTAATGATGTTGTGCCTGGTAAATATCAAGTTTTTATTAGAGATTGTCACGGATGTATAATTCAAGAAGATGTCGAAATTGATCATATTCCTGTCGAGTTTAATTTTGGAACTTCATGCAATAGTGATGGGTCCATAAATATTGATTTAGAACCAGAAGGATTGCCGCCATTTTCTATTCAGTGGTTTGGTCCAAACGGATTCAATTCTGATGATGAAGACATCGTAAATGCGTCCCCTGGAACTTATACAGTAAATATAATCGATGCTAATAATTGCACTAACTTTACTTCTGTAACGCGCAGACCGTGTTGCGAGGTAGATTTATTTTGTGAGGCAAATCTGATTGGTCCAATATGTGATGAAGATAATAGTGGAATAATTTCTGTATCTCCTTCTGGTGGTGAAACTCCATATAATTATTTCTGGGCGCATGATAATACGTTAAATTCTGCAGTAGCAACAAATTTATTATCAGGATCATATACGCTTACCGTTGTAGATGCAAATGGATGCCAGTCTTTATGTGACTTTGAGCTAGAATCAGAGAAAGATATTTGTTGCGAACTTTCAGTGGTTTGTCCATCGAGCATAGGACCATTCGCTTCAATAGAAGAAGTGCCGATTATTCCTGCTGAATTTCTAGATGATTTGCCTGAGTTAAACGGTATTACTGATTGGGCAATATTTGAATCCTTGGACGGAAGTATAAGTATAGATTTCCCACCTTGTGGTGATGTAGTCATTTCTGCTTTTGAAAATGTTTCTGGCAATGGCTGTTTAGATAATCCATATGTTATAAAAAGAACTTTTGCCATAGCAGATGAAGAAACAGAAACATTTTGCTCACAAAATATTACCGTAGATCCAATTGATTGCGATGCAGTCGGCTCTATCGGTGATTTTGTATGGCACGATTTAAATGGTAATGGTATTCAAGAGATTAATGAAGAAGGCATTCAAAACATTGCGGTTAATTTATATACCGAAAATGGATTTTTAATCCAATCGACATTTACGAATTCATCAGGAAATTATCTTTTTGAAAATATTTCTATAGGAAATTATTATTTAGTTTTTGTCATTCCAGAATCATATGAATCCACCTTGCCGAATGCATTAAATCCAGATTTAAATAGTGATGTAGATGATACTTTTGGTGACGGTTCTACAAGGTTACTTGAAGTTGTAGGTACTGATAGAATTGATATTGACTTAGGGTTATATATGTGCATACCTGTAGGTGATAGAATCTGGTTTGATATTAATGGAAATAATCAATATGATGATTCCGAGAACGGAATAAATGGCATTTCAATTGATATTTTTAAGCAAAACCAAAGTGGCACTTTTGATTTTTACGAATCGTTAACTTCTGGGATTAATACATCAGGTAGTGCTTCGCCTTCTGATGATGGTTATTTCAAAGCATGTGTTTCACCTGGAACTTACTACTTGCAATTTGATATGCCTCCTTTTGGATTGGTTTCTGCTATTCCAAATATCGGAAGCGAAGAAACGGACAGTGACGTTACAGATATAAATGGCCCTCAAACAACACACAGTTTTACTGTAATGTCAGGAGAGGAAAAATGTGATATTGGTGCAGGATATTATGCTATGGCATCATTGGGAGATTTAGTTTGGATTGATACCAATGGGAATGGCATGCAAGATATTGGTGAGGAAGGATTAGATGGGGTAACTGTTTGTCTGATAGACGGATACACCGATCAAGTGATAGCTACTCAAGTAACAGCCAACGGCGGGCAGTATTTATTTGAATATTTATCACCAGGAGATTATTATTTGCAATTTAAAGCACCTGAAGGATATGAGTTAACCACTGCAAATAATGCTGAACAAGAAATGAATTCTGATGTAAATCATGAAAACGGAGACAATACCACACGCATGTATACGCTTGATTCAGGGATGACTTTAATGTCAATCGATGCTGGGTTTTTACCTTTGTCAAATACAGCGTCGCTTTCTGGATGTGTTTTTGATGATCGAAATTTTAATGGTGTTTTCAACTTGGATGAGTTTGGAATTAATGATGTAGAGGTATTCTTAATAGATGCCGAATCGGATTCTATAGTATCGAGCACAGTAACAGATATTCTCGGTAAATATTTTTTTGAAGAGATAATGCCTAATGATTATTACTTGTTATTTGATCCTCCTGGAATCTATACTGCTACAGAATTAACTATTCAAGATCCAATGAGTACAGATTTAAACAATGTAAATGGAGAGAATACAACTTCAGTTTTCAGTCTGGAAGCTGGTAGTAATCTTAATAGTATTCTTGCGGGATTCACCATTAATGTTACTGTCGCAGTAAATTGGATTAGCTTTTCTGGTGTTAATGATAATAATAAAAACATATTAAATTGGACTGTTGCAGATGAAGTAAATGTTTCTCATTACGAATTAGAAAGAAGTATTGATGGGAATTCTTTTTCTATTATTGGTAAGCAAATTGCCACTGATGAAATTGGTGTAAAAAATTATTCTTTTGTTGATTATAATATAGAAGATGGGGTAAACAACTATTACAGAATAAAGCAAATAGATTTAGAAGGAAAAAGTAATTATAGTTCAATCATTTCTATAAAATCTGATATCAAGAAATTAGAGATGAACGTTTTTCCTAACCCTACCGCTGATTTAATTAACCTAGAACTATCTTTGGCCTCTCAGGAAGAAGTTAAAATTAAATTTTTAGATCAAATTGGAAATGAGATAATATTAGATGGATTTAAAAATGGTATTTTGTCATCAGGAAAAAATATTTTCTATTATAATTTGAGTGAATTATCAAG
This sequence comes from Saprospiraceae bacterium, assembly GCA_020630525.1. GTDB lineage: Bacteria > Bacteroidota > Bacteroidia > Chitinophagales > Saprospiraceae > JAHDBF01. The sequence continues at coordinate 55,051 of JAHDBF010000003.1, forward strand.
TGGTGTATATTTCGTAGTATTAGATTATGGAGATGGAAAAAGCACACAAAAAATCATTAAAATATAGAACAAATTGAGAATATTTCTGAATGCATTTATTCCAAGCCAATAATACATCTACATTGCTTTCTGAAATAATATAACTTTTGAAAAATCCATTTTAAAAAAGGTTTGGGAATCTGTAGCTGAAAATCTTGGAGGTTATATTCAGAAACAATAGCAGTAAAGGATCTTATTTTTTATTTAGGTATTATATTCATTACTTTTATCTATGAATGTATTATTAAATAGAAAATTTGAATTATGAAAGTGCAATTTTTGATTTTTTTATTTAGTCTAATATCTCTAAGTATTTCTAGTCAAGATGGGCTTGATTTAAATTATAAAATAATTGCTGAAGGGAATGATTCTCCTTTCAATAACCTTAAGATAGTCTGCTTCAATAAATATTTTAACTTAGAATATACAAATGGATTGTTTCGACGTAAATATGGACTAAATGATAAATCCATTTATAAAAAGAAAATGCTTGCTCAAATTTTTATCGGAGAAAACGATCAAGGATTTGATCAGATTAAGATTAATCGTATAAAAGAAACACCATTTGAAATTATCATCGATTATGATATACTCAATTCAAATGTTAAAAATGATACCGATATTATCAATCCATTCTTAATTATTCAAATCAAAAAATCTAGAAAGCCTGTTTCATTTATTGAAAATGGAATAAAGTTAACGTCGAATCAAAAATTATATATTGGCAATTGAGTTAAGAAGAAGTAAAGCAAAATAATGACTCTTTGGTTAACAATATTACCATTAACCAAGAACGCTTGCTTCTAAATCAGACAATTAGTTAAAGATATTCTAGAAATGAAAACATATATTTTCTATTTTCAATTATTAATTTCAATATTTTGTTTTGTAGCAACCTTAAGCTCCTGCTCTAAAAAAGATAAAGTAAGGACAACTAATGTAATAGAAGAAATTACAGACGAGGGAGAAATAGAATACCTAGAAGATAGCCCAACATCATCCAAATTACTTATGAAAAATTCCATCCTTAGATTAAACTATAAATTAAACAAAGATGCAATCAATAATACTTTTAATAGTATGATTGATTCGTTACTTGCCAATGATATGGAAGTAGAAGGCATGGATATTATTCTAAGAAAAAAAGGAAATGCTACCATAGAATTTGAAGGAAAAAATGTCTTGGTAAATTTTCCGCTTTCTATCATTGCGAGCAAAGAAACGTTTTTAAAAACAATAAAGGCGGAAGGCATTATTGACCTTTCTTTAGTAACAGCACTTGATATTGATGATGCATGGAATATGAGTTCGGAAACAAGTCTAGTAGATTATCAGTGGGTCGAAAAACCAGTGGCTAAAATGGGTATGTTTTCACTACCTATAGAAAGTATAATGAATGTAGTTATTGATAAATCTAAAGACAGAATCATAGATCAAATAGATCGGTCGATCAGAGAAGAAGTAGATCTAAGACAAAAAATGACAGAAGTCATTGCTGGAATTGCAAAACCATTTTTAATAGATGAAAAATCTGGTACTAAACTAAAAATCGTCGCTGATACATTTATGATGACTGGCGCATTGAATAATCAAGAATGGACTACTGGAAAAATCCAAGTAACAGGTCAGTCCATCGTTAGCCAAGACGAATCAGATTTGACAAAAAGTGAAACCAAATTTCCATCTTTTTCTTGGTATGAAGATGACAAAGAAATTTCTGATCTTTACATAAACACCTTGTTTGAATTTAAAAAAATCAATGATGTCCTCAATGAAAATTTTGTAGGTTTGTCATTCCAAGAAAATGGAAATGAAATCACAATAAAACATCTGGAAGTAAAAGGATATGAGGATAAACTAGGCATCATCGCAGATGTAGAAGGCACTTATAATGGTCAAATATTTCTGTCTGGAATACCAGATTACAATAAGAAAAAAAAGGCTTTTACAACTAGAGATATTGAAATAAAATTATTGACAAAAAACATCTTACATAAAGCACTAGCTTGGATGCTGAAAGGTAGGATCAAAAGTGAGTTGGATAAAATGTTACAGATTTCTTTTGGTGATTATTTAAAGGTAATACAATCTATGATCGATGAAAGAATTGGAGCAATCAACGATGCAGATAAAATTATTATTTCTGCTCAAGTTCAAGATCTAGACTTAACAAAATTCTCTTTTACAGAAGAAAATATTAATGCAATTGTACACATTCCATTGCATCTTGCAGTTAGTGTCAAAAACATCTTCAATGCCTCCGATTTTAAGTAAGCATGTCAACTTACTCAATTGGTCTCAAGAAATTCTCTTAAAATAAGAGAATACAAGCTAATATCTACACAAAAAAGTTAATTTTACGGTTTATTTTTTTGAAATTTAGACTAAGCTAAGTCTTTTAAAATCAAGTACATATGTTTAAATACTTTTTAGGGAATAGCCCAAAATGGTTTAAGATTACAATTTTAGCCTTCCTTGTATTTAATGTCTTATCATATTATATGCTTGGTCCTGTAGTGACTGCATGGATTTTTATCGCGGAATTTATTTTTACACTAGCAATGGCTTTAAAATGTTATCCATTACAATCTGGTGGTTTACTGGCGATACAAGCAGTAGCACTTAACTTAACGACTGCAAAACATGCATATCATGAGGTAGAAGCTAACTTAGAAGTTATCCTTCTTTTGGTATTTATGGTCGCTGGTATATATTTTATGAAGCCATTATTGATGTACA